>DATKCA010000100.1:0-4001 GCA_035544675.1 Thermoanaerobaculia bacterium | reverse complement strand
GGTGGTGGGCGGGGGGAACGCGCAGAACGGGATCGACGTGCTGGCGGGCAGCGGATACGAGGCGCTGCGCGGCATGCGCGTCGGCCTCATCACGAATCACACCGGCATCGACCGCGCCGGCAATCCGACGATCGACCTGCTGCGCAGCGCGCCCGGCGTCAATCTCGTCGCGCTCTTCAGCCCCGAGCACGGAATCCGCGGGCTCGCCGACGAGAAGATCGGCGACACCACCGACGAGGTGACCGGCCTGCCGATCTACAGCCTCTACGGCGACCGCCGCCAGCCGTCACCGGAACAGCTGGCGAGCCTCGACGTCCTCGTCTTCGACATCCAGGACATCGGCGCCCGCTTCTACACCTACATCTCCACCCTCGGCATGGCCATGGAGTCGGCGGCGCAGGCCGGCAAAAAGTTCGTCGTGCTCGACCGCGTCAATCCGATCGGCGGCACGATCGTCGAGGGACCGATCCTCGAGGGGAAAACGGACTTTGTCGCGTACCACGACATTCCGGTCCGCCACGGAATGACCGTCGGCGAGCTGGCGCGCATGTTCCGCGAGGAGAAGAAGTTCGACGTCGATCTGAGCGTGATCCAGATCAGAGGATGGAAGCGCGATCAGTGGCAGGACGAGGCAGGGCTCCCATGGATCAACACCTCGCCGAACATGCGCAGCCTGAACGCGGCGGCGCTGTATCCCGGCATCGGGATCCTCGAGCGCGCCGTCTCCGTCGGCCGCGGCACACCGACGCCGTTCGAAGTTCTCGGCGCGCCGTATATCGATGAGAACTGGCTCGCGTCGAAGCTGACTGGTCTGGCTCTGCCGGGCATCTCGTTCGACCCGATCCGCTTCACGCCTGACGCCAGCGTCCACAAGGGCGAGTCGTGCGGCGGAGTGCGGATGACGATCACCGACCGTCGCGCACTGCGCGCAGTGGACGTCGGGATCGCCATCGCGACCGTGCTCAACCGGCAGTATCCCGGTCGGTTCGATCCGCAGAAGACCGCGCACCTGTTGCGGGATTCCGCGACGCTGGAGGCGATCCGGAACGGAACGCAGCCGCGGTGGGACCACAGCGCGTTCATGGCCAGGCGCGCGAAGTATTTGATCTACGAGTGAAGTGTGGAGGACAGGCAATCCTGCCTGTCCTCCTCGGAAGGACAGGCAAGATTGCCTGTCCTCCACAGTTGCCTACTCCGTCGCCGCCAGGTTCGCGGCCAGGTACACCGAGTCGTTCGTGCGGTTGTCGGTATACGTCGCGTACGCGCCGATCATCCCCGACAGCACGGTCACGCGGATCAGCACCGGCCCGTCGACGGCGAGCGCGCGGGCCCGGAAGACGTCGTTGAGCTGCATGCCGCCGGCGCTCGGGACGTTGACCGTGAACGTATCGACGGTCAGTCCCGCTCCGTCGATGATCTGCACGCGCGCCGACGTGTCCAGGCCGTTCATGAGCGCCAGCCCGACCAGGCCGATGTTCGTGCGGAAGTTGTCGTCGGCAACGGCGCCGAGGATCTCCAGCGTGTCGCCGGAGCCGCCGCCCTGGAAGTTGTTCAGCGGCGGCATCAGGAATCCGTACGTCCCGCCGTTCTCGTCGATGTTGTACGTGCGCGACGTGACGCGAACGCCGCCGGCGTCACCGGGCGACTGGTAGCGCAGCCGCGCCAGGCCGGTCTTGCCGAAGATCGTCTGCAGCGCGTCCTTGATCACCCGCGCCTCGTTGCCGAGGAGCGTGAGGCTGAGCGTGGGGCTGGTGGGATCCGATGTGTCCCACGGTGACGCCTGCAGCACCACCGTCCGCGGGGCCGGCGCGGTGTTGAACAGATAGAGGTCGCTGCGGAAGCGGGAGTTGTTCGCGCCGTTGATGTGACCGATGACTGGAATCGTTCGAACCGACGGCGCGGGAAGATCCGGTGGGAAGTACGTCGAGTCGTTCGTGCGGTTGTCGACGACGAACACCGACGCCACCGCCGCGCCGCGGCTCGGGCGGATGACGAGCGCGCCGGATTCCGTGGGATGGAGTCCGAGGGTGGTGCCGAGGTTGTTGAATTGCTGCTGGCCGTTGGGAACGGCCTCGAAGGAGAGGTCGCTGAGGCCGATCGGCCCGTTGAGGCCCGACGCCGCCGCCACGGCGAGCGTGCCGCGCGAGGAGGTGTCGGTGATGACGAGGTTCGTGCGGAAGTTCGCCCCCGGGAATGCGCCGGCGAAGGACACCGGGAAGCGCGGGCTGGCCGCGGCCGCGTAGATGTCGATGGCGTTCATGCCGAAGCCGAACGTGCCGAGGGCCGA
This sequence comes from Thermoanaerobaculia bacterium, assembly GCA_035544675.1. Taxonomy (GTDB): domain Bacteria; phylum Acidobacteriota; class Thermoanaerobaculia; order Gp7-AA8; family Gp7-AA8; genus DATKCA01. The sequence goes on along the minus strand of DATKCA010000100.1, from coordinate 1,714 downwards.
TCGCGAATACGTCCGGCTGGTCACGTTGACGCCCGACTCCGGTGTGATGAAGAACGAGCCCGTGCCGGTCTCGATCTGGAAGAGCTCCGCGAGAGCGTCTTCGACGTGGCGGATCTCGCGGGGCTGCAGCGTGAGGGTGATGGTCTTCGCCGCGGCGGCGCTGATCGCGTCGCCGTTGCCGGCGTAGCGGATGTCGACCCGCTGCTGCGCGTCGCTGGGATTGTGGACGATGAGGTCTGTGACCCAGAAGCTGCCGAACGCGCCCGGCGTGCGGCCCACCGCGGGGAGGATGAGCTGCTGTTTGAGCGACGCCCGGACCACGCCCCACTCCTGCACGACGTCGCCGCCCCCTCCGGGAGTGGCCGGTGAGACGCCGACACCGCCGCCGCAGGAAATGCAGAGGTTCGCCGCGCCGGAGTCGAAGACGAACGGTTCGCCCTCCTCGATGTTCTCGACGTTCACGCGGACGAATCCCTTGTTGAATTGTTCGTTGAGGAACAGCTCGTCGTAGAAGCGCGGCGCCGGCTGCCCCACGGTCCAGACCGCGAGCGCGGGATCGAGGAAAAGACGCTGGTCGGGCTGCGGCCGGGGACGATGAACCTGGATGAGGAGCTTCTGGCCCGACGACCCGGCGTGCAGGGCCTCCACTTCCGGACCGGTGATGTCATCCCACTGTTTCACGAGGCCGGCGCCGGCGCTGTGGCGATACAGAGTCGTAGGCTGGCCGGGCGCGCGCTCGATGATCCAGGCGTCGTTGTAATCGAACGACGGAATGGCGAAGAGCGGAAGCTGGCTGTTGCCCGTGATCGGCGCCTCGCGGATGACGGTCGTGCTGCCGCCGCGGATCAGGGCCAGGCGGACCTTGTCGGAGCGATGCTCGACGTAGACGTCGCCCTGCGGCGTGATCCATCCTTCGACCTGACCGCTGCCGAAGTTCGAGGTGACCAGCGTCCGGTTGCCCGGTGCAGAGATGATGTGCAGCCCTTCCTGGGTCTGCACGAGGAAGCGGCTGCCGGTGGCGTCGCGGCCGGCGAGCACGGCGCGACCCGGCTGGGGAGGATCGCCGAGAGGCGGCGTGGCCGTGAACACGACCTGCGCGACGGCGTTGCGCCCGATCGTGTAGACGGTGTTGTTCGCGGCGGCGACGAATGGAAGGTCGTGGGTGCCGATACGCACCTGCGCGTACTTGCCGGCGGCAAATGGACCGCCAGTGTCGGCGGAGAAGTCGGCGCCGAACACGATCTGCGGCACGGGGGCGCCCTCGACCCTGTTCCAGGTCGTGCCGCCGTCGGTGCTCAGAAAGAGCCGCCTCTCGGTGGGCGGGGTTGCGATGCCGCCCGGTGTGAAGAGGTCCTGGATCAGGATCGCCGGCACCCCTGAGGCGTCCTCGCGAACCGCGGCGAAGACGATCTCACCGAATGAGCCGTCGGTGGGATAGATCACGCGCGGCTCTTCCGCGCCGGTGAAGTCGTAGAGAACGGCCTGCCGGGTGATCGGGTTATAGGTGCCCGGCATGAAGGGCGAGCCGCCGAAGTTCCCGGGTTGTCCCGGCGACTCGAGGAGCACGAAGTGGCGGTTGAGGCGGCTGCCGTGCGCCGGCTGCGCCGTCCGATTCGTGTACGGCGCATACGAGATGACACGCGCCTCGGCACTGACGGCGATGGCCACTGCGATCACTGCGAGCAGCTTCGTGAGACGGTTCGACATGTTCATG
>DATKCA010000099.1:0-5926 GCA_035544675.1 Thermoanaerobaculia bacterium | reverse complement strand
CGGTCCTGGCCAACGGGAGACCTACATCTTCGGGAAGTTCGGATCCGCTTTCACTTCCTCGATCTGCAGCGTGTGCCGTTCCGTGTGCGCGGATTCGAAGAGGAACCAGCCGTAGCCGTCCAACGGCCCGAACAGGAAGTGCTTGTCGCCGTTCCTGCGCAGCTCGATCTCACCCGTGGCGAGCTTGATCGTCTCCGCGCGCTCCTTCGTGAACGACTCGACGGCGGCCGAGGGTGACCCGAACCGGTTCGTCGGCACGACCGGCTCGGGCGCCTTGAACTTCTTCGAGCGGTCCGTGACTCCTGTGAGGACGGCCTCGTCCTTCCGCGCCTCCGCCAGCATCTCCGGAGTGAGCTCTTTGCTCAGGGCCGCCGCCGTCATCGACCGGATCAACGGCTCCGTGGCCGCGATGTGCTCGGCGCATTCCGCGATGGACCACCGGTCCTCCGCCGGTTTGAAGTTCCACTGCGCCTCGGACAAACCCTTGATGGACTCGAGAAACTTCGCCTCGGTGCGCTGCAGCTCGCGCACGAGCGCCTCCCGGTCCGCCGCGGCCGCCTTTTCCCCGGCCAGCGCGGTCACGGCGACAAGCAGCGACAGGAGCAGGAGTGCGAGCGGTACCGAACGTTTCATCGGTCCAGCATATCAGTGGGCTCGCGTTCTTCGTTCCCCCGAGGCCCGAGGCCCGAGGCCCGAGGCCCCCACCAAGCTATGATCGCCGGACCAATGAAGATCCTCATCGCATACGACGCCTCTGAAAGCGCAAGGGCCGCCATCACCGGCCTTCCACGAGCGGGCCTGCCCGATGACACCAACGCAGTGGTGCTCACGGCGGCGGATGTTCTGCCTGGATTGATCCGTGAGCGCGAAAGCGCGAAGGAGCCAGGCGGTGAGATGTTCGGGCGCGCTCGCGCCGCCGCTCTCCAGGCCATGACGGAGGCGAAGGGGGTGGCGGGCGAAGGTGCCGAGCGGATCGCTGCGCGCTTTCCAGCGTGGAGCGTGACGGCCGAGGCGATCGACGACTCACCGTACTGGGCGTTCATCGAGCGCGCGCGGCAGTTGCGCAGCGACCTCGTCGTGAGCGGCGTCCGCGGCCGCTCCATGTTCGAGGCGGCCATCCTCGGCAGCGTCTCCCAGAACCTGCTGCACTACGCGCACTGCTCGGTGCGCGTGGTACGAGGGACCGCCGAGCGCAGCGGGCGCGTCAGGATGGTCATCGGCGTGGACGGATCGAACGGTGCCGCGGCGGCTGTGTCCGCCGTCGCCGCCCGCAAGTGGCCGGAGGGCAGCGAAGCGAGAATCGTCACGGCCGAGCACGGCCTGACGCAGTCGATCCTGTTCGGCCATCCGGCCGCGGATCGGCTGCCGATGGTGGAGAAGATGACGGACGAGCTGAAGCGGGCAGGGCTGAGCGTGACCTCGGTGCTGCGCCGCGAAGATCCGAAGGAGCTGCTTCTCCGTGAGGCCGGCGAATGGGATGCCGACTGCATCTTCATCGGCGCGCGGGGCCTCACGCGCATCGAGCGAATCCTGCTGGGCAGCGTGTCCGGCGCGGTGGCGTCGCGCGCGCGCTGCACGGTCGAGGTGGTCCGACCCGCGTCGTAGGGGCGTGAAGGAGACTGTATGCATTTGATGCACAGGGCGGCCGCCGCAGCCGCAACTTCGAGCGAGTGATCCGTCCGTGCGACCCGACTTCCGTGTCTCGCGTGTGGCCGGCCTGCTGCTGACCACTGCGGTCATCGGCTGGCTCGATTACGCGACGGGGCCGAACATCGCCTTTTCGCTCGTTTACCTGATTCCCGTCGTCGTCGCGGCATGGCTGGAGGGCGCCCGGGCCGCCGTGCTGCTCGCGGTCCTGGCCAGTACCGGTTGGTTCGTGGCTGACTACCTGTGGCATCACACCAGTCTGGCGATCACGTCGTGGAACACATTCACGCGGCTGTCGATCTTTGTCGCCATCGGGATGCTGATCGCGGGGCTCCGTCGCAATCAGAGGAATCTGGAGCGAGCGAACGAGCAGCTGGAATCGTTCAGCCGATCCGTCTCGCATGACCTTCGTTCGCCGCTCATCCAGATCTCTCGATACTCGGAGCTGCTGGCCGGGCCGGTGGCGGCGCTGGATGACGCCGCCCGGCGTCATCTGTCGACCATCTCCCGGGCCGCATCGGACGGCCTGCAGCTCGTGGATGACCTGCTCCGTTTCGCTCAGATGTATCGCGCCGAGATCCTCCGCGTGCCCGTCGACCTGAATCGTGTCGTGGCGGCGATTCGCGCCGATCTGGCCCCGGTCGAGGTGGGTCGAACCATCCGCTGGAGCGTGGCCGTCCTTCCCACTGTCAGAGCGGATCCGGCCATGATGCAGATCGCGCTTCGCAATCTGCTCGAGAACGCAGTGAAATACACGCGTCCCCGTGAGGAGGCCGTCATCGAGGTCAGCTCATACGAGGAGAGAGATTCGGTGGTCGTTCGCGTCCGTGACAACGGCGTGGGCTTCAACCCGCAATACATGCACAAGCTCTTTCACGTGTTCGAGCGGCTTCATGGCGCGAGCGAGTTCGAGGGAAACGGCATCGGTCTGGCGCTCGTTCGTGAGATCGTAGTGCGGCATGGTGGCCGGGTGTGGGCGGATGCCCAGCTCGACGCCGGAGCAACGTTCTATGTTTCATTGCCGAGGAGCCTATGAGTGGACAGATACTCATCGTCGACGACAGTTCCCGCGATCGTGATCTCGCATTGGACGTTCTGGCCAAGTCGGGATTCGACCTCGAGGTCGTCTGCGTTCATGACGGCGAGGAAGCGCTCGACTACCTTCTCCGGCGGCGCGATTTCAGGTTGCGGAGAGCGGAAGCGCCGTCGTTGATTCTTCTCGACATCAAGATGCCGAAGCTCGATGGCGTCGAGGTCCTCCGGCACCTCCGCGGTCACCAGGAGCTGACGAAGATTCCAGTGTTCATGGTCTCGTCGTCCCGCCAGGAGCAGGACATCCTGGCCGCCTACGACCTGAAGGCGGACGGCTACCTCATCAAGCCGCTGTCTCAGCAGCAACTGGAAGCGGCCATCGAGGTAGCAAGAAAGCGGTAGGGGGTCAGGTCTTCGGTTGTCCGGTTTCTCTACGGGACGTGACCGCCACCAGCCACGAGTCGATGTTCGACTCCAGCACGTTCAGCGGCACTGAGCCGCTGCCGAGGACCACGTCGTGGAACTCCCGGACGTCGAAGCGTGGACCGAGGGCGCGCTCGGCGCGACGGCGCAACTCCTTGATCTTCATCTCCCCGAGCTTGTACGACAGCGCCTGCCCCGGCCACGAGATGTAACGGTCCACCTCCGTCGTTACCTCGTGCAGCGGAAGCGCCGTGCGCGTGGCCATGTAGTCGATGGCCTGCTGGCGCGTCCATCCTTTGGCGTGGATCCCCGTGTCCACCACCAGGCGGCAGGCGCGCCACATCTCGTAGGTCAGCCGGCCGAAGTTGTCGTAGGGATCGGTGTAGAACCCGGCCTCCAGGCCAAGCCACTCTGAATAGAGCGCCCAGCCCTCGCCGAACGCCGAGATGTAAGAGAAGCGGCGGAAGTCCGGCAGGCCTTCCAGCTCACGGTTCAGCGCGATCTGAAGGTGATGACCGGGCACCGCCTCGTGCAGCGTCAGCGCCTCGAGGTTGTAGAGCGGGCGCGCCTCGAGCTTGTACGTATTCACCCAGTAAATCCCCGGCTGCGTGCTCCCCTCGGCCGCCGCGACGTAGCGGCCCGTCGTGTATTTCGGCGCCAGGTCCGCCGGCACGGCCTCGACCGTGTACGGCAGACGGGGCAGCGTCTTGAACAGCGACGGCAGCTTCCCGTCGATCCGCTTGGCGATGCGCGACGCGCGCGCGAGCAGCTCCTCGGGCGTCTTCGCATAGAAGCGCGGATCGGTGCGCAGGAACTCCAGGAACTCCGCGAAGGTGCCCTGGAAGCCGACGCTCTTCATCACGGCGTTCATTTCCAGGGCGATCCTGTCCACCTCCGCCAATCCCATCCTGTGGATCTGGTCCGCCGAGTGGTCGAGCGTGGTGAACTCACGGATCTTGTGCGCGTAGTACGCGCGGCCGTTCGGCAGCTCGGAGGCTCCGATCGTCGTGCGCGCGCCCGGGAGGTACTCGTTGCGGAAGAAGTCGAGGAGCTCGCGGTAGCCGGCGATCGCCCCTTCCGTCACGGCGGCCCGGCCTTCTCGACGGAGACGCTCGTGCTCACCGGCGGGAACCGACGCGGGAAAGCCGGCGAACGGTTCCCAGAAGACGCTCGTGGTGGCGTCGCCAACGACGTGAGCGGCCATCGTTCGATCGTACCCATCCAGCGTGGCGCGGGGGATCGTCATCCCGCGCTGGAGTCCTGCGCGCATGTGCGCAATCCGCTCGCGGACGTGGCGGGGCCAGCTCCTCAGCCGGGCCATGTAGTTGTCGTAGTCCTTCGTCGTGCTGAGAGGCACGCTCTTCGGCAGTCGCGCGAACGAAGTGTGGAAGCCGGAGTCGGCGTTGAACGGGATCTGGTGATCGCCGAGCTCGTAGTCGGCGATCTCGAGCTGCACGCGCTGCCGGAACATGTCGAGGTTCACGATCTCGGAGGCGGGCAGCTTCGTCCGATCGATCGCCTTCAACTCTGCAAGTGTCGCCTTGGCCCTCTCATGCTGCCGCAGCAGGTCGGCGGCCGTGACCGCGGGGAGCCGGTCGTTCCATTCGTGCCGGCCGGCCGACGTGGCGAACAGCGGGTTGCCGGCCAGCTCGGCTTCCCAGGCGCGATCGAGCACGGTGCGCAGTTTCGCGGTCTCATCCGCATTCATCGGCAGGGATGCGAGAAACAGGAGGAAAACGGTCGCATAGCGTCTCATGGATCGCAAAGTCTACCTGCTGATCTCGCTTCGTTCAGCAATAGAGCGTATGGTAGAGATCCATCGAGGAACCTTCCTCGCTCTTCGGCCTTTCTGAACTAAGTCAGTCCCGCCGAGCCCTTCCTCTTAGCAATCACACCTTTGGCGTCGCGCGCGAGTTCCGCACCCGCTGCTGCAGGGGGAGAAAACAATGTCCTATCTATTTATAGTGGTCATCGGCGCCGTCGTTGGATGGATCGCCGGGCAGCAGATCAAGGGGAGCGAGCTCGGAGTGGGAGTCGATCTGGCGGCCGGGGCGGCCGGAGCGTGTCTGGCGGTCCTTCTCTCGCGCCTGGTCGGCCCGGCCGCGGTGGCCGGACTCATGCTGAGCGCGATCATCGCCATCCTGGGGGGGGTGGGAGGACTCTACGCGATGCGCAAATTCATGAAGTCGCGAGAGGTCCCGGTGAAAGTACGGCCGCGTACGCGCCGGCCGTAACCCCTCATCCACGAAGTTCCGGCTGTCATGTTGAGAAGAGCGGCGCGAAGCCGCTCTTTTCCGTTTTGCCATTACTGCATGCTTTTCTGTTGATGAGGATCACTGGCCGCCCCGTTCTCTCGAACCTAAGTTGCATGGCATCCCAGCCATTCGATAGAGGAGGATCTATTGAGACGCAGGCATTCGAGCCGTGGGTTTACATTAATCGAGCTTCTGGTCGTCATCGCCATCATTGCCGTCCTGATCGCGTTACTGCAACCTGCCGTCAGGGAGGCTCAGGCTGCCGCTCGGGCTGCCGCCGCTCAAACGGCGGATGACCATCCCCGCCTTTCGGTCGCTTTCGGCGCAATCGACACCGATCTCCAGGCCACCGAAAGGGATCTGAACCTGGCCCTGACGACGCTTCTTCCTGCCATTCAGGAGAAGCCGTATCCGGAGTGGATCGCTGAGCTGCACTTCATGCTCGAGGGGCATGTAACCCTTCTTGCCGATCACGAGGAGCGGCTGCGCCGGTTGATTCCCACACTGGCCGGACCGGGGGGCGGCCCGCATGTGCGCGGGGAGAAGAAGGCGGTCATCGAGCTGCACAA
>DATKCA010000098.1:0-39002 GCA_035544675.1 Thermoanaerobaculia bacterium | reverse complement strand
GCCCGACGATTCCGACGATGCGGCCTTCTTCCACGCGCAGATCGATGCTGTCCAGGGCCACGGTCGAGCCGAAGGCCTTGCGCAGGCCGCGCGCTTCTATCGTTGCCATCGGTTCAGCCCTCTTCCTCTGCTGCATCCGGCACCGCCGGGCGGTTTGCGGCATCCAGCAGCTCTTCCGGTGTCAGGCCGAGCCGCTGAATGGTTGCGTGGATCCGGGGCCACTGTTCGGCGAGGAACTTCTGGCGCTCGCCTTCCAGCAGCAGATCGCGCGCGCCGGTATTGATGAACATGCCGCGACCCCGCCGGGTCTCCACCAGCTTCTCGTCGACCAGTTGCTGATAGCCCTTGAGGACCGTGATCGGATTGACCCGGTTTTCGGCCGCGACCGTGCGAACGGATGGAAGGGGATCGCCTTCCTTGAGCACGCCGTCGAGGATCATGGCGACGACACGGTCCCGAAGCTGTCGGTAAATCGGCTGACTGTCGTTCCACTCACGCTCCATCCTGTATGTCCCGGTCTTGTGATGTAGTTAACTACAACACTAGCTCACATGCAAGCTTTTTTTGAGAGGGGAAGGATCCGGGACGGACTCGTCACGGCCGCCGGGGTGTCTTTGTGGTGGATTCCACAAAGACAGGAGAGGAGCTCATCAGCGGAGTTTGAGGAGCGCGATCGCCCCGAGCACGACGGCCAGCATCATCAGTCCCATCACCGAGAGCGACGGGATTGCCGTGGGATCGAAGGCGTCGACCGGAGCCGAGCTGCTGTTGTTCCCCGGCGTGGCATCGGACGGCGTCGACGCGGTGATGGTCGCGGTGTTCGTGACGGTCGTCCCGGCTGGTGCACTCACTGTCGCCACGATCTGCAGCGTGGCATTGGCTCCCGCGGCGACTGCGCCCACCGCCCACACGCCGCTCACCGGATCGTAGGTCCCCTGGCTGGGAGTCGAAGAATCGTAGGTCAGGCCGGCCGGAAGGATGTCGGTCACCGTGACCGAGGTCGCGTTGCCGCTGCCCGAGTTCGTCACGACGATCGTGAAGGTCACGGGGAATCCCGACGGCGTTTGCGGCGAGTTGGCGGTCTTCAGGATCGACAGATCCGGCTGAGCGACGATGATCGACTCGGAATCGCTGTTGTTGCCCGGTGCAGGATCGGCAGGCATCGATACCGTGAGGCTGGCTGTGTTCGTAATGGTGCTGCCCGCGGTACCCGGGTTGACGGTGGCGACGATCTGGAGCGTCGCGGTTCCGGCAGGGGCCACGGGACCCACGGTCCACACGCCGGTACCGGAGACGTAGCTTCCCTGCGAGGGAGTGGAGGACACGAAGGTCAGGCCGGGCGGGAGCAGATCGGAAATGGTGACCGCGGACGCCGGCGCGGCGCCGACGTTCGTGACCGTGACTGTGAACGTCACGCTGTCGCCTTCCATCGGGGTGGCGTTGTTGACTCCCTTCGCGACGGCGAGATCCGGCTGCGCCACGGTCACCGAGACGGAGTCCGAGTTGTCAGCCGCTGTGGAGTCGGCCGGCGTGGACGACGTAAGCGTGGCCGTGTTGGTGATCGTCATTCCGGCCGTGCCTGCGTTCACCGTGGCCGTGATCTGCAGGCTGGCGGTGCCGCCCGGCGAATTCACCGTGCCCACATCCCACACGCCGGTTCCGGGCGTGTAAGTACCCTGGGACGGCATATCGGAGGAGTACGTGAGTCCGGCCGGCAGCAGGTCCGTGACCGATACGAGCGTGGCCGGTCCGCCGCTGTTCGTGATCGTGATCGTGAACGTGACTGCACTCCCCTCGGCGGGCGTGGGGTTTGAGACGATCTTGTCGATGGCCAGTGCCGGTGCGGGCTGGCCGGGAACGCACACCGCCACGAACGTGAGGAACGGCGTGTAGTCGAAGAACGCGGCGCCGGTTCCGGCGAGCGAATCGCCGGTGCCGCCGGGATTCGACGCAACGGTGGGACCGGTGGGAGATCCCCACCAGTTGTTATCGACGTTGATCGTCTCGGTTCCGTTGTACGTCCCACCAGCCGTGTTGCCGGCGATGTTGTTGTTGTGGGCCTGATTTGTGGCGATCGTGCCAGCGGCCTGAGTGGCGCTGAAGAAGAGCGCCTCCTGCAGGTTGCCCGAGAAGCCGTTGCAGGAGATCGTGACGTTCTGCGCGCCGCGGTCGGCGGCCGTATTGCCGAAGCTGGTCAGCGCCAGCCCGCTCCGGCCGTTGTCGCGGAAGATGTTGTTCTGGATCGTGGTGTTCTGCGGGCCGCCCTGCAGGCCATCGAAGTTGTTGCTCTCGAACGTATTGTTCTCGATGAAAGCGCCGGACATTCCGCCGTCGAACGAGCGGCTGCCGAGGTTCATCCCGGTGTTGTTGTCGATGATGAGATTTCCCGCCAGGCGGGGGGCGCGGTTGACGCTGGCGACGACGTTGTTGTTGCCGTCCACGAAGAAACCGGTGGCGCTGTTGCCGTTGCGGATGATGTTGTCCTCGAGGCGGAAGCCCGCGAAGCCGTCGGTGTCGAGATGGAAGAGACCACCGCCTCCGGTCTTGGACGTTCCGTCGATGACGTTCCGGGAAACGGTGATGTCGATTCCCGTGTCGTTGAGGAAGATGCCGGCGTTCGTGAAGCCGGCGAAGTGGTTGTTGGTGATGAGGAGATTGTCGAGCGGACCGGCCCCCGACTCGATGGACCGCGTTCCGCCGAGGAACGAGAACCCGTCGATCGTCGAGCCGGCGCTGCCGGCGATCAGAGTCAATGCGACGAGCGAGGCCGGCGCGATGATCGATTCGGTGGCCGGGTTGGGGGCGCCGGTCACGCGGCCGCGCGCGTCGACTCCGGCCTGCGCGCCCTGTAACGTGATGTCGACGTCGATAGTCAGATTCTCGACGTACGTGCCGGGAGCGACGAGGACCGTGTCGCCCGCGACACTGTCGTCGATGGCCGCCTGAATGGTGGCGTGGCTGTCGTCACAGCTTGCCGAGAACGAGTTTGGAACGCAGTGTGTCGCCGCGCTCGCAGACACAGCAGCCATGACGAGCACGATGACGGCCGTGAGCCGAAGGGAGCTCTGGATCATCGATTCAACCCTTACCATAGACCCTCCCACCACACTGATCCGCCAGATTGTCCGAGTTGTGACCCGCCTTGATTGTAGCAGCGGACTACTTCCGCGGCGTCGTCTATCTGCCGGTGATGCGAAGCGTTGCGACCGAACCGTCGTAGATGTCTACCTCGGACTCGGAGGCCAGAGTCCGCCAGATGATCGATGTCTTCATCAGCACCGTGGCCGGCACGGGAAAACCGGGGGTCTAGCACCAAGATGCTCACGTTCCCAGCTCCATCGTCATTTCGACCATCGTGTCGCGGAATCCGAGTGCGCGGAACAACTCGTGCGCCCCCTCGTTCTGCGCCGCGGACCAGAGGACGACGCGCGGCGCGCCCCGCAGGCGAAGCCACGCCATGGCCACTTCCATCAACTGTCGTCCCACGCTCGATCGCCGTCGCTCCTCGGCGACCGCGACATCGTGTATGAAGCCGGCCGCACCGCGCAGCTCTTTCCAGGACATCGGCTCCAGCGCCGCGAACACGTAGCCGGTGATGGCGCCGTCCTCTTCGGCAACGAACACGCAGTCATCAGGCGAGTCGAGGACATTGCCGAGAAAGGATGCGTAGCCGCGCTCGGCGCTTTCGCCCGGGGCCAGGAAGCGATGCGGGTCGAACGCGTAATGCGTCCGCATGAGCATCGCACCGAATCGGCCCAGGGCCTCGAGATCGCGGTGCTCAGCCTTGCGAATCGTCACAGCCATTGGATTGCCTCTTCAGCGCTCCGATTTTCTGATCATGAGCTTGAGACCGGACCAGACCTCATCGACCGCGCAGACTTTGATGTCCACGAGTCCCATCGGCAACGCCACTTCCCGGATGACGTCCTCGGTCACGTCGGTCGGAACCTTCGATGCGCGCTTCGGCCACGAGACCCAGATCACTCCGTCGGGCGCGATCTTCTTCCGCAGTCTGGTCAGCGCCGAGACCAGCTCGGCGGCCGATGGAACGAAGAGGTGCACGAACGCGACTCCGCGGCGCGGCTCCGGCACGATTCGCGCCCCGTCGGGGAGCGTGCCCAGCAGGGCCTCGTATCCGGCAGGAGGATTGATGACGACCAGCTCTGTCGTTTCGCGGATGCCGAGTTTCCGGGGAAGGGGAGTGCCCGAATAGCCAGCCATCTATCTATATATAGTGTGATGGGCTGGCGATTGTCTCTGAACTTTAGCCGAACCTCACATCCACCCATTTCCCCGGTTCCGAGTCTTCCAGGGTCGAGTAGACCCGCTTGACGCGCGCCTTCACGTCATCGATCGTCTTGTCATGCGGGATTCCGTTGTAGGCGTGCAGACAGGTGGATACCGCCGCGGAGCGTTTTGTTCCGGCGCCGGGCAGAATTTTGTCCAGCAGGTCGGCCCCCGGTGTGCCGTTGTGACTTCCGTGATGGCTGATCTTGAGGAAGTGCACCGGCTCGAGGATGCCCCGCTCATCCATCTCCACCCAGCTCCGCTCCTCGGCATCGCCGGTGAAAAGGAGTTTTTTTCCCTTCCACTCCAGGCAGAAGACGATGCTGGTGTCGTTGTTGGCCTTGTCGATGGCCAGCAGGTTGTCGACGACACCGCCGAGCCTGGCGTGGACGAGGTCGTAGAACGCGCCGGCGTCGACGCCGGGTGGCGGAACGGGCAGTGCGTCGACGCCTGCCGGCAGCGCTCCCGGACCGGGCGTGGCGAACAGCGGCGCGATCTGGTTTCTCCCGTAATAGATGCTGGTGTCCTCTTCGGGTGCCCAGATGGAGAACCTGGCCACTTCGAAGGAGTGTTTGCCGCTGAGACTCACGCCGCGATGGATGTAGTGGGTTTTGGCCGGATTCAGCTCGCGCGCGAAGTCGACGCAGTCGGCGGTCCGGCGGGGATTGTTGATGGCCAGCAAGGCGAGCGTGAACGGCGTGTTCTCATCGGGCGCGGCGGCCAGATAACGCTCAGCCTCCGTGTACGCTGCGAGGGCCAGCTTCTTCTGCTTCTTCGAGTCGGGATGTGTGTCGTAGTAATCGGGATGAGCGGAGGCGGTCAGCCAGACGTGGCGCACCTTCAGCTTGTCCTTCACGTCGATGCCGAGCCTGGCCGAGAGGTGGAGCAGCCCCTGGTTGTGGTCGAGATGCTCGTGGGTCATCACGTAGAGGTCGAGCGGCTTTCCCTTCAACTGCTTGAGGATGTCCTTGATCACCGGCTCGAAGACGCTGTCGTCGCTCCCCTCGTTGTTGTACTTGTTGCCGAAGTCGATGAGGATGTGACGCGTCATGGGCGTGCCGTTCTCCGCGTCCGGGACCGATACGAGGATGGCGTCGCCGAAGAGCACGTTGTAGAGGCGGATGCGGAGCTTGGCGGCCATGGTCACCTGGCGATGTGGAGCATGCGGGCCGTCCCGCGCACGCGCATGAGGTCTCCCATCGTCTCGGCCCGCACGGCGGCGGAGAGGGGGCGCCGCCTGGTTCCGGCCGCTTCATCGCCGAGGCGCAGGCGATCTTCAGCGACGAGCCGGGAGAGCAGGGCGTCGCGGTTCTTCTTCTGATTGGCGAAGTCGCTCTTCAGCAGCGCGCGCGCGATCCCGGTGTTCCAGTCGATGACCAGTGTCGCGCCGACGGTGATCTGCCGCCGCGACGGAAAGCGGCTGCCCAGATCGTGGTTCTCCTTCTCGTCCCACGACACTTTGAAGATGCACTCGCGGACGTCCTCCTCTTTTCCGCCGCGATGGCGGTGCGACTTCGTGGAGTCGCGCCGTGGCAGGACCCGGAAGTGAACCTTGTCCGGAATGCCGAACAGCCTGCGGTTCCGGTTGGCGAACTCGTAGGCGGCCCAGTCGCTGGTGCAGAGCGTTTCGACCTCGATGCCGCGCAACTCTTTCAGACGGTAGTTCGTCTTCACCGAGAGTGCCCGCGCGTCCGGCACGATGTTCCGTTTCACGAATTCGCTCACCAGCGCTTTGCGGCCGCTGGCCTCGTCCGGATGGTGGGCCTGATCGGCGGCCAGGATGGCCCGCCCGTAGTCTGCGAACGAGATCTCGCCCGGCGGCAGATAGTCGAGGGCGCGGTAGATCATGCGCCGGAACTGCCGGCTGGCGATCCCCAGCGCCTCTTCCGGGCGCGGGAACTTCTTCAGCCATTGCCCATACACGGCCACCATGACTTCGTAGAGCGCTCCTGAAAGCACTTCGCTCAGATCGTGCGGCTCGTCGTTGGCCACGAAGTCGCGGCTTTTCGGATCGAGAGACTTCGTGTTGTGGATCGTCCGCAGCGGCCCAGCACCTCTTCCCATTCCGAACTCCTCGGCGATGAAGCTGAAGGCGCTGGGCTTGTCGAGCCGGCCGGCGTTGTCCCGGAGGACGGCGGTGGCCAGCTCGCGGCATTCGAACGAGGACAAGAGCGCGGTGAGATCGGCGACCGACTCGTGAAGGGCGAGCGCCTGCGGGGTGCTGGCGCTGTAGAGATCAGGGAGGATTCCGTCGAGGATGGCGTGTGCCGTCTCATGCGCCACGATGTCTCGCGAGGCGGAGCTGAAGATCGTCCGCGACGGATCGTTCCTGGCCGGGAAGAAGAAGAACTGCAGGCTGCGCGACTCGCGCTCGTAATACGCGTTGCTCATCTTCCCGGCCTGGGGCACGACGAGCAGCTGCACATGGTTGAATGCCCACGTCAGCGGCCGGCCCAGCGCGTCTTTCTTCTCGAAGAGCTGCATCGTCTTCACGACCGTCGCGAATACGCTGACGGCGAGCAGGTCGCGGCTCGTCGCGGCGCCGCGATCGGCAATCTCGTAGTCGCCGAGCACTCGGCCCGGCGGCGGACTGAGAAAGCGGATGCCCTTCTGCAGTGCTCCGCTCTTCTCGTCGAAGTCGATGACCGCCACCCGTTTCGAGACCGGGCCGTCGAGGTAGAACTCCTCGTCCAGTTCCACGTTGTCGAGCAGTTGGACACCCTTGTACTGAACGACGGCGGGATCCTGCACCATCATCGGCAGACGCAGCTTCACCATGCTGAAGGAGTGACCTGGGGAGTCACGCCCCTACCGGGTAGCGGCCAGGAATGGCGGCGCTCCACTCAGCCCATCGAGGTGGGCCCCGGTGGTTGAAGAGCGCGGATTGACCGTTCCGGACACGACGGAACGCGCGCACTTCTCGTATGATGCGTCCCCGATGAACGTGAAAATGCTCGCCATCGCCCTCTCCCTGACAGCCGCCGCGTGCTCGAATCAGCCGGATGTGGGGGCCGTCGATGAGTCACCGGCGCCTGCGGCGGCGGTGGAAGCGAAAGGAAGTGCGATGGACACATTCGCGATGCCGGCCGATCTCCAGCGCAGCCCGTCGGGACTGCAGTACACGATCGACAGGGCGGGTACCGGCGCGCAGCCGCAGCGCGGGCAGGTCGTCACCGTGCACTACACCGGATGGCTGACGAACGGGACGAAGTTCGACAGCTCCCGGGACCGCAACCAGCCGTTCGAGTTCCCGCTCGGCCAGGGAAGGGTCATCAAGGGTTGGGATGAAGGCGTTGCGGCCATGAACATCGGCGAGATCCGCACGCTCGTCATCCCGCCCTCCCTCGGGTACGGCGACCGCGGCGCCGGCGGGCTCATTCCACCGAACGCGACGCTGGTGTTCCGAGTCGAGCTGCTCGGCGCGCGTTAGGGGCGAAGTTCCTCCCATTGTCCGACGCCAGGCGGCCATTCCTCGATCTCGTCCGCGCCATGATCGCGGGCAAGATCCCCCCTCCGCCGATCGGCGATCTGATCGGGATGCGCGTGATCGAGGTCGAGCCTGGCCGCGGCGTCTTCGAGATGGAAGCGTCGCGGAAGCACGCCAACCCGATGGGAACGCTGCACGGCGGCGTGCTCTGCGACCTGGCGGATGGCGCGATGGGCGTGGCGTGGGCGAGCGAGCTGGGAGAAGGCGAGAGCTTCACGACGCTGGAGCTGAAGATCAATTTTCTCAAGCCGGTATGGGAGGCGACTCTGCGCGCCGAGGCGCGCGTGGTCCGGCGTGGCCGGACGATCGGCCTGGTGGAGTGCGACATCCGTGATGCGGGCGGCGATCTCGTGGCCCGGGCGTCGAGCACGTGCATGACGCTCAGCGGCGATCAGGCCAAAGGGCGCTGAGCGCGCTCCATGCATCCTGCCGCCAGGCGCGATCTCTACGACTCGTACGAGTCCGGACGCCGGACTTTCACGGCCAGGCCGAGCGCTTCGAGCAGCACGATGGCGTACCAGCCGAAGTCGAGCTGCCACACCTTCCAGCCCAGCCGCGCCGACCACGGTTTCGCATGATGATTGCCGTGCCAGTTCTCCCCCTGAAACATGTGGAGGAACCCCAGCCAGACGATGTTCTGCGAGGAATCGTCGCCACGTGCGCGGCCGGGGCGCATGTGAGCGATGCTGTTGATGAAGCACTGCGCGTGCAGCGAGACGACCAGGCGCATGGGGCCGAGCCAGAAGAACGCGGCCCATCCGAACAGGAGACCGCCGAAGAGCGAGACGGCCAGAATCGGGATCTGCATCCGGTTCCAGAAGCGGTACTGCGGCTTGTCCAGATCGGGACACCACCGGCTCAGCGGAACGTTGCCGGCCTGCCACAGCCAACGCAGATGAGACCACCAGAACCCGCCCACAGACGGGCTGGAGATATCCTCCGGCGTCTCGACCTTGGCGTGGTGCTGCCGGTGGTTCGCGGTCCAGGAGTCCGGCGCGCCCGACCCGTTGAAGATCGCAAAGAAGATCAGCGCGTGCCTGACCACGGGATGGAGCCGCAGCGCGGTGTGCGCCAGCGAGCGGTGATAGCAGATGGTGACGCCCAGTCCTCCCAGCCACCCCAGGGCAAAGGTGATCGCGGCCACTTTCCAGCCCGGCGTCGGAAAGAAGACCAGACCCGCCGCCGCCAGGAGATGGATGAGGATCAGGTAGAAGAACGTGACGCGATCTCCGTCGGCGGCCTTCCACCAGGGAGCATTCCAGGGCTCAGGCCCCAGGCTCGAGGTGATCGGGGCGCTGGTGGCGGGCGGGGTGGCGAGAGGGGCGAGTGCTGATTCGATAATGGTGACTCCCTGGGTGCGGCATAGTAGTGCATGATCGTCTCCATCCTCTGTCCAACAGTGGACACAGAGCGGCAGAGCCCAGAGCCGCTTCTGTGGAGGACAGACAATCCTGTCTGTCCTCGGCTGGACAGGCAGGATTGCCTGTCCTCCACTTCAGGTCTCTGGCGCGCATGATCGCACCGCGGCTCGTCTCGATCGATGCAGGCTGGTTCACGATGGGCTCGCACACCGAACGCGACGATGAGCGCCCCGCCCATCGCGTGTGGGTGGACAGCTTCGAGATCGGCGTCTTTCAGGTGACCAACGCCGAGTACGACGCCTTCGTCGACGCGACATTCCATGGAACGGCCCCTCATCGAAGCACCGCAGGCTTCGATCATCCCGATCAGCCGGTCGTGGCGGTCTCCTGGTTCGATGCGGTGAGTTACTGCGACTGGCTGGGCAACGTCACGGGCCGCCCATTCCGGCTTCTGAGCGAGGCGGAGTGGGAGTACGCCGCGCGCGCAGGCGCGGAGGGAGCGCTGTATCCGTGGGGAGATGCCGCGCCGCAGACACGACCCGATTACGACAGGCGCTGGAAGGACGGACCGGAGCAGTGTGGACGTGGTGCGCCCAACGCGTACGGCCTCCACGACATCTGCGAGAACGTCCACGAGTGGTGCGCCGACTGGTATGGACGCGACTACTACGCGATGTCGCCGGAGCGCAATCCGCGAGGTCCGGAGACCGGCACGCGACGCGTCTCCCGCGGCGGCTCCTGGCGCCACCGCGTCAGGATCAGCCGCTGCGCGGCGCGCTCGAGCATCCCGCCGGCTCTGCGATACGCGGACTACGGTTTCCGTGTGGCGGTGCCGCGTTGAGCGGGACCGTTCACCAGCCGCCGCCGCCCCCTCCACCGGAGGAGCTGCTGCTGCTCGAGCTCGACGAGCTGCTCGAGGAGCCCCCCGACGAGCTGCCCGACGACGGCGAGGAGATGCTGGCCGCGATTCCCGTTGCCGCCGCAGCCCAGCCGCCGCTCGCGCCGGCGCCGCCGAATGCGCCGCCGCCTCCGGTCCAGCCGCTGACCGCGCCGCCCGAGCTCGTGCTTCTTCCGAAGGAAGACGATGAGGCCGGGAATCCCGAATCGGCCGGGACAACGCCCGCGCCGCCGAACGCGCGAAACCACTTCGCCACGTGACCCTCCAGTCCGAACGCGACGAGATAGGGGAACCACCGGTCGTCGAGCTGGGGATCTCTCCTGCGCAGCTGGTTCACGAAGAACTGCCGTGCCGCGATGAGCTTTCTCCGCTCGCTGATCCGTTCGTCGCTCCCCCGTGTCGAGGCGAAGCGGATGACGAGGCGTACGGCAATGATGGCGAGCGCGCCGAGCACGAGGAGCGTGACCGGGTGCACTCCGTCCAGCGCAAAGAGGCTGCGATGGAAAAGCATCAGCAGGAGTGCCAGGGGCAAGAGCCATCTGAGCATCGCGAGGTGTGGCCATTGCGCGCTGCGGCGCGAAGAGTGCGCCAGTCCCATGAGCAGCGGCAGAGACATGGTGATGCCGAGGCCCGTGCCCAGCAGCGCGGCGGTGTCGTCGAACTCGCCGGCGGCCGCCGTCACTACGATTCCGGCCAGACAGACTCCGGCTCCGATGGCCAGCCCTATCCACTCCCGTCTCGCGCCGGCTCGATCGCCGCGTTCCTCCCGCCAGGGAAGCGCGCTCCGCAGATCATCGGCAATTCCGCTGACCGGATCGAATCCGACGCCTTTGTACCTGGCGCGCACGACGTCCGTGTCGGTCTCTTCCCCACTGCCGAAGAGGGCTTCGAGCAGCCAGCGCTCGTGGACGGGCAGATCATCGAAGGAGCGGAGCTTCTCGAGGTGGAGCACGTCGCGGACGACGAAGAGTCCGCGCTTCTCTACGACGCGCGAGGAAATGTACCCCTCCACCGACAGCCGGGCCAGCATGGCCGCGACTTCGGGCGGTCCGATCTTCTCGTCCCACGCCGCACCGATGACCTCGGCCTTGCGGCTGAAGACGTGCTTCTCGAGCCACGCCGCGTCGATCGCGGCGATGTCGTCGAACGGCGCGAATCTCCCTCGCCGCGCCTCATCGCGATAGAAGAGGACGAGGTGAGCGACGATCGCGATCAGCAGAATGAGGGCCAGCGCATTCCGCACCGGGCCCGGCGTGCCGATGGCCATCATCGCCGCCAGGCGCGTCGCCGAAGGCGTCTGGCCGTCGAGATCGCGCGCCGATGGCGAGCCGTTGCCCGTGTAGCCGAGGGGAAGGGCAAAGACGTAGCTGCTGCCGGGTTTCATGTCCGTGATCACGACCGGCATGTCGTGCGGAGCGGGTTGCCAGACCGGGTCGAGCTCGAGGTCGAGCGTGAAGCGCTCGATGACGCCCTGGCGCTCCCGGAACGCGAAGTCGTGATTCAGCCGGTAACGATCGCCTCGCCGCTGGACGACGTGGGACATCGTGTAGCGCAGCCGGTAGATCTTCGAGGTATTGACGAAGACGGGGTCCGTGGTCGCGCGCGCACGCCAGCGCAGAATCGACGATGTGTGCCACGCGAACGCCCCGGCGTCATCGAGGCTCCCTGCCCTGAATGGAGTGGAAGCGCCGGACTCCGGGTCGATCTCCTCCAGGGCCACCAGGCGCAGCGTCTGGCCGGGCTGCACGTTGAAGGACCGCTCCGCGCCGTTCCACGCTCCGTCGAAGACCATGGTCTGCTTCTCGGTGACGTGCAGGATCCCGCCGGCGTCGAGCAACGCCTCGACGTCGAGCCCGCTCCAGTAGAGCGTCCGCTCGGCGGCGGACGACGGCGCTGCAGCGAGCACCGCTACGATGGCGGCCAGGAGGACGTCGCGAAGCCGCGGCATGCGCGCATCATGGCACGACCTGGAGCGGTCACGATGATCGTCACGTGATCGCGTCCCGGGGCCCCGGCGCGCTCCACTTCTCCACAGAAACGTAACGGCGGCGTGTCTCGTTCCAGGAAGTTGTCAGCGGCGCCGGGTCCGCTCCCCGAAAATTGCACATGGAACGTCCGATGGCTGCCCCTCGCACCGCCCTGGACAACGTCGCCGAATTCACCCCGCACCGCCGCGAGACCGCGATCCCGCCGGCGCGCGCGCGTTGCGCATTCCGCTCCGGCGAGAGCACGTTTTATCCTCATCTCAGCGAAGTGATCTGGATCCAGGCTCGCCGAAACTACAGTCACATCTACCTTTCCGGCGCGGACTTCACGGTGCGCGAGCTGCTCTCATCACTCCAGCAGCGCCTCCAGCAGCACGGGTTCTTCCGCATCCAGCGATCGACGATCATCAACCTCGAGCACGTGGTCGAGATCCGGCGTGAGAGCCGCGGCCGTTACGCCGTGATCCTCACCGGCGGCATCTCCATCGTCGTTCCATATGCCGTGAAGGAGCGCCTCGAGTCGCTCCTCGGCGCGGAATGACGCCGTCCTCGCCAACCTGTTGAACGCGGAATCTCGTTTTTTGAACGTGCGCGCTTCTCAAAGCCCCCTCACTCCTCCGATGTCCATCCCCAGCCGGCGAGCGCCCGTCACGTTGTGATGGTGTCCCGGTTTGCTCCGGAGGCCTTCCGTCCCAGGGCCGGATCGCGCGAGGGTCCGCGGCAGCGCGATTGCGAAGGACCTGTGTCAACTGTGGAGGAAACGACTCTATGAATCGAATCAGGACAGCAACACGCACTCTCGTCAGGCTCATGCTGCTCGTGGCGATCGTGGCACCGGGACATCTCGGCGCCCAGACGCAGAGCGGACAGCTGATCGGAATCGTCACCCAGGACGGCAACGGATTGCCGGGAGTCCGCGTCACCGTTTCGTCACCGTCCCTGCAGGGAACGAGGACGACCGAGACCGACGTCAACGGCAGCTACAACTTCGCGGCGCTGCCGCCGGGCGAATACACCGCCGACTTCGTGCTGGAAGGGATGCAGTCCGTGAAGCGTCGCGTCAACGTGACGCTGGCCGGCACGGCCAGAGCGGACGCGGTCATGTCGCTTTCGCAGCTGGCCGAGGCCATCACGGTGACGGCCAGTGCGCCGTCAGTGGTCGAGACGACGACCATCGAGTCGAACATTCAGGCTGCCACGGTCGAGAACCTGCCCATCCCGCGCACTCTTCTGGGCACCGTGACGCTGGCGCCGGGAACGAACACGAACGGCCCGGCCAATGCCACGACCATCTCGGGCGCGGCGTCGTTCGACAGCACCTTCTATATCAACGGAACGCCCGTCAACGAAGTGCTGCGCGGACAGCCGCTGGACCTCTTCATCGAAGACGCGCTGCAGGAGACGACCGTCCTCACGGGCGGCATCTCCGCCGAGTACGGCCGTTTCACGGGCGGCGTGGTCAGCGCCATCTCGAAGTCGGGCGGGAACGAGTTCAGCGGATCGCTTCGCGACAGCCTGACAAACGCCGCGTGGGCGGAGAGCACTCCGCTGGACGAGGAGCTTCTCGACAAGGTCTCGCAGACCTGGGAAGGGACGTTCGGCGGCAAGCTGATCACCGACCGCCTCTGGTTCTTCGCGGCCGGCCGCTATCAGAACCGGAGCACGCAGGGTTTCTTCGAGGAGAGCACGCAGTCGTTCAACACGCAGTCGGAACAGCGTCGCATCGAAGCGAAGCTGACAGGGCAGCTCACGCCGCGGCACTCGCTGATGGGCTCAGCCCTGAAACTGTCGGCGACGATCACCGACCGCTGCCTGGCGGCGGCATGCTGGGATGACGCCTCGCTGTCCGAGGAAGAGGATCAGCCTCAGGACCTCTACAGCGTGAATTACAACGGGATCTTCACCAACAACCTTCTCCTGGAAGGGTTCTGGTCGATGAGCTCCCTGAAGTTCCGCGGCTCAGGAGGGGTGACGGGTGACGTCTTCTCGGCCACTCCCACTTACGACTTCCTCAACGGCACCGTCAGCGGAGCGAGCTTCTTCTGCTCGAGCTGCGGCGAGGAGGTCCGGGAGTCGGAGACCTTCGGCATCAAGCCGCATTACTTCCTGTCGACGTCGAGCATGGGCACTCACAACATCGTGGCCGGCGTGGAGCACTATGCGAACTCGATCCTGTCGAACAACCACCAGTCGGGCAGCGATTTCCTCATCTACAACTTCAGCTCTCCCGTTCGCGGCGCCGACGGCTCCGTCCTCGAGACCGCCAGCCCGGGCGCGGCTCTGATCGTGTGGTGGCCGATTCTGCAGGACGCCCGTCCGAACGACCTGGCCACGGACAGCCTGTTCGTGAACGACAAGTGGGACGTCAACGGCCGCCTGAGCCTCAACCTGGGCGTCCGTTATGACAAGAACGACGCGACCGACAGCGCCGGCAAGAAGGTCGCCGACGACTCCAAGATCAGCCCGCGCCTCGGCCTCACGTACGACGTGTCCGGCAACGGCCGGCTGCGGCTCAACGCCAGCTACAGCCAGTACGCCTCGCAGATCCAGGCCGGCAACATCGCCGACGCTTCCTCGCCGGCCGGTTCGCCCTCGCTCCTGTACTGGCTCTATGCAGGTCCGCCGGTAACCGCTCCGCACGACCAGTTCGTGAGGTCGGTCTTCGACTGGTTCAACAGCACCGGGGGCGTCGACAACCGCAACTTCCTCGGCGCGGGAGGGTTCCTGCTGGGCGGCGGCACCAACGGCGTGGCCACCCAGATCCAGGGCTCGCTCGAGTCGCCCGGCGTCGACGAGATCGCATTCGGCGTGTCGTCGCAGATCGGTCGCACCGGCTTCGTGCGCCTCGATTATCAGGATCGCAAGTGGAACGACTTCTACGAGAACGTCCTGAACCTCGGTACCGGCACGGTGTTCGATCCGCTCATCGGATCGGACGTCGATCGCGGCCTCCTCACCAACAGCGACGATCTGGAGCGCACGTATCGCGCCGTGATCCTGCAGGGCGGGATGCGCATCACGCCGCGCTTCGACCTGGCTGCGAACTACACCTGGTCGAGACTCCGCGGCAATTCGACGCCGGAGACGCGGAACTCCGGACCCGTCGGCGACGTCGGGAACAACTACTACCCGGAGATCGCCGGTTACGCGCGTCAGAACCCCATCGGCGCTCTGACGCAGGATCAGCGGCACAAGGCCCGGGCCTGGGCCACCTACGATCTGCCCACGCGGGTGGGCCGCTTCAACTTCAGCCTTCTGGAGCGGTTCGACTCCGGCACGTCCTACTCGGCCGTTGGAACGATCGACCCGATCGGTTCCGGCGTTCCCGACCCCGGCTACATCAATGCAGCAGCGGCCTCGGCGGGGGGATTCGCCTACTTCTTCAGCGACCGCGGGGCGTTCCGGTTCGAGACCGTCACGGCGACAGACCTCGGTCTGAACTACAGCTTGCCGATCCGGCAGGCGAGTTTCTTCGCCCAGGCCGACATCATCAACGTGTTCAACGAGAACGCGCAGGTCGCCGCCCGGACGGGCGTGCTCACCGCGTTCAACGCGGGTCACCTGGCTACGTTCGATCCGTTCAACGAGACACCGGTGGAGTGCCCGCAGGGCGCGGCTGCCGCCGATTGCCGGGCCATGGGCGCCCACTGGCAGAAGGCGAGCAGCTTCGGAACGGCCACGGGTCCCACGGACTATCAGCTGCCGCGGACGTACCGCCTCTCGCTGGGCTTCAAGTTCTAGTTTCACGCGACGGGTGGAGCGCCGCTTCAGGACGGCGGCGCTCCACGGTTTTCGAGTCGCGGAGGGCGGGCTCGCCGCTGTGAATCGCGGCGGCCGGCGCTCGAAACCACGAGAGTCAAAGGCCGGGCTCGGGCACGGGCTCGGGCACGGGCACGGGACGACCGGCCACATCAGGACCGTTCCCCCGAGGCCCGAGGCCCGAGGCCCGAGGCCTCTTGCCCGCGGCCTGTTGCGATATAATTTCGAGCCTCGGATCGACGGTCCGACGCAAGCCACTGAAGGTATGCGGAAGACCAACCGCCTGCTCGACGCGTTGCCGCGGGATGTGTTTGCGCGGCTGGAACGGCAGTGCGAAACGCTCGCACTGACCAATGGCCGTGTGCTGCACAAAGCCGGTGAGGTCATTCGCGAGCTCTACTTCCCCCTCGATTGCATGATCTCGATCACCGTCACCATGCAGTCGGGAAAAACGGCAGAGACCGGAGTGATCGGCAATCGCGAAGTGGCGGGCATCAACGCCTTCATGGGTGGACGGGAGACGACCCAGACCGAATACGAGGTCCAGATCCCGGGAACGGCGGTGCGGATGCCGGCGGCGGAGCTCAAGAGGGAGTTCGATCACAATCGCGACGTTCGCGACGTGCTGCTGAAGTACACGCAGGCCATGCTGGCCCAGATCTCACAGAACACGGCCTGCAACCGGCTGCATACGGCAGAGCAGAGGTACGCGCGATGGCTGCTGGAAGTACGCGACCGCATCCAGTCCGAGCAGCTGCAGCTGACGCAGGAGTTCGCCGGCGACATGCTCGGTGTGCGGCGGGCCAGCGTGAACAAAGTGTCGCGCACCCTGGAGAAACGCAACCTGATCACGCAGCGCCGCGGTCTGACCGACATCATCGACGGTCGCGGTCTGGAAGCCGTTTCCTGCGAGTGCTACCTGGTCGTCAAAGAGGAATACGGCCGTCTCCTCGGTGTCCCCAACGGCGGCGCCCCGCCTCACTGAAACGCGCTCAAATCGGAATTTCCAGCGGAGTGAGCGCTGCAGTACAGACGCGGACGGCGGCTCAGCCGTACTCTCCGTTCTCTCATGGCAGTCACGTCCACGGATCGACCTCTCCGGGTTCTGGTCGTCGACAGCGATCGCGCCCTCCAGCGTCTCCTGGTGCTGATCTTTCAGCGCGAGGGCTGGCTCGTGACCACGGCGGCCGACGGCGACGCCGCGCTCGAGCTGCTGCGCACAGAGCTGCCGGACCTGCTCGTCCTCGATCTGATGCTGCCGGGAATGTCCGGATTCGACGTCCTGAAATGGATCGAAGCGACGAAAATCTCATGGCTCCAGCACGTCATCATCCTCACCGCCGCATCGAGGAAGGTGCTCGGGAATCTGTCGAGGACGCACGACATCTGCCGTCTGGTGCATAAACCGTTCGACATCCGCGAACTCGTCGACAGCGTCGCGTCGTGCGCGGACGCTCTCGGTGTGGGCGGACAGCAGCATCAGTACGCCGCGGGCGGGATGCGCCACTGACGGCCCGTTGAAGCGGGCTCCGTGCAGAGGAGTCCTCTACACGACGTGCGTGGCCTGCTCGGCCGCCCGGGCCGAGCGCTCGCCTTCCTTGACGTCGACGAACGTCAGGAGGAATCCGCCGGCGATGAAGAACACGATCACGGCCAGGATGGCATTCCTGCTCGAGCCGGTGGCGCCGATGATCCCCGCGAAGAGAAACGGACCGAAGATGCCGGCGAACTTGTTGAACACGCTGTAGAACCCGAAGAACTCACCTGATTTGTGACGGGGAATGAGCGTCGCGAACAGGGAGCGGCTCAGCGCCTGCGTTCCTCCCTGCACCAGCCCGACCAGTGCGGCCAGGATGAAGAAGTGCGTGGCCGTGCGCATGAAATAGCCGACCACGCTGATCACGAGGTAGACCAGCAGTCCGGCGAAGATGGCGCGCTTCGCGCCGATGCGCCCGGCCAGGCTTCCGAACAGAAACGTTGCCGGAATGCCCACGAACTGCACGATGAGGATGGCGGCGATGACGGATTCCTGCGCGATTCCCAGCTCCGTTCCGTACGCCGCCGCCATCTTCTGGATCGTGGAGATGCCGTCGCTGTAGATCAGAAAGGCCAGCAGCATCAGAAAGGCGTGCTTGTAGCCGCGCAGCTCCTGGAAGGTCTCGACCAGCCGCGTGAACGCGACGCGCACGGGATTCTGGCCTGTGTCTTCGTCTTCCTCCAGCCTGCGCTGCGGCTCGCGGACGCGGCGGAACAGAGGAATGGAGAACAACACCCACCAGACCGCCGCGGACGCGAGCGACAGGCGCACCGGAAGCGTGGCGTCGGCCGTCCCCAGGCCGAACCAGGCCGGCTTCAGAATGAGGGCGAGGTTCAGCGCCAGCATCGCGCCGCCGCCGAGGTAGCCGACCGCGAACGCGCCGGTGGAAACGCGATCGACCTCGTTCTCCGACGCGATGTGGGGCAGCAGCGCATCGTAGAAGACCAAGGCGCCCGCGGAGCCGATCACGGCCAGGATGAAGAGCGTCGACGCCAGCACGAGATCGCCCTGCCCGACGAAGAACATCGCCGCGCATGCGGCCACCCCGACCGACATCGCTGCGGCCAGCATCCGCTTCTTGATCGCGGCATAGTCGGCAATCGCCCCGAGGATCGGGGAGAGAAGGGCCACGATGGCGATGGCGATTCCATTCGACAGCGCCCACCACTGGCTCGCTTTGCTGCCCCCTGCGTCCGCGCCGGCCACGCGGATGTAGTAGATCGGGAAGACCGCCACCATGACCGTGGTCTGGACAGGTGAGATGGCCCAGTCGTACATCGCCCACGCCCGCAGCTCCGGCCGGTGAAGGCCGAGGCGGACGAGCAGGGGCGGCACGGGATGGCGCAGGCTGATGGGGCGATTGTATGCACCGCCCGGCGGAAAGCCACTCCACCGCGGAGCCGCAACCAAAACTTCGCTGGAATGGAGCGGCGGTGTCCTCACCGCCGCCGCCCGCTTCTGTGGAGGACAGACAATCCTGTCTGTCCTCGGCTGGACAGGCAGGATTGCCTGTCCTCCACTTCAGGTCCAGGGCGCGGGTGAGGACACCCGCGCTCCAAATCTCCCTGGGGCGCTACGACTCGAGCGCCTCCTGGCATTCCATGCACAACGGCGCCTCGGGAAGGGCCTCCAGTCGCTGCAGGCTGATCGGCTCCTTGCACTGCCGGCATCGTCCGTAGTTGCCTGCATCCAATGCCGCCAGCGCCGCTTCGATCTGTTGCAGGCGGATGTCGAGCTGGCGGCGGCTCATCTGGGCCATGGCCTGCACCTGGATCGCGTCCATGCGGCTCAGCCGTCCGATGGTCGACCCGGCCGCCTGCACCGGCTTCTCGTCCCCAACCGTACGACCGAGAAGGCCCCCGGCGGACGCCTTCGCCGTCAGCAGGCGCTCTTTGTAATCCTCCAGCTGCTCCGGTGTGAGATGAGACATCGGTCTATTCGGCCATCAGATCCGCGCTGGAGACGGCAAGGTCGTAGCGCTCCTTGGCCACCGTGGTCATCGTGTCGGCGAACTGGCGGTGGTCCCGGAGGATGCGGCTGAAGTCGGCCCTCTTCAGCACGAAGAGGTCGCACTGCGTCTTGGCCACGACCGTGGCGGTGCGCGGCGTCGACATCAGAAGGCCGATCTCGCCGAAGAAATCGCCGTCCTTCAGCGTCCGGACCACCTTTCCGGATCGATCCTTCACGTCCACCTGACCGCGCGAGATGAGGTACATCTCCTTGGCCATGTCGCCGAGCTTGATGATCGTCTCTCCCGCTTCGGCAGAGAAGGAGCGGAGAGCCATGATGACCGAATGCAGCAGCAGCGGATCCGCACCCGCAAACATCGGTGACTTCTCCAGGACCTCCGGAGTGACGACTTCGAACCAGCTCCGCCCGTCGCGTTCGATGAGGTCGCTGGCTTCGGGCGGGCCCCAGGTGTTGCGCATGTAGTTGGGGAACCTCTGGCCGGCGGGATTGGCGTTCCAGTAGTCCATGATCGGCTGGGCAATCCGCCAGGCCGCGTCGACGAGGTCGCCCCGCGAGAACAGCGTGGCATCGCCGCGCGTGCACGAATAGATCATGACCTCGTAACCGGTGTAGCGCGAGGCGCGAAACGCGTCGCCGTAGCTGAAACGCATGTCGACTTCCTGCAGCTGCAGCGTCGGTCCGGGCGTCTTGGCCTGAAACAGCAGCTCGATGCCCTGATACGGCTGGATGTGGAAGAGGAGCCGGTTCGGCTCCAGCTCCTCCACGGACGTGCCACGGAAAATCGCCTCGGGCGCTTTCTTGAACTCGACGACGATCTCGGTTCCGCGCTTCCACAACGCTTTGCCTGACCGCAGATAGATCGGCACGCCCTGCCAGCGCCAGTTGTCGATGAAGAGCCTGGCCGCGGCGAACGTCTCGGTGCTCGAATTCGGATCGACGTCCTTCTCCTGCCGGTATCCGGGCTTGGCGACCTTGCCGTTCTCATCGTAGGAGGGTCCGTACTGGCCGCGGACGACGTGGTCGGGCACTTCGTCCCGCTCGTAGATGCGCACGGACTCGAGGACCTTGGCCTTCTCGTTGCGGATCGACTCCGCGGTGAAGGAGCCGGGCGCCTCCATGCAGAGGTAGGCCAGCATCTGGAACATGTGGTTCTGCATCATGTCGCGCAGCACGCCGGAGCTGTCGTAGTAGCCGCCTCGCCCCTGCACGTCGACGGACTCGCAGACGTTGAACTGGATGTTGTCGATGTGATTGCGGTTCCACAGCGGCTCGAACATGCCGTTGGTGAATCGGAACGCCAGCAGGTTCTGGACGGTCTCCTTCCCGAGATAATGGTCGACGCGGTAGATCTGATCCTCGCGCCAGTGAGCGAGGATCTCTTTGTTGAGAGCACGGGCCGAGGTGAGGTCGGTGCCGAACGGCTTCTCCACGATGGCGCGCTTCCAGCCCGGCCCTTCCAGGAACCCCGCTTCGTAGAGCGTGTTGCAGAGAGGCCCGAAGAACCGCGGAGCCATGGCGAAGTAGAAGAGGATGTTCCCTCCGCTTCCATGCTTCGCACCGAGCTCTTCCACTCTCTGCTTCAGCTTTTTGAAGTCGGCGACGTCGATGTTCGCGCTCTGGAAATACATGCGCTCGACGAGGTGGCCGGCAGCGGCCTGGTCGAACTCCTTGCGCGTGTGGAACGCCTGCAGCCCCTCGGCCTTGCCTCCCATCTTCTCGCGAAAGTCTTTGTCAGAGAGCTCGCTTCGACCGACGCCCAGGACCGCGAAGTTCTCGCTCAGCAGACCGTCGCAGGCGAGGTTGTAGAGGGCCGGTACGAGGAGGCGCTTGGTCACATCGCCCGACCCTCCGAAAATGACCATGACGCATGGTTCGCTCTGAGGGGAATCGCCCTCCGTGGCGATTCCAGTGGAACGGAATCCCTTTGCCGTCTCCGCCATTCGCTGACCGCTCCTGTCGTTTGGTGGGGGTTGCTGACCGGTAAGAGTAGTGCAGATGCGACAGGGAATGAAAAGCCGGGCGGGAAAAAGCGGCCTCAAAAAAAAGTGGCCCCGGGAAGCCTATGCCTTCCCAGGGCCGTTCTCGACGCGTTGACATCCGCAAAGGGGCATCCGCATCGCATTTGCCTCGATGACCTATCGCATCATTCTCAGCTGCTTCGCTCCGTTGACATCTGCGATAGAGCGTCCGATTCGAAGCAGGCGAAGTCTATGCGAAGTGCAACGATTTTCGCTGTCACAGTTTCATCGGTTTTCCGCAGTCATCCGCAGGTCGCGCGCATGAATTTGTGCAGTCGTTCAAAAGAGTGAGAGCCGATGCGGGGAGGAGGGGAACGCGCGCTGTTGAAATCGCCGGGGATGAAAAGCCGGGCACGGGCACGGGCACGGGCTCGGGAAGGATCGTTCGTCCTTACAACGTGCGGATTTTCAGCGCCAGGGCGATGAGCGCGAGCACGATCACGCCGAGGGCGAAGAAGAGGCCTTTGCGCCGGAACAGCAGCTCCTCGAGTGAGCTCTGGCCGGCCAGCAGCGCCGCTTCCGCGTGCTGCAGCCCTTCCTTCTGCTTGGCCTGAACCGGCGGCGCGGCGAAAGTATGGACGAGCGTCTCGAGCTCGATCTGCGAGTCGACGGCGGCATCCAGCTCGCTGCGGGCCTGGCGGACCTCGACGCCGCCGCGCTGCGCGGCGAGCAGGATCCGCTCCGACCGCGCGATCATGGTGGTGAGGCTGCGGGTGGCGTCGAGGTAGGCGGCGGCATTGGTGTGTCCGATGTCGTCCGTTTCATGACAGTCGTTGCAGCGGCGCACCGCCACTTCGAACTCGGTCCCGGCCAACTCGTCGCGGAAGGTGTAGTGAGTCTTGCCGATGCGGAACTTCTCGAAGAGACGGGCGAACTCGGGGCGCAGCCGGTTCGGCTCGCCTTCGCGGACTCTCATCAGATGCTGCGGAAGCTCCTGGGCCTGGTCGACGAGCCAGTCGAAGCGCCGGTCCCCTTCTACGCCCATGCGCGCGGCCACGGCCATCAGGGCCTTGCGCTGGTTCGCATAGTTCGTCGCCTTCGCCTCGGGCTCCGCCACGCGATGGGACAGCGGCCCCACGCCCTCGTGGCAGAACGCGCACGGCGTCTCGGGGAGAGCGCTGAGCATGGCCACGGTCGGCCGGAGCACGCCGTGGTTCTCGTGACAGCTGACACACTCGCTGAAATGCGCCATGCGAATCGCGGCGCGCTTCCCGTCGTGACACTCGCTGCACTCCGAGCCGGCCATCAGCTCGTTGTGCGCGGTCCACTGATCGTGTTTGTTGCTGGCGCGGAACAGCTCGGCCTCGCGTCCATGACACTGCCCGCAGACGAAGCTGACGCTCTCCACGCCCGGCGGGGTCGCGCCGTGATTGCCGTGGCAGTCGTTGCATGTCGGCGCGGCCATGTCGCTCTTCTCGAGGAGTGCCCTGGCGTGCACGCTCACGCGCCAGCGCGCGTACTGATCGGTGGGAAGAGGCCGTCCCGCATCGTCGCGGTACGCGCTCATCAGCTTCGCGTTCGAGTGACAGCGGCTGCAGGTCTCGGCGACGTGCGTCGGATGCACGGGCGAGTCGGGCTGCGTGCGCCGCTTGATGTCGTGCACGGAATGGCAGTCGATGCACGTGGCCACGTTCGTGTCGCCGCTGCGGAGCCCACGGCCGTGATGGCTGGACCAGTACTCGGTCACCTGGTCGACGCGGGCGGCGGGGTTGAAGCGGCGCATGAACTCCGCCGAGGAGTGGCAGCGGCCGCAGAACTCGGGAATCGCGCCGCGCTCCGGCGTCCCGGCGTACGGGTTGGCCTTGAAGCCGGGATCCATCGCCGCCGCCATATCGTCCGACAGCCCCACATCAGGATTCCCGCCGTGACAATCGTGGCAGGACAGCCCGACCGCCGCGTGCACGTCTCCGGAGTATGCGTGCACTGTGGCCTGCGCCCTGGCGTCGAAGAGATCGCTGCCGTGACAGGCCGTGCAGGACGTCTGTGGTGCGGCGCCGGCGGATGTGGCCAGGAGTGCGAGAAGAAAAACGATTGCCGGCGGCGGCTCCGATCCCCGCGGACCTCGCGTAATGAACGCGAACAGCAGCAGCAGCACCACGCTGGCCAGCACGGCGTACAACGGTACGAGCGAGTTGTAGCCCCAGCAGGTCATCACCACGGCGAAGACGATGGCCAGCACACCGGCGATCGTCCACAGCGGGCTCTTGCCCTCGCGCGCGCCGCGCCGGTCGAGGAACGGCACGAACAGCAGAACCGCTCCGCCGAGGCCGAAGAGAAGAAGAGGGATGGCCTCGTACTCCACGCCGAAGATCTCGCCGCCCGGGACGAGCTTCAGCGTCTGGAACATGAAGACGAAGTACCACTCCGGACGGATATCCTCGTAAGCGGGGGCGAAAAGATCGGCTTTCTCGCCGAGCTCCCACGGAAGCAGCGCGCCGAGCGCAGCCAGCACTCCGAGGGCGAAGATCCATCCGGAGAGGTCGCGCAGTGCGAAGTGAGGGAAGAACTTCATCGGCACACGGCGCTTTGCCTCTTCCTCGCAGACTCTCGGAACGCTCATCCCCTTCACCTGCACGAGCACGAGGTGGGCGAGCAGGACGCCGAACGTCAGCGCCGGGAGGACCGCAACGTGCCAGCCGTAGAAACGCGAAAGCGTCGCGCCCGACACGCGGTCGCCGCCGCGCAGGAAACGCACCATCCACTCACCGAGCAGCGGCACCGCGCCGGCGATGTCGGTCCCGACCTTCGTGGCGAAGAACGCCAGCTGGTTCCAAGGCAGCAGATATCCCGAGAAGCCAAACCCGAGGATCAGGAAGAGGAGCAGAACACCGGTGATCCATGTCAGCTCGCGCGGCGGACGGTATGCCTTCATGAAGAAGACGCTGATCAGATGCGCCACCGTGAAGAACACCATCAGGTTGGCCGACCACGAGTGAATGGAGCGGATCAGCCACCCGAAGGGCACCGTGGTCATGATGAACTCGACCGATTCGAACGCCTCGTCCGCCCCGGGCCGGTAGTACAGCATGAGCATCACGCCGGTGAACACCTGGATGAAGAAGAAGAACAGCGTCATGCCGCCGAGGTAGTAGAAGACGCTGTAGCGGTGCATCGGGACGGTCTTGTGTGACGCCAGCTCCCTCAGCTTCGAGATTCCCAGCCGGTCATCGGTCCATGACGACACGCGTTCGATCACTGCGTTCATGACTCAGGCCTTCGAGATGACGATGGTGGAGCTCCCCGGCGCTTTCTCCACGAGGTTCACCTTGTACGCGGTCAGCGGACGGGGCGGCGGCCCGATGACGTTGCGCCCGGCCAGGTCGTATCCGCCGCCGTGGCAGTGGCACCAGATCCGGCTGTGCTCCTTCTGAAATCCGACGATGCAGTCCAGATGCGTGCAGGTCGCCGAGTACGCGTAGAACTTCGCATCGGCGGTCCGCACGAGGATCACCGGATCGGCGCCGAAGCGTACGATCTTGAAGCCCTTCTCGATGAGCCCCGGATCCTCCGCCAGCCCGGCCTCCACCTCATTCATGCTCGCCTCGGCGATTCGCGGCGGGGTCACGAAGCGGACCACCGGATAGACGATCGAGACCAGCAGCGCGCCGAACGACGTACCGAGGAACCAGTTCAGCAGCTTGCGCCGGTCGAAGCGGGATTCCCGGGCCAGCGAGTCCATTGCTGTCGTCCTACTTTTTCGCCAGCGCGCGGATGTGAGCGACGACGGCTTTCAGGTCGCCGTCAGCGATCTTCCCTTCGTAGGCGGGCATCTTGTTCTTGCCCTTTTTGGAGATCGCCAGAAGCTCGGCGTCCGTCTGCTTCTGCACCTCCGGTGAGTCGAACGGCCGGATGTTGAGCTTCTTTCCCATCGCGGTGTTCCCTTTGCCGTCGGGACCGTGGCAGACCGCGCACTTGGCCTTGTAGATCGCCGGTCCATCGGCGGTGAGGGGAAGAGCGATGACGACCAGAAGCAGGAACGGGACTAGGGTCCGGAAACGCGACATGGGTGCCTCCTGATGCAACGATCGGGTTCACTGTATAGATGTGCGAGGGAGGAGGCTGCAGTCGACGGTCACCGGTGAGGACGACGGTTGTCACATGAGGATGTGATGTGGCGTGGAGCGCCGCCGACTCGGCGGCATCTGACGGAAAGCGCCGCCGGGCCGGCGGCGCTCCACGCCACGAAGCTGCGATAGGCTCTCCCAGAGGTGTCGAATGACCGCGATTGTCACTCTCACGATGAATCCAGGCATCGATGTCAACAGCGAGACCGAGCGGCCGCGTCGCTCGTGGCCGCGGGACGGACGCACGGGGTGGTGATCTCGATGGGCGCGGGAGGGGCGATCGTGGCCACCGAGCGGGGCAGCCGGCGCATCGTCGCGCCGACGGTTCCCGTGGTGAGCCGCGTCGGCGCGGGCGACAGCATGGTGGGAGGCATGGTTCTGGCCCTCGATGGCGGAGCGACCATCGAGGAGGCGGCGCTCTTCGGAATCGCC
Source organism: Thermoanaerobaculia bacterium (assembly GCA_035544675.1). Taxonomy (GTDB): domain Bacteria; phylum Acidobacteriota; class Thermoanaerobaculia; order Gp7-AA8; family Gp7-AA8; genus DATKCA01. The sequence goes on along the minus strand of DATKCA010000098.1, from coordinate 13,203 downwards.
GCCGGCGCCGCCGCGGTCATGACGCCGGGCACGCAGCTCTGCCGGCGGGAAGACGCGGAACGGCTGCACGACGAGATCAAGAAACGTGTGGCCTGACCTCGTCCTGACCGTCGCGGTCTTCGGCGCCTGTGCCATCGCCGTGACCACGGCCCTGCACGCCATCCTCTACAAACGCGACGTCCGGGCGGCGATCGGCTGGGCCGGTTTCATCTTCGTCGCTCCGTACGTCGGTCCTCTCATCTATCTATTGTTCGGCGTGAATCGTATCCGCCGCAGCGCCTCCTCCCTTCGCGGGCCGGCGATGACGGGTGATGCCAGAGCGGGGTCGCGGCCATCCATCGCGGAGGAGCACGAACAGCTGGTCAACCACGCGCTGCTGGGCGATCGCGTCTGCGGCAACCGGCTCGTGCCGGGCAACCGCGTGGAGACCCTCGACGGCGGGGAGCGCGCGTTTGCGGCGATGCTCGCGAAGATCGATGCGGCCGCGCGGAGCGTCTCGATCCTGACCTACATCTTCGATTACGACAGGGTGGGCCGGCGCTTCGTCGATGCCCTGGCGGCGGCGAAGGCCCGGGGCGTGACGGTGCGTGTGCTCGTCGATGCGGTCGGATCGCGCGGAGGGCGGTCGGTAGCGGAGGCGCTGGCCGGCCATGGGATCGGCATGACCCGTTTCCTTCCCCCAGGCCTTCCCGGCGGGATTCTCTCGATCAATCTGCGAAACCACCGGAAGCTGACCATCATCGACGAAGAGGTCGCGTTCACGGGCGGAATGAACATCTCGGAGGACTACGGCACCGGTCAGCCGGTCCATGACGTCCAGTTCGAGATCGAGGGGCCGCTGGTCACGGAGCTGCATCGCACGTTCGCCGCCGACTGGCTCTTCGCCACCGGTCAGCGGATCGAGCCCGCGCCACAGCTCGTGCCGCTGCCCGCCGGAGCGGCTGCTCGCGCCGTGGCCGACGGACCGGATGAGAGTTTCGAGCGCAGCCGCTGGCTGATCCTCGGCGCCATCGCCATGGCCCGCCGCTCCATCCGCATCGTCACGCCGTACTTTCTCCCCGACATGTCCCTGATCACGGCCTTGAACGTTGCCGCGCTGCGCGGAGTGGCGGTGGAGATCCTCATCCCCGGGACTCTCGACCATCGCGTGGTGAAGTGGGCCTCCAACGCTTTGCTCTGGCAGGTGCTGGAGAAAGGCTGCCGGGTCTGGTTCACGCCCCCTCCCTTCGACCACAGCAAACTCTTCACGGTCGATGGGATCTGGACGCTGTTCGGATCGTCGAACTGGGACGCGCGGAGTCTCCGCCTCAACTTCGAGCTGAACGTCGAGGTGTTGGGGGAGGAGCTGGCGCGCGGCGCCGGCCTGTTGATCGACCAGAGGCAGCGTCAGGGGCGGGAGATCACCCTGGCGGAGATGGACTCGCGCCGCCTGCCGGTGCGCATCCGCGACGGTCTGGCCCGGCTGTTCACGCCGTACCTGTGAGCCTCTGTTCATCACGGAATGGAGCGCCGGTGTCCCCACCCGCGGCCCCCCGCTTCTGTGGAGGACAGACAATCCTGTCTGTCCTCGGCTGGACAGGCAGGATTGCCTGTCCTCCACTCCAGGTCCGCCGCTCCATTCAAGCGGTGGTCGAGGCGCGGCGTCTGCCGTTCGGAGCGGCATCGAGCAAAAACAAGAAAGCCCAGGGAACCTTCGCTTCCCTGGGCCATTCTCGGCACGTTGACATCCGCAAAGGGGCATCCGCGCCGCATTTGCCTTGTTGACCTATCGCGTCAATCTCGGCTGCTTCGTTCCGTTGACATCTGCGATAGAGCATCCGATCCGAAGCGAGCGAATCGTATTCGAAAATCAATGCGCAGTGCTGTGACAATTTCACCGGTTTTCCACAGCGATCCGCAACGCCCGGACGAAACTTTGTGCATCTGTCGCGAAACCCGGTTCGCAGCCCGGTCAGGAGCGAGCGCACCGCTGTTGAAAACCATCGCCCGACCGAGCATGTCACCAGCGCAGGCGTCAGCGTCTCGGTTTCGCGGCCCGGGCGCTCGGCGATCGCGTCTCGGCGACGACCGTCTTCTGAATGCTGGTCGCGCTCTTGGCCCGGTTGGCGCTCTTTCGCGTGGACTTGCGGGAGGGCCGGGGCTGGCGGCTGTCTTCCAGCGTGGCGGTTGCGCGCGATGTGCGGGCCATCGTATTCCGCCGGGCCGTCGATCCGTAACCGGCCTTGCGGTCTGTCGCACTGACTCCCGGCGCCGACGTATCGACCGGCATGTCGCGCTGCCGCTTCTCCGGCCGGTCGAGGGCCGCCGCGAGGTTGGCCGCTCCGCGCCCGACGCGCCGGCCGATGACGCTCCCCTCGTCAACGACCACATCGATGGGAGGAGCGACCGGCTGATCGGAGCGTTCCCGCGCCTGTCTGCGCCGCCGCTTCGGGGTGCGGTCGAGTGCCTTGCGAACCGCGCGGGTCAATGCCTCCGTGACCTGGCCGAAAGCCAGACGATCGGTCTGGCCCCGCGCCTCGACCACCACGCTGGGAAGGCTGCTCAGCACAACCTTGGCCCGGCAGACGATGTCGACGCCCCCGCGTGGTCCGTTCACGTCTTCGAACCGGACGGTGATGCGCTCGATCCGATCGGCGAACCTGCCGAGTTTCCCGGCCAGACCCTTCCGTACGATGTTGTCCAGCTCACTCGAGATCGTCATGCCTTTGGCCCGGATCGCCAGCGGCGTGCGTTCGGCATCCGTTGCGCCGGCATGACGCTTCTTGCCGCGCGGCCGCGACGCCGGGAACCGTTCACTTTTCTTCTGGGTCATCACCAGCCTCCGCGCAAGGCAGTACACCGTTTTCGCCTCGCATCGTATCTGCGTAGCACGTCTCTGGCCACGATGCCGGAGCCCGGCCTTTGACTTTCCCGATCCCGATCCCGATCCCGATCCCGGCTTCTGATTCCGTTCGACCTGGATGCGTGAGCACACCGGCGCTCCATCCATCCTGCCGTGGTACCGGAAGGGCTCGCCTCTTGCTATGATCCGCGCATGACCAGCGCCGTCTGGAGCCCCACTGCCGGAGGAGGCGGAGCATTGCTGCTCCGGCAGTGGAAGGTGTTCTCCAACGAGGCCGGCGCCCCGCCTGATGTAGCTGACGCTCCGTTCCCCCTCACAACTTTTTGAGTTGCACCGCGCGGTCCGTGTCCGCCTGGACAACGCGCTGAAAGGGAGAGTTCGCATGAATGTGGCCTCGATGATGTCGACTCCTGTTTACACCGCCCACCGAGACACCCTCATCGCAGACGTCGTCCGCACCATGATGGAGCGGCGCATCAGCGTCGTGCCGGTGGTGGACGACCAGCGCAGAGTCGTCGGTGTCATCAGCGTCGCCGACCTCGTCCCGCAGGCGCGCAACGCGCCGGCCTCCAACATCACTCTCATGTCTCTCCAGGATGAATACGTGGACGTCTCATCGCTCGAGGAGGCGTATGAGGAAGTGGCGCAGCTCCCCGCCTGGGAGGTCATGCACGAGCTGCCCGTCACCATCCGGCCGGAAGAGGAGCTGGGGACGGCGGCGCGCCTCATGATCGAGCACCGGGTCGGAGCACTTCCCGTGGTCGGCGCCGACGGCGCACTGGTCGGCATCGTGACGCGGACCGATCTGGCGCGCCTGACGATCGACCGGGGACATCCATGACCCACACGCGTGCGAGATCGCGCGCACCGGCCGCCTTCACGGCACTGCCGCTGGGAATGCTGGCGCTTTTTGTATGGCTGGCTGCGACGGGCGGCGGCACGCGCGTGGTGGGCCTGCCGTTCGGAGCCGAGGCCCTCGGCTTCGCGCTGTCGTTCCGACTCGATGGGCTGTCGATTCTGTTCGGCATGCTGATCAGTGCGATCGGCGTCCTCGTTTACGTCTACGCCGCGAGCTATCTGGCGGGGCGCGACGATCAGGCCCGCTTTTTCGGGTGGCTCTCGCTCTTCATGCTGGCCATGATCGGGATCGTCACCGCGGAGAACCTCATCGCGCTGTTCATCTTCTGGGAGCTGACCAGCCTGGCCTCCTGGTTCCTGATCGGAATGGATCACGAGCGCTCCGAGGCGCGCGGCGCCGCCCTTCAGGCGCTGCTCGTGACGGCAGGGGGAGGCTTGGCCATGCTGGCCGGCTTCGTCATGCTCGGCTCGATGGCCGGCAGCTTCGAGCTGTCTGCGATCCAGCAGCAGGGCGACGCCATCCGCGCGCACGCTCACTACCTGCCGGTTTTGCTGCTCGTCGCTGCGGGCGCATTCACCAAGTCCGCGCAGGTGCCGTTCCACTTCTGGCTTCCCTCGGCGATGGAGGCGCCCGCCCCGGTCAGCGCCTACCTCCATTCCGCGACGATGGTGAAGGCGGGAGTCTTTCTCCTGGCCCGGCTGCTCTCGGTGCTGGGCGGGACGCCGCAGTGGGTCGCACTTCTCGGCGTCGCCGGCGCGGTCACCATGATCACCGGGGCGGTGCTGGCGGTGCTGGCCTCGGACATCAAGAAGATCCTCGCCTACTCGACGGTCAGCGCTCTGGGTAGCCTCGTCCTGCTCATCGGCATCGGCTCGCCGGCGGCCGTGTACGCGGCCGTGGTCTTCCTCTTCGCGCACGCGCTGTACAAGGCGGCGCTGTTCATGGCCGGCGGCATCATCGACCACGAGACCGGCGTGCGCGACGTCGAACGGCTGAGCGGTCTGCGGCGTTCCATGCCGCTCACGGCGGCGGCGGCAATTCTCGGAGCGCTGTCGCTGGTGTCGTTCGGGCCGGTCCTCAGCTTCGCCGGCAAGGAGATGGTCGTGCTGGCCGTGGCCGGGGTGGGAGCGGGATGGAGCACGCTCCTCCAGGGGTTGGTCTACACGACCTCGATGCTGCTCGCGACGGCGGCGGCGCTGGTGGTGTTCCGCCCTCTCTTCGGTCCGCCTGACCCGTCGGTCCGCGGGCATGATCCCTCCCCGGCCATGTGGCTGCCGCCGCTGCTGCTCGGGGCAAGCGGTGTCGTACTCGGGCTGATCCCGTACGGCATCACGCGCGTCCTGCTCGCGCCGGCCGCCGCGGCGATTCACCCCGGCGCCTCCCGGTTGCACGTCAGCCTCTGGCATGGAGTCAATCTGCCTCTCATCATGGCCGCGGTGGCCACGGCCGCGGGCGTGGTCCTCTTTCTCACGCGCAGCGCGTGGCGGCGCGCCGCGGGGGCGCTGGCGGCGATCTCGCGCTTCGGTCCGGAGGCGGCGTGGAACGCGCTGCTCCGCGGTGCGGTGTCGTACGCCGGATGGCAGACGCGCGTGCTTCAGAACGGCTACCTCCGCTCTTACCTCCTGTTCATCATCGTTACGATGGTGTTGCTCGTGGTCACGGCGGCGGGGGATGGGATCCGCTTCCGCTTCGCCATCAACGACACCCAGTTCCACGAGATCTTCTTCTCGGCCGTGATCGTGGCCGGAGCGCTGGTGGCCGTGCGCTCGCGCTCCCGGCTCGGATCGGTGGCCGCGCTGGGTGCGGTCGGCTATTCGGTGGCGCTGCTCTACATCCTCTTCAGCGCGCCCGATCTGGCCATGACGCAGTTCCTCATCGAGACGCTTACGGTCATTCTCTTCGTGCTGGTGATCTACCGGCTGCCGCGGTACGCGATCCTCACGCCGCCGGCGGAGCGCCGGCGCGACATCGCGCTCTGTGCCCTGACCGGTGTGGTGATCGCGGGACTCGTGCTCGCCGCGGCCCATGAGGCCGCCGACCCGTCTCTCGCTCGCTTCTACGGGGCGAACTCTCTCGAGAAGGCGCACGGGCGGAACATCGTCAACGTGATCCTGGTGGACTTTCGGGCCCTGGACACGCTGGGGGAGATCACGGTCGTAGGCGTTGCCGCGATCGGCGTGCTGGCGCTGCTGCGTCTGCGCCCGACCGCCGCTGGGAGGCGCTCGTGAGCTCGCTGATCCTGCGCACGGCGGCGCGCTTTCTCATTCCGCTGCTGGTCCTGTTCTCGTTCTACACGCTGTTCCGAGGGCACAACCAGCCGGGGGGAGGGTTCGCCGGAGGTCTGCTTGCGGCGACGGCGTTCGCGCTGTACATCTTCGCGTGGGATGCGGCGGCGGCGCGGCGCGCGCTGGTGGTCGACCCGTGCGTCCTGATCGGCACCGGGCTGATGCTCGCGCTCGTGGCCGGCCTCCTGCCCATGGTCGGCGGCCGGGAGTTCCTGACGGGCATCTGGGCCAAGCTTCCTCTGTCCGAGCAGTCCGGCTTCGCGGTGGGTACGCCGGTTCTCTTCGACGTGGGCGTTTACCTCGTCATCGTCGGATCGTCACTGCTCATCATTACATCGCTCACTGGCGAGGAGGAGGAGCGGCACTGATGCTCACCGTGCTTCCTCTGGTGATCGGCGCGCTTTACGCGATGGGCCTCTACATGATGCTGCGCCGCAGCATGGTGAAGCTGATCATCGGCCTGGCTCTCATCGGACATGCGGCGAACCTGCTCATCTTCGTAGCCGCGACCAGTGGGCTGGTGCGGGGCGGGCCGCCCATCATCGCCGCCGGCGAGACGCGGCCGGGGCCGCTCGTCGCCGATCCCGTGCCGCAGGCGCTCATCCTGACGGCGATCGTCATCGGATTCGGCGTGCTGGCCTTTGCGCTCGTGCTCTTCCATCGCACCTACGACTCGGTCGGGACTGATGATCTCGACCAGATGACGACGACCGAGCGATGAACGCACTGCTGACTCTCCCCATCGTGATCCCGATGCTCGGGGGCGCGGCCTCGCTGCTGGCCTGGCGCTCGCGGACCGTGCAGCGTGCCATCGCCCTGGTGACGTCCGCCGCGCTGGCCGGCTCGACCATCGCGCTGCTCGTGCTCGTGCGCGCGGACGGGATCGCCGTGATCGACGTCGGCTCGTGGCCGGCGCCGTTCGGGATCGTGCTGGTCGCGGACCTCTTCAGCGCGCTGATGCTGACCGTGTCCGCCGTCATCTGGTTCGCCGTGGTCATCTATTCACAGGCGTCGATGGATCGAGGACGCGAGGCGTACGGCTACTACCCTCTGCTGTCGTTCCTGATGATGGGCGTCTGCGGCGCATTTCTGACCGGTGATCTCTTCAATCTTTACGTCTGGTTCGAGGTCATGCTGATCTCGTCCTTTGTCCTGATGGCGCTCGGCGGCGAGCGGGCCCAGATGGAATCGGCGCTCAAGTACGTGACGCTGAACCTCTTGTCGTCCGCGCTGTTTCTGGCCGGGGTGGGCCTGCTGTACAGCGTGACCGGCATGCTCAACATGGCCGCGCTGGCGCAGCGCCTGGGAGGTGTGGGTCAGTCCGGTCTGGTCTCCGCGATCGCCATGCTCTTCCTCGTGGCATTCGGCATCAAGGCCGCCGTGTTCCCGCTCTTCTTCTGGCTTCCCGCCTCGTATCACACCCCGCCGGCCGCCACCTCGGCGATCTTCGCCGGCCTGTTGACGAAGGTCGGTGTGTACGCGCTGATCCGCGTGTTCACGCTCCTCTTCGTCCAGGACATCGCTTTCACGCACAACCTCATCCTGACGATCGCCGGCCTGACGATGGTCACCGGCGTCCTGGGAGCGGTGGCGCAGAACGAGATGCGGCGGATCCTGTCGTTCCACATCATCAGCCAGATCGGCTACATGATCATGGGTCTCGGGCTTTTCACCCGTTTCGCGCTGGCGGCGTCGATCTTCTACATCGTCCACCACATGGTCGTGAAGACCAACCTCTTTCTCGTCAGCGGTGTCGTCCACCGTCTTCGCGGGACCTACGAGCTGAAGGATCTGGGCGGCTTGTGGCGATCCAACCCGCTGCTCGGCGCTCTTTTCCTCATCGCGGCGATGTCGCTCTCCGGCATCCCGCCGCTGTCTGGCTTCTTCGCGAAGCTGGGCCTCATCATCGCCGGCGTCGATTCGCGCCAATTCCTCATCGTCACGGTGGCCCTCGTGACCGGCTTCTTCACGCTGTTCTCGATGGCGAAGATCTGGAACGAGGTGTTCTGGAAGGCTGCACCGGGGCCGGCCGCCGGCGGCTCGTCGGTCGACCTCCGCATGACGCTCCCCATCGGTGCGCTTGCGGCGGTGACCGTGGCCATCGGCCTCGGGGCCAGCTGGCTCTTCGACGTCAGCATGGACGCGGCCGCGCAGATGCTGGACCGCAACGCGTACATCGAGGCGGTCCTGCGATGAGCGCGTCGTCGGGCTTCCTCTCCAATCTGGTCCTGGCCGTGTTCTGGGCGCTGGCCAGCGGGCGTGTGACCGTGGGAACGCTCGTGGTCGGCTTCGTGGCCGGGTTCGCCACGATCTTCGTCACGCAGCGCGCCACGGGGGCGGAGGCCTACACGTACAAGGCCTGGCGGGCGGTGATCCTTCTGCTCGTGTTCATCCGCGAGCTGATCGAGGCCAATCTGCGGCTGGCTCACGATGTCCTGACGCCGACGCATCACATGCGACCGGCCATCGTGGCCATCCCGCTCGACGCGCGCACCGACTTCGAGATCACGCTGCTCGCCAACCTCATCACGCTGACGCCCGGCACACTGACGCTGCACGTCGCCGACGACCGTTCCGTCCTGTACATCCACTCCGTCTACACGCCCGACGCCGACGAGTTGCGCCGGAGCGTGAAGGAAGGTCTCGAGCGGCGCATCCTGGAGCTGACCCGATGAACGTGATTGCAATCTGTTTCGCCATACTCTGTGCCGCCACGCTGCTGGCCTTCGTCCGGCTCGTCAAGGGACCGACCATCGCCGATCGCGTGGTCGCTCTCGACCTGCTGGCCATCATCTCCGTCGGGGTCATCCTGGTCTATGACGCGGCAACGTCGCTGCCGGTCTTCCTCGATGCGGCGATCGTCCTGGCCCTCGTCGGCTTCGCCGGCACCGTCGCGTTCTCCAAATACCTGGAGCGAAGGAGGATGCGGTGAACATCCTCTCTTCCGCCCTGCTTCTGACCGGATGCGCGTTCCTGTTCCTGGCGGCGATGGGCATCGTGCGCATGCCGGACCTCTACATCCGGATGTCCAGCTCCTCCAAAGCCGTCAGCCTCGGCGTCGGATTCGTGGCCCTCGGTCTGGCCGTGCACATGAATGACTCCGGCGTGACGACCCGCGCGTTTCTGCTCATCGTCCTCTTTCTGCTCAAGGCGCCCGTGGCCGCCCACATGCTCGGCCGCGCCGCGTACATGAACGGCGTGCCGCTCTGGGAAGCCACCACCGTCGACGACATGAAGGCCTGCGACCTCGGTGGCGCGCCCGTTGGCGAGGACACCGCTGCCGGCACCCCGGCCAACGGCGGCTGAGCGCCGTATCTCCTCTCACTCCCTCCGCTCCATCACAGCTCCTTCCGGCTGCGCGGAGCGCAGCCATTCCCGGGCCCGCTCCGAGCCGCGGAGATACGCCTCCCAGAACGCGCCGCTGTACTCGAGAATGAGATCGACGTGGCGCTGCTGCGCAGAGTCGCGCGAGAGCAGCACCGGAGGATCCGTCCGGTCCAGCCGCCCGTTCCGCTTCGCCAGAGCGATGGTCTCCCGGTCTGCGAACGTCAGGTGCTCGGCGCCGTCGATGTTCAGGAAGTAGCGCGGAGCCCCGCCGATGGAATCGAAGGCCCGCCGCCGATGCCTGAGGGTCGTCCTCCAGAACCAGGAGGAGTCGCGCGTGCCGCTGATGTGCATCGTCGGCACTGTGATCGCGGCAAACTCCTTCGGAGTCGGCGACCAGTCCATCGTGGGCGGCGAGAGGATCAGCGCCGCCTTCACGCGCTCGTCCCGGAAGCTCCGGCTCCCCGCCTCGGGGAAGTTCACGACCATTCCCACCAGAACCAGGGCCGTGTGCGCGCCGTAGGAGTGTCCACCGACGCCGATGCGTGTGAGATCCAGCTTCCGCCATATCCCGGCCTGGCCGGTCCTGCCGGCGCGCGCCTCCATCTCGTCGATCACGAAGCTGACATCAAGAGGCCGGTCCGCATACTCCCGGCTGTCGTAGGCCGCTCGATAGATCGCCCAGCGCCCTTCCGTTCGCAGGACCTCGCTGTCACTGGCGGTGTGTTGCACGTGGATCGACACGAAGCCGCGGCTGGCCCATTCACGGCCGAGGTAGACGTAGCCCTGCCGGGAGCTGCCGAGACCGTGAGAGAACAAGATGACCGGATACGGCCCCTCGCCGCCGGCCGGAGCGTAGACCTTGACTGGAACGTCGCGTCCTCGCGATGAGTCGTAGAGAGTCTCGAAGGACTCGTCGACGCCGGCAGGCGGCTCCGGCGTGGAATGGCGCGGAGCCGTTGGCGCCGACTCGCAGCCGGTCGCCGCGACCCAGAAGATGGCCAGGGCCAGCCGGCCGTGTCCGCGTGTCATGCTCGACAGAATACGATGCCGCGCCTTCCGTGAGGAGACGCGGCGGTGGTGACATACTTCGCGGATGACACGACACGCCTCATCCGCTCCTCCCCAGACCGTGCCGGAACCGAGTCACGCCGAGCGCGCGCGCACGCTCATGGACCGCGAGCGGATCGGCACGCTCGCAACCAACTCCCAGCATCACCCCGGCTACCCCTTCGCCTCGGTCATGCCGTATGCCCTGGGGCCGGAGGGAGCACCGCTTTTCCTCATCAGCAGCATGGCCATTCACACGCAGAACCTTCTCGCCGATCCGAGAGCCAGCCTGCTGGTGATGCAGAGCGGCGGCGAGGCCGATCCTCTCGGCCTTCAGCGCGCCACTCTGCTCGGAACCGTCCGCCGGATCGACGAGGGCGGCCAGCCGCTCCGGGAAGCCTATCTGGAGCGCCATCCGTCGGCGCGTCACTGGATCTCGTTCTCCGACTTCTCCTTCTTCCAGCTCGAGATCGCGCAGATCTACTTCGTGGGCGGCTTCGGAGTGATGGGGTGGGTCGAGGCCGGCGCGTTCGCGACCGCGGAGGTCGATCCTCTCGCCGCCGTGTCGGCGGGAATCATCGAGCACATGAACCGCGATCACGCCGAGGCGCTGCGCAACATCACCCGCCGCTTCGGCGGGCTCGATGCGGAGGAGGCGCAGATGGTCGCCTGCGACCGGCTCGGATTCGTGGTGAGGGTAAAAACCAAAGAGGGGATGAAGGGAGCTCGCATCGCGTTTCCGGAAGACGTGCGCTCGTCGGACGCCGCGCGGCGGGTCCTCGTGGCGATGGCGCGCGACTCGCGCTGAGCCACCGCGCTATCCCTTGCTCTGTAGCCGCCGCAGCGCGGCCTGCTTCAGCGCGGTGTTCATCCCCCCTCGTGCGATCGCTTTGACCTCGGAGTCGGGAAGGGTCGGCAGGATCCGGAGCGCGAACGCCTGAGGGGTCTTCGGATTGTGGATGAGGCCAACCCGTACGTCGATGCTGGCCATCCACTGGGCCGCCTTCATGATCTCGTCGGCGATCTGATAGTTCAGGAACGACGACTTGGCCAACCTCACCACTTCGTCCACCGTCAGCCGCGGATTGCGCAGGATCGAGAGCAGCACTCTCGGGTCGTTGTCCGCGAGCAGGAGGGCCCGCTCCGTCCGATCCGCCTTCACCGCCAGGAGGATCTTCTCCATCTGCGAGAGTGCCCGCACGCGATCCCAGGCATTCTGACTCTTCTCAGCCGATTCCTTTTCGTCCGCGGCAGCTTCTGGCGGTCTGGTCAGCAGTCGAGCGAGCATCTCCTCCGGATCTCCCTCCACGGCCAGGGCGACCCCATCCGGCAGCCCCGCCACGACCGTGGCTCGCACCACGATCTCTCCCGTCCACGGGCCGCGAAGCGTCACCTGGAGGACGGTGTGCAGAGCGACGCCCTCGGATGTCGGCAGGCGGAGGGCGCCGAAGGAGAGATTGGTGCGGTGCTCATCCCTGACCTCCTCTTCGCTCTCGAACTGAGCGGTGAATGCAGTTTCAGCGGTGCGCTCGACGTTCATCGATCAGGAATGAGCGACGGGCTGAGAGTGATGAGTGCCATGTTGACACCTCCGCCAATGGCGATTCCCGCGAGGAGGGCAAGCACATTTCGCAGCAGGTTGGGCATGAGCGATTCTCCTCTGGAGGCCTGACGAAACGCGCGTCAGCCGCGGCTGACGTTGCCAGGTGAGCGGCTTCGATGAACGTGAAGTCAGAATAGCAGCTGGCGGGCCGAAGTCCGTTTCACGTTGACGGCATCCCTTCGCCGTCGGCGAGGTTTCCGATCAGGTTCCTCCGTCTCCGAGCACCTTGGCGATCGCGGTGATGGTATTCCAGTTGCGCGTAGTGACAGGAACTCCAAAGAGCCGGTCGAGCGCTCCGAGATAGCCGATGACCTTCATATGGCGGCGATACACGCCGACGACGAAGCGGTTGTCGCTCATCAGGATCTTCATCAGCCACTTGCCGCTGGAGGGAAAGCTCATCGGCGTCGGCGGTGCCGAGCGGCGCCGTTTGGAAAGGATGCTCACAAAGCGGACGATGTCGGGTCGCACGTGCTGCCCCGCGAAAGGATTCTGAGATATCAGCCTGACAATCTCGCGGCCCTGGCAGATCACGATCTCGGTATCAAAGGGCAGCCTTCGCGCAAATTGGGCGCGGAGTTGCGACCGTGTAACCGGCTGGCGGATGACGAAGGTCCCCGCCGCGCCGATGTTGACGGCATCAAGGTGCTTCAGTTGTTCGGCGAGCGTGGCAGGTCGGAACGTCCTGTGACCGCCGACGTTGACCCCTCTCAACAGAACCACGAGAGGCACGCGTTTCCTCCTGCCAGGCCGCTTGAAAACGGATGCACTCGGACAGACGACAACAGATCGTCGTTCTTCCGGCAGCCATCTATACCAATGTTGCGCCCGCGGCCAGGCCAGGCCGCGCGAGTTCATGAAGACGGCGATCGTGTTTGGATCAGGAACGCCGGTCGGCCTAACGGACCTGCGCTTCAGCCGCGCGACCCGCACGGGAGATCGTAGCCCAACTGCGTGGATGTTGCCGCGGGTCGCGTCGGCTGCACGCGCTAGTTTAACTAAGTTAGCCGACGCGGCCGCATAGGTAACGGTTCTCGAGGCTGCCCGGCGGTTCTTGCCTTTAACCCGACGGACGGGTGCGACGTGGCGGCTAACGACATGCCTATCCTGAGGTGCGGCGCAGCACATCCGACGCCCCACCAGATCGTAGAGATGGAGCTGCCCGTGATCTCAGCGCACAGGCCTCAGGAGCCTGAGGCCTACAGGAGGCGAATTTCACGAAGGAGTCCCACGAACCGCG
>DATKCA010000097.1:0-12895 GCA_035544675.1 Thermoanaerobaculia bacterium | reverse complement strand
ATCGACACGCAGGGCGGCTCCTCCGGCGGCATCTCCGGAATCGGCGACGGCTCGGTCGAGATCGGCATGTCCAGCAAGCCGCTCACGCAGGAGGACCGCACCCGCTATCCGAGAACGAATTTCGTCGCGACGAAGATCGGAGAGGATGCCGTGGCCCTCGTCGTCGCCGCCGAGGTGTTCGACGGCGGCGTGAAAGCGCTGACGCGCGGGCAGGTCCGCGACATCTACGAAGGAAAAATCAGGAACTGGAAGCAGGCCGGCGGCCCCGACCGGCGCGTCGTCTTCTTCAACAAGGAGCCGGGCCGCGGCACCTGGGAAGTCTTCGCGGCGTGGGCGTACGGCAATCCGAATAACGCGCCGGAAGTCAGCCATCCCGAAGTCGGCGGGAACGAGGAGACGCGCACGAAAGTGATCTCCACGCGCGGGGCCGTCTCGCAGCTCTCGTCGTCATGGGTGGAGGATGACCCGCGCATCAGGGCTCTCGGCCTCAGGCTCGACGACGGCCGCGTCGTCTACCCGACGACGGCGAACATCGCCAGCGGCGCGTATCCGATGTCACGGCCGCTCTTTCTCGTCACGAACGGCGCACCGGCGGGCCAGGCGAAGACGTTCATCGACTTCATGCTCTCGCCCCGCGGCCAGGAGCTGGTGAAAAAGCACGGATTCCTCGGGGTGACGAAGTGACTTCGCCGCTTCTGTGGAGGACGGGCAATCCTGCCCGTCCGGACAGGCAAGATTGCCTGTCCTCCACAAAACGCGCGGACCTGCTCCGCCTCGTGGCGATGGCGTTCTCGGTGCTCACCGTCGTTACCGTCGGAGGCATCTTCCTCTTTCTTCTCGCCGGCAGCCTGGAGGCGTTCCGCAGCGAAGGCTCTTCATTCTTCACCGGAAACCGCTGGGCCTATCGTAAGCAGGCGTTCGAGGCCGCGGCGATGCTCTACGGCACCGCCGTCGTCTCGGCGATCGCGATCGTCCTGGCCCTGCCGCTGGCGTTCTGGACGGCGATGTTTCTCTCCGAAGTCTGCCGCGAGCGCTCCCGCCTCGCTCTCAAATTCCTCGTCGAGCTCCTGGCCGGCGTGCCCTCGGTCGTCTACGGACTCCTCGGCGTCCTCTTCCTGCGCACGTGGATGTCGTCGCTCTTCGAGCGTCTGGAGTGGGACGCGTACTCCGGCGACACGCTGCTGACCGCGGGCGTGCTGCTGGCGGTGATGATCCTTCCGACGCTGACGACGCTGTTCGACGACGCGTTCCGTTCGGTTCCATCGAAATTCCGCGACGCCGCGCGCGGCCTCGGCCTCACCCGCGCGGAGACGGCCATGTCCGTCGTGACGCGGCAGGCCATCCCCGGACTCATCGGCGCAACGCTCCTGGCCCTCGGCCGCGCCCTCGGCGAGACCATCGCCGTGTTTCTCGTGGTCGGCCGCGCCGACAACCGCCTGCCACGGCCCGGCCAGATCGTGCAGTCGTTCATCGACGCCGGGCAGACCATCACCTCGAAGCTGGGCGGCGCCGAGACGAACATCGCCGTGGGCGACAAGCTGCACACGTCCGCGCTCCTCGCGCTGGGGCTCACGCTGTTCGTGGTCGTCGTCGGGATGACGCTGTTCGCCGATCTGTTGCGCAGGCGCGTGGCGGGGGAGGCGCGATGAGACGGCTGGGCGACCGGTTGTTCACGCTGTTCGCCGGCGCGGGGGCGGCGGTCGCGCTGCTGGTCATCGCCACGGTCGTGGGACTGGTCGTGTTCCGCGGAGCGGGCGCGATCTCCTGGAGGTTTTTCTTCGAGCAGTCCCGAGCGGTCGGCGCCGAAGGGGGAGTGTTGTATCACCTCGCCGGCACGTTCATTCTCATCGCTACCGCCGGCATGATCGCGCTGCCGGTCGCGGCGGGCGTCGGCCTCTATCATCAGTTGTACCTCCGCTCCGATCGCGGCCGCCGCTCGCTGGAGGCGCTGCTGCACGCGCTGAACGGCATCCCGTCGATCGTCTTCGGCCTGTTCGGCCTCGCGTTCTTCGTCCAGCTCCTGGGGATGAGGAAGTCGTGGCTGGCCGGAGGGATCCTCCTGGCCATGATGATTCTGCCGACCGTGACCGTGGCGTTCCTGGAGAAGCTGCGCGCCATTCCGCCGGCCTCCGTCGAGGCGGCCTTCGGCCTCGGTCTCCGCCGCAATCACATCGCCTGGTCGCTGCTGCTGCCGCAAGGCGCAGCGGGTCTGGTCACCGGCACTCTGCTCGGCCTGGCGCGCGCGGCCGGCGAGACCGCGCCGATCATGTTCACCGCCGTGATCTTCGCCGGCGCGACGGTGCCGCGAGGCATCGTCGACAGCCCGGTGCTGGCGCTGCCCTACCACATCTTCGTGCTGGCGCAGGACTCGTTCGATCCTGCCATGACGACGAACATGTGGGGAAGCGCCATCGTGCTGCTCATGCTGGTCATCACACTGTCACTCATCGCGCTGCCCCTCAGGCTGCGCATCCACGAGGAGGCGAGGCGTGTCTGAGGACGACGTCCTGAAACCGATCCTGACCATCGAGAACCTCGGCGTGCGCGTGAGGCGCGACGGCCATGAACTGCTGCGCGACGTCAGCTTCGACATCCCGCGGCGCATGATCACCGCCATCATCGGGCCGTCCGGCGCCGGGAAGTCGACTCTGCTCAAGTGCATCAACCGCCTCATCGACCTCTCGTCGACGCTCGAGGTGACCGGCCGGGTGCTCTTCGAAGGGGTGGACACGCGCGCGGGGTTCATCGATCCCGACGACCTGCGCCGCCGCATCGGCATCGTCTTCCAGCAGCCGGTGGTGTTCCCCGGCTCGATCGAGCGCAACGTCCTCTTTGCCGCGGCGCGCTTCGGTCCCGTCGACGGCTCTCTGCTCGAGTCGACACTCCGTCAGGCCGGACTCTGGTCCGAAGTGAAGGACCGGCTGCAGAAGCCGGCGGCGACGCTGTCGGTCGGGCAGCAGCAGCGCCTGGCGCTGGCGCGAACGCTGGCCGGGAGCCCCGACGTCATCCTCATGGACGAGCCGACGTCCGCGCTCGACCCGAAGTCGACCGCGGCGATCGAGGAGACGATCGTGGCGTTGAAGGAGACCAGGAGCATCGTGCTGGTCACGCATCACCTCGAGCAGGCCCGCCGCCTGTCGGACTGGGTGGCCTGCCTCTGCCAGCGCGACGGCGCCGGCGAGCTGATGGAAGCCGCCCAGTGCGAGACCGTCTTCTGCTGCCCTACCCGCGAAGAGACGATGCAGTTCCTGGGAATCGCGTAGAGATTCTGTGGAGGTCAGGCAATCTTGCCTGACCGGACAGGCAGGATTGCCTGTCCTCCACAGGCACGGCCGCTGCTCCACTCGGATACGATTCACCCTCATGCACCTCGTTCCCCGCCTCACGCGCTTCTTCACGCAGATCATCAGCGAGACCAACGGCCTCACGCTCGAGGACACGCTCGCTCTCGCCGAGAGCGCGCCGCAGCTCGAGGAGGACCCCGAGCTCGCGCATCAGGTCCGCTCCTTTCACGCCCTGCTCGGCCGCTTCCGGGTCAAGGAAGTCCCGATCGAGGCCCTGTTCGAGCATCCGGCGTCGAAGGCGCTGGAAGTCTTCTTCCGCGGTTTCCCGATCGCGTTCCGCGACGAGCACATCCACCTGACCGGATCGCTCGACGCCGAATTCGTCTTCGCCCGGCTGCAGCCGCTCCTGGAGGGCCCGGACCGCGCCGTTTACGAAGAGAAGATCGCCGCGATCTACGGGCGCGACTCGCTGCCGATCCGCAACGCCGCCCAGATCGACCGGATGATCCGCATCCGCGATGACGACCGCTTCGACCGCTACCTCAAGATCCTGCTGCTGCCGAAGCTCATCCTCACCACGCGCGAAGCGCACCACGCCGCCGCGTATCACATCGCAAGCCGGCTCCATCGCACTTCGAACATCGGCGCGCTGCGGCTCAAGTTCACCCTGTTCCGCGAGACGACCGACCGCTCCGAGCAGATCCCCGGCCTCTCCGCGCTCACGCCTGAAGACGTTCTTCTCGGCCTCTACGAAGGGTTCCGCTCGTTTCAGAGCGAGATGCCGCGATTCAAGTTCATCCTCTCGCCGAGTTTCCGCAAGGAGCCCGGCTTCTACGACGCCACGCGCTATCCGACCAAACGCGCCAGCTTCGACGACCAGGTCCGCCAGATCATCGAGCTGATCGCGAAGTATCCCGAGCTGCGCGAGGTCGTCACGGAAGTGGACACGGTCGGCGACGAGCGCGGCTTCTACCGCAAGGCCCACTTCCAGGAGATGCGCGTCGGCATGCGCAAGCTGCAGGCGTACGGCTTCCGCACGCGAAGCCATCACGGCGAGACATGGAACACGCTGCGCCAGGGCGTGCAGGCTGTCGATAACGCCATGAACATCTGGTACGCCGACGCCATCGAGCACGGCCTCTCCCTCGGCATCAACCCCAACTTCTACTTTCACAGCATGCTGCAGAAGATCCTGATGGCCAACCGCCGCGGCGAACCGGTCGCCCCCGGCTCACGCCACTACGCCGAGCTGATGGACATGGATTCGAGCGGCCGCGAGGAGATCCGTGAAAAGCTCCTGGCCGGGCTTCGTCTGACCGAGGCCGAGGCCATCCTGGCCACGAAGACCAAGTTCCATCACGCCCGCGAGGTCGAGCACTACCAGCACGACGTGCTGAACCGGATGATCGACAAGCGCCTCACTCTCGTGTCGCTGCCCTCGTCGAACAAGAAGCTGACCGGCGAGCTCGCCGACTACGGCGACCACCCTTTTTCCTGGTGGGAGAAGAAAGGCCTCCGCCTCGGCGTCGGCACCGACAACGACATCACCCTCGGCACCAGCTTCCTCCGCGAGATGCTGATCCTCCTCTACACCGACCCGCTGGAGCTCAAGATCACGAAGCTGCTCATCGTCACCACCGGCGAGTCGCGCCGCGATCACATCAGCCATCTGCTCTGGACCATGCGGAAAAACGAGGCCTTAGTCCTTGGTCCTTAGGCGTTAGGCGTTGGGGAATCAAGGCAGGGCTGTTGTGGAAGTATCCCTAAGGACTAAGGACTAAGCAGGATGACAGTCGACGAGATTCGCACGCATTTCCCCGCTCTGGAGCGAACAGAGAACGGCCGTCCTGTCGCGTACTTCGATGCCCCCGGCGGAACGCAGGTCCCGCGCCCGGTGGGCGAGGCGATGACCGAATACCTCTATCACCACAACGCCAATACGCACTGGGCCTACCCGACCAGCGAGGAGACCGACGCGGTCATCGCCGCGGCGCGGGAGGCGGGGGCGGACTTTCTCAACTGCGCTCCGGACGAAGTCAGTTTCGGCGCGAACATGACCACGATGACGTTCCACCTGGCCCGCGCTCTCGGCCGGACGTGGCAGCGTGGCGACGAGGTCATCACGACCGAGCTGGATCATCACGGCAACGTCGCTCCGTGGCATGCCCTGGAGGTGGACCGCGGCATCGAAGTGCGGATGGCGCGGATGAGCGTCGAGACCGCGCTGATCGACTTCGATCACCTGGAACGGCTGGTGACGAAGAAGACGCGCCTCATCGCCATCGGCGGCGCGTCGAACGCGGTCGGCACGGTGAGCGACCTCGGGCGAGCGCGAGAGATCGCCCGCGCGGCCGGCGCGCTGCTCTTCGTCGATGCCGTTCACCTCGCCCCGCACGAGCTCCTCGACGTGCAGGCCGCCGGCTGCGACTTTCTGGCCTGCTCGGCCTACAAGTTCTACGGGCCCCACATCGGGATGATGTTCGTGCGCCGCGATCTCCTGGCCGGGCTGCCCTTTCCGAAGCTCGCGCCGTCGCCCGACACGGCGCCGGAGCGCTGCGAAACGGGGACGCTCAATCAGGAAGGCATCGCCGGCCTGCGCGCCACGGTCGACTGGCTGGCCTCGCTCGGCGGGGAAGACGGCAGCCGCCGGGAGCGTCTGGCGCGCCTCTTCCACTCGCTCCACGAGCGCGGGTCGAGACAGGCCAGGCGGCTCTGGGACGGGCTGTCGGCGATTCCCGGCGTCCGGGTCTACGGTCCGCCGCCGCCGTTGCCGCGCACGCCGACGGTGTCCATCACCCTCGATGGACACACCGCCGAAGACGTGGCGCGAGCGCTCGTCGAGTCAGCGATCTTCGCCAGCCACGGCGACTTCTACGCGCAGACCGTCATCGAGCGCCTCGGAGTCGAGGCGCTGCTCCGCCTCGGCTGCGCCTGCTACACCACCGATGAGGACGTAGAGCGGGTCATCGAGGCGGTCGCCCGGGTGTCATCCCGAGCGTAACTCCGTCCTTCTCTGCGCCTCTGCGTCTCTGCGGTTGTCTTTCCCACAGAGTCACAGAGAACACAGAGTGACACGGAGACTACTCCAGCAGACTGCGCAGCATCCACGCCGTCTTCTCGTGAATCTGCAGCCGCTGCGTGAGCAGGTCGGCCGTCGGCTCGTCGTTCGCCTTCTCCACGACAGGGAAGATGCGGCGCGCCGTCCGGACCACCGTCTCATGATCGTGCACCAGCTGGCGGATCATCGCCTCGGCCTTCGGCACGCTCTCTTCTTCCGGCACCGATGCCAGCCGCGAGAACGCCGCATACGACGCCGGGGCGGGGAATCCCAGAGCGCGGATGCGCTCGGCGATGAGGTCGACCGCCAGGGCCAGCTCGTTGTACTGCGTCTCGAACATCAGGTGAAGCGTCTGGAACATCGGGCCGGTCACGTTCCAGTGGAAGTTGTGGGTCTTGAGGTAGAGCGTGTAGGTGTCGGCGAGGAGACGGCCGAGTCCGTCAGCGATCTCCTTCCGCTGCGGTTTGTCGATTCCTATATCTATAGATAGTGCTTTTGCCATGTCACAGAGTGTTCCATTCGGCTTCCGTGCCGCGCGGTGACAAACGACACCCGTGTCGAGTGTGCCGCGCCCGGGTTCGGGCACGGGCTGGAAAGCCGGCGCGACTACCCCAGTTTCCCGATCTGCTCGTCCAGGTGTTTCAGCGCCTGTTCCAGAGCCGCGCGGCGCAGGGGCGAGTGTGCGGTCTCCAGTTCGCTCACGACGCCGCGGCGGGACGACTCGAGGCTCTCGCGTTTCCGCAGGTGCTCGATCTCCTCGCGGGAGGACGGGCGGCGGCGCGGCTCCCGCCGTTCGCGATCTTCGATCTGCGACTCGACCGACTTCGATTCCCAGCCGCGGGCCATCAGGGGATCGGCGTGCGAAAGTCGCGCCCAAGCCG
Source organism: Thermoanaerobaculia bacterium (assembly GCA_035544675.1). Classification (GTDB taxonomy): domain Bacteria; phylum Acidobacteriota; class Thermoanaerobaculia; order Gp7-AA8; family Gp7-AA8; genus DATKCA01. The sequence goes on along the minus strand of DATKCA010000097.1, from coordinate 5,672 downwards.
TTCGCTTCGCGGTGCGAACGTGCCTCTTCCGTCCAGGCCTCTCCGGAACTCCTCGTCCGCGAGCCTGAGGATCCGGCGGGTCTCTCCCTCCACCATTGCTGCCCCGGCCTGGTTTCCCGCGAGGCGATACATCTGCAGGAGCTGTCCTCGAATGCGGAGCCATCCCGGCTTCGAGTCCGGCAGCGTGCGACCTCGCTGCTCCGAGGCCCGTTCCAGCGCCGTAACGGCCTCGGCGATGTTGCCTTCCGATGCGAGGTGCGACGCCAGCATCTCGGCCTGAAGCAACCAACCCTGCATCTGGCGTGGCCCGATCGTGCGCATGACGTTTCCCTGGCGGAGTGAAGGGATTGCGTCCGCGTGGCGTCCGCTGGCAAAGGCGGCAGCGGCTTGTCTGACGTGTCGGTCGCGCTGATTGGGATCCGCAGGGCGGGAAGGAACGGGGAGGCGTAGCAGAAGAAGGCGCGCTTCCTCGAGTGCGGATGGACGCCAGCCGGTCTTTGCGAGATCGCGGTACAGGCGCGCCGCGGTCTCCATGTCTCCCGACTCGAATGCGAGACTGGCCGCGTGCCTGGCCCGGCGGAGCGGATTGCGCACGAGCGCGCCGGCGCGCCGCGCATCGCCCGCTCTGCCGAACGCGAGATACAGCCAGCTGATGTCTTCGATGAGGAAATCGTTCGCCGCGGCCGGCGACGTCAGCGACTTTTCCCACCGTTGCAGCTCGGCAAGGCCAGCCTGCGCATCCCCGCGAAGCCAGGCCTGCTCTGCTCCGTGGAGCTTCACCCACGACGCCAGGTCGGGGAATGCCGCCTCGTCGGACGGAGTGAGGAGCGCGAGGGCGCGGCGGTAGTACGGCTCGGCATCGCCGGGACGATCCAGCCAGAACGCGAGCGAATCGGCGGCGGCGAAATTCGAGACGAACTCGTGCGGCCGGACCTCCGCCATGCGCACGCGGTAAGGTGCGGCCTCCTGACCCCGGTTCAGCTTGAATTTCAAAATGCCGCTCAGGTTGTTCAGCGCCCAGAAGTGGTCCGGGTACAACTCCAGGAGAGCCTTGTAATGCGTGACCGCGAGCTCCATGTCGCCGGTCATCGAGTGGTAGCTCGCGGCGATAAAGAGCCGCTCGCGGTCGGCGGTCCTGCCGGACAGCTCGCTCGCGCGCTTCGCTGCCGCCAGCACTTCAGCAGGAGACTTCTGCTGATTGTGCAGCGCATGGGCGAGGTGCATGTGCGCGGAGGCGAAATCGGGGTCCTCGCGAATCGCTTCACGGAGAAGCTGCTCCGCGGCTGCATTGTCGTGAAAGATGAGCGAGTCCGCACTGCTGAACAGTCGCAGCGCCTGAAGTGACGGTGTGGTGACGCGCTCGAGCGGATCGCGGCCGGATTGCGCGGTTGGCCGCGGCTCCCCGAGGGCTGTGCGGATCCGCGCGGCCAGCCTCCGCGCCGCCGGCACGACGTTCTCCATGCTGTCGGCTTCCTCATCGAGTGCCACCGCGGTCTCGCCGGAGCGCGGATCGATGAGATCGACCGACAGCACGAGCCGGTCTCCAACCCTGTCGAGCCGTCCGCCGGCGACCAGCCGGATCCCCCCGTCGCGGAGGGCGATCTCCTGCGCCAGCGCGCGGTCGAGGGAAGTCTGCCGCGAGCGCCGCATCAGTTGAAGAGCGTCGCCGATCCGTTCCGCCGGCACGACGTTGACGTAACGGGAGCCGGCCAGCTCCCGCGCCAGGAAGTGTTCGAGGACGCCGTCCAGCGAGCGCAACCCGGTGCGGTTCTCGACCGAGGAGATCAGCACCCAGTCGCGTTCGCCGAAGGCGACAGTGACCGGCTTCGATCGTGGACGGGTCATGACCAGCGCGATCGCGACCAGCGCCAGCACGGCCATGCCTGCGCCGATCCACAGCGCAGAGGCTTTCCGGCCGGCCGGCGCCTCCGGACGGACGCTGCGACTCTTCAGCCACGCATCCAGCTCGGAGGGATAGGCGTAGACGGTCCCCTGTCGCTCGTGCTGGTGCCGGTGGATGGGGAGCCCTTCCTCCTTCTCCCACTTCTGAACGGCGCGCACGCTCCGCCCGAGGTGCGCGGCGATCTCCTTCCACGACTCCAGCATTTCTGGTGGAGAGCGGTCCTGGCCGTCCGGCTTCGGGAAAGCGGGGGAGCTCACGATCGAGTGTGAGGCCATTGTATCCGGCGGCGCGCAAAACTGCGCAACGCATTGATGTGCGTGATGTTGCGCTTGCGAGCGGCCACGAACGGCGCGAATGTGCCGGGAAAGCAAATGAGTGGAGCGCCGCCGACTCGGCGGCCGCCGGCCAGGCGGCGCCCCACGCAGACAATCGGAGGAAAGATGACACTCGCTCGCAACACTCTCGCGCTCACCGCCATCCTGCTCAGCTCCCAGATCCCTCTCCTCGCGGCCGGAAAGCCCGGCGGAACCCTGTCCGCGACCGTCGAGTTCCGGGCCCCGGCCCTCGGCAGCGACGGCGACCGGATCGACGCCGACGTGCCGGCTGCGTACGTCGACGGGGAGAACAAGGTCTGGGCGAAGATCGACTCGGACGCGCACAACAACGACATCGTCATGGATCTGTCCCGCACGCGTGGAGCGCGCAGCCTCTTCATCGACCTGACCGATTGCGCGGAAGCTGCCTGCGATCAGCGCCCATTCGACCAGGCCCTGGTCTGGGACAACGTCAAGATGCAGACACGCGCGGCGCGGCTGCTCGACTTCGCAGTCGGCGATACCAGGCCGGTCCGCCTCTGGGTGCACTTCGTGGCCAACGGCTCCGGGTGGTGGCTGCGCCTCGATGCCGAGGATCGCGAGACCGACTGCCTGAGCCATAGCGCGACGGCCACCCGTACCGCACAGAAGGAATGGGTCATCAGCGCAGGCCCGGACCAGGTGGCCTGCCTTCTCACGGTCACCGGCACGGGGAAGGAAGCGCGCGGCAAATTCCGCATCCCGCATCAGTTCACGGTACGTGTGAAGTGAGGAGGATGACCATGCGCCATACGCTTGCAGTCCTCGTTCTGCTCATCGTGGCTTCGCCCGCGGCGGCGAAGGACATCTACCTGCCGATCGCCGGCAGCGTGGGCGCGTTCCGAACCGACTCGCGCGTCTTCAATCCATTGGCGAAGGACATCGTCATTACGGCGACGTTCCTGCCGCTCGGCCAGGACAACACCGACGCGCCTTCGCAGCAGCTCACCGTGGCGCGACGGCAGATGGCTGTCTTCGACGACGTGGTCGGCTCGCTGTTCGGCGCCAGCGGACTGGGTGCGATCCGCCTCTCCTCGTCGGACGAGTTCATGGCCACGTCCCGCATTTACGCCGGGGTGGCGAACGGAACGCTCGGACAGTTCACAGCCGGACTCGATCCAGCCAGCGCGAAAGCGAGGGGTGTGATCCTGCAGCTCAGATCGACCGGCCCCACCGGTCAGGCCGGGACCTTCCGCACGAACCTCGGTTTCGTCAATCCGAACCCGACCGCATCCACGGTCACGATCCGCTCGCACGACCGGCAGGATCGCATCGTCGGTGAGCCGTCGGTGCACACGGTCCCGCCATTCGGTGCCCTCTTTCCCGTCACGCTCGATCCCGCGGCCGGCGACTTCACCGACGGCTGGGTGACGTACGAAGCATCCCAGCCGATCTTCGCCTACGGATCGGTCGTGGACAACGGAACAACCGACCCGACGTTCATTCCCGCGTTCGAGGATCCGGGTGCCCGCGACGCCACGATTCTCTTCGACGCCGGCCACCTCAACTTTCACTCCATCCGCACGACGTACGCACCGTTTGCACAACTCCTGCGCAACGACGGCTGGGTCGTGGAATCGCTCGAAGGCCGTTTCGAGCGGCAGCCGCTCCAGCGGGCGCGTGTTCTCGTCATCGTCAACGCGATCTCGCCGGTGAACGCCGATGTCAACAACTGGACGCTGCCCACACCGTCGGCCTTCGCGGCGGATGAGATCGAGGCCGTCCGCGACTGGGTCGAGGAAGGCGGGTCGCTCATGCTGATCGCCGATCACATGCCCTTCGCCGGCGCGGCCAGCGATCTGGCCGCGGCGTTCGGCATCCGATTCAGCAACGGCTTTGCGTTCGACTCGCGCCAGCTCACCCTGCCGCGGACGTGTCTCACCGAAGCGGAGGTGCATGTCTTCCGCAAATCGGACGGCTCCCTGCGCGAGCACGCCGTCACGACCGGAATCGATTTCGTCGGCACCTTTACGGGTTCGGCCTTCGAGACGCCGTCCACGGCGGTCCCCCTCATGGTGTTCGGCGCCGATGCCGTGTCGCTCACACCGCAGACGGCGTGGGAGTTCACCTCGTCGACGCCGCGGATCAACATCTCCGGCTCGCAGCAGGGGGCCCTTCTGCAGCACGGACTGGGGCGGGTTGCCGTATTCGGTGAGGCGGCCATGTTCACCGAGCAGACGTGCGGACCCGGCCGAGCCATGGGGATGACGTCACCCTCGGCGGCGCAGAACGGCCGTTTCCTCCTGAATGTCATGCAGTGGCTTGGAGGAGGGCTGTAATGGCGGCGCCCGCCGCGGTATCCCGGCCGCTCCCCTGGGGCCTGACACCAGGCCCACGCCACCGTCTATCCCTGGCGCTTCCTCATCAAAGACTCGTGGACTCCTCGACCTTTCGCTTCGGTCCGTATGCGATCAACCGCGATGAGAAGCTGCTGCGTCGCGCGGGTGAGCCGGTCCCGCTGCCTCTGAAAGCGGTCGAGACGCTGCTGCTGCTCGTCCAGTCGCCGGGCCGGGTCGTCTGGAAGGAAGACATCATGCGGGCGGTGTGGCCCGATGCGATCGTTGAGGAGAACAACCTCACCCAGCAGATCTCCCTCCTGCGCAAGGCGCTCGGCAACGGCGCGGAGGGCGGCCAGTGGATCCAGACCGTCCCCAAGCGCGGGTACCGGTTCGTTCCTCCTGAGCCCGAGCCCGTGCCCGAGCCCGTACCCGTACTCGTGCCCGTGCTCGAGCTCGGGCTGATGAAACTGCGATGGATCCTGGCCGCGGTTGCTCTCATCGCACTGACCGTGGGCGCGGGTTCACGACTGCCAGGCGACGCGCCGTAGACCGAGCACGCGTGGCGGATCACTCCTACAGCGAAAACGGCTCGTGTCGCGCCGGGATCGCGCGCGTGGGGGGGTGGCGCTCGGTGAAGGTCAAAAGGAAGTCGAGATACTGCTGAGCGTCGAGCCGGTTCAGCTTTCGGACCGCCAGCAGCGCTGCCACATCTTCTGCGGTGGTTGGAACGCTCGAAAAATCGATCGGATCACGATTGCTTTTCGATGGCATGGAACAGTTCCAACAGACCGTGGCGCGCGAAGTAATCCCGGACCTCGTCGCGATCGATCTCCGGCAATGACAGGAGGGCCTGCACGTCAGGAGAATCGATCAGCACACGCTGAGGCGAGTTCTTCATGGAGATCACTTTCATGGCCGCGACATGCTCCGGGCGTGGAACGCGGACCATGAGACCGCCCAGCACCGCTTTCAACGAAGCTGCCGGAAAGAGCTTGGTTGCCGTCGATTCATCGACATACATGAAGTCGACACGACCTTTGTCCTGATCCTGATGGAGATGATTGGAGTATCCCTCGGAGACATGGAGGGTCTCGTAGCCGAGCGACTCGGCAAATGCGACGATCCGGTCGCGCCCGG
>DATKCA010000096.1:0-2035 GCA_035544675.1 Thermoanaerobaculia bacterium | reverse complement strand
GGCCCAGATTCTGGCCGATGCTCCGATCGCGCGTGGAGCATCGTGGAGCTCCCGCGGCGTCATCGTCTTTGCGCCCAATCCGCGCGGCGTTCTGCATCGCATTTCGGTATCTGGCGGTGCGATGACACCCCTGACCCGCATGGGAACAAGGGAGTCGACGCACCGCTGGCCCCATTTCCTCCCCGATGGGAACCATTTTCTCTATCTGTCGCAGCAGACCTTCGGACAGGGACAAGCAGGGGACAGCGTCCACCTTGCTTCGCTCGACCAGCCGCAGTCGTCGAAACTGCTGATGCATGCGAACTCGAACGTCGTCTGGGCGGACGGGCACCTCCTCTTTCATCGCGATCGCACCTTGATGGCGCAGCGCTTCGATCACAAGACGCTGCAGCTCTCCGGTGAGGCCTTTCCCGTTGCCGATCAGCTCCAGTATCTGAGTAACTCAGGGGAGGCCATTTTCTCGGTCTCGCGAAACGGGGTGCTCGCGTACCAATCCGGAGCCGGGGGTGGCGTGTCGACGCTGACTTGGTTCGACCTGACCGGACGAGACCTCGGTACCGTCGGTCCGCCCGCCGATTACGGACGCCCCCGCATCTCCCCTGACGGCCGCCGGGTGGTGGTCGACGTCATCGATCCTCGTTCCGGGAACGGTGACCTCTGGATCTATGACGTTGCGCGGCGGATCAGCTCCCGTTTCACCTTCGACCCTGCGCTCGACACCAACCCGACCTGGTCACCCGATGGAGCGTGGATCGTCTTCAATTCACAACGCCTCGGTGCCTCCGAGCTGTACCGGAAAGCCGCCAGCGGTGAGGGGACCGAGGAGATGTTGTGGAAGTGCCCGACTTTCTGCGTGCCCTTCCACTGGAGCCGCGACGGTCGATTCATCGTCGTTCAAGTCATGGACGAGAACGCGAAATGGGATCTCTGGCTCTGGTCGGTGCACGACCGGAAGGCGAGCCCTCTCCTGCACGACGACTCCAGCGAGATGGGGGGCTACTTTTCGCCCGACGGCAGGTGGATCGTCTACACCTCCGTCGAGTCGGGACAGAACGAGGTGTATGTCCGGCAGGTCGCACCGGGTTCGGGACGGTGGCAGGTCTCGGCTGCGGGAGGCTACCATCCGGTCTGGAGTGCCGACGGTTCTCAGATCTTCTATCTCTCGCAAGATGACGAGTTGATGGCGATCTCAATCGTCACGATACCGATCGTCCAGATGGGAGAGGCGAAAAAACTCTTCCCCACCAGGCTCAAAGGCGTACCGGGGCGTCGCTACGATCTCGGTTCCGACGGCAAACAGGTTCTCATCAACACGGTGACCGAAACGCGCCCCGAACCGGTGACGATCGTGCTGAACTGGCCCGCGGAGCTCGCCGGGCGGCGTTAATACCGCATCAGCGCTCGGGCCGCTTCTTCGATCGCCGCTTCGCTCGGAAGGAACTCTTCTTCCAGGGGCGGCGAATATGGCACCGGCGTATCCAGCGCGCCGAGGATCCGGATCGGAGCGTCGAGGTGCTCGAACGCCTCCTCCTGGATGATCGCGGCGATCGATTCGCCGATGCTGCCGGTGCGCGTGTCTTCGTGGATGATCAGCACGCGGTTGCAGCGGCGCGTCAGCTCGAGTACCGCCTCGCGATCGAGCGGCACGAGGCTGCGGAGGTCGAGGACGGACGACTCGATCCCTTCTTTCGCCAGCGCTTCCGCGACGCGCAACCCGACGTGTACGTACGCGCCATACGAGACGATCGCCAGGTCACCGCCGTCGCGCCGCAGCGCCGCGCGGCCGATCGGGATCGGCGCGGGAGGCTCCTCGCCGAGCATCTGCTTCACGCGCGGATCGCGGTAAAGCGCGATGTGTTCGTAGTAGAGCACCGGATCGGGATCGGCGACGGCGGAGGCCATCAGCGCGCGGGCATCGTGCGGCGTCGACGGGACCACGATCTTCAGACCCGGCGTTCGGTAGAACCACCCTTCCGTGTTCTGGCTGTGGTACGGCCCGGCATGGCGCAGCCCGCCCCACGGCATCCGCAGCACC
>DATKCA010000095.1:0-5495 GCA_035544675.1 Thermoanaerobaculia bacterium | reverse complement strand
CGCTCGGCGACGAAATCGATGTCGCGCGTGAATCGCGAGTAACCGAATGCCTGCATGGCCAGGCCGCCGATCACCGCGTATTGCAGGTTCTGCCGCTCGAAGAAACCGACGAACGTGGAGAGCACCTCGTCGAATCGCATCAGGATCGAGAATAACATCCGCGTTCCCATTCCCGGACCTGGTCGGCACGTCAACGCGCTCGGCGCGATGCTGAGCTCCCCGTGCGCACCACGTACGGACGCGTCGAAGCAGACATTTTCGTGACATCCGCTTCGCGGCGGCGCCTAGAATGAAGAACCGATGAACAGAGGGTCTCACCGGCGACGAGCGGCGCTGGCGTTGCTCGTCATCGGCTTGCCGTTTCTCGTTCTCACCGGCCTCAGTGTGATCCTGATCCGGCAGGAACGTGACCTGGCGCGCGCGCAGGTGGTGGAGGAGCGTAGCCGTCTCGTTCAGGTCGTGGGACGGCGTTTTCGCGAGCGTCTGGAAGGAGTCCGTCTAGAGGTCGCGGCCGGTTTGCCCGCTACGCCGGAGCTTTCGTTCATGGCCCGGCGCCAGGGAAACGCATTCGTGGCGGCCTGGGAAGAACGCGCGCCTGTCGAGCCGTCGCCCGCTGTCGGCCTGCAGATCGATTCCGGGCTGCGCGCGGAGCTGGTGGAGCATCGTCCTGCCGAAGCGCTCCGCCGCTACCGCGCCGCTCTCAGCCTGGCGCGCCTTCCCGAGGATGAGGCGCGGGCGCGAATGCTTCTGGCGAGGGTTCTTTTCAAGCTCGGCCGCGAGAACGACGCCCGCGTCGAATATGAGCGGTTGGCCCGGACATCAGCCGCCGCCGTCGATGACCAGGGCATTCCCTTCGCGCTGTACGGCGCGCAACGGCTCACCGTCCTGGGCGGGTCCGAAACGGTCGCGCTGGATGCCATGGAGACCGCTCTTCGCGAGCCCGCGCTCAGTCCAGCCGCCATTCATCTGTTGCGCGGCGCCGCCGGTACTCTCACGCCAAGCCGCGCCGGCGCACTGCTGTCCGCCGCGGATCTCCGCCTTCGTTCCGTCGAGCAGATCCTGGCGTTGAAGCGAGAGATCGATCGGCTCGTCCCACGATCGACGGACGGCTCTTCCGCGGGGAGCTGGGCGGCATTTGGCGATCCGCTGTGGCTCGTCGCCAGCGGTCCCTCGCGCCAGGGCGAAGTCGTTTTCGCAGTCGCGGCCGATGACCTGACCCGGGCCATCCGCGGCGACGATCCGATGCTCGGAGCCTTTCATCTGACCAGAGGATGGGGACCCGATGGAGAAGCTCTCGGAGCAGCGTTTCCAGGTCTTCGACTGCACCTCCATGCCGCGGCAGCGCCATCCGCGGGCGACCAGCGCCTGCTCGTATCGCGCAGGTTCATCGCCGCGTCGCTGGCCGCGGTGCTGGCCGCGACGCTCGTGGCGGCCTGGCTGCTGTGGCGCGACGTGAAGAGGGAAGTACGGGTCACAGAGCTGCGGGCGCAGTTCGTCTCCAGCGTGTCCCATGAACTGCGAACGCCTCTTGCCGCGATCCGAATGTACGCGGAGTCGCTGCGCATGGGCCGGCCGCCGGACGGCAAGGGTCGCGATGAGTATCTCGATACCATCGTCAACGAGAGCGAGCGGCTGAGCCGGCTCCTCGACAACGTCCTGGAGTTCTCGAAGATCGAACGGGGTGAGCGGCGGTACACCATCGAGCCGGCGGACCTGGCCGCAGTGGTCCAGTCCGCGAGCCGGGCCATCGAATATTCGGTGCGGCAGCACGGGTTCTCCCTCGAGCTCGACCTCCAGCAGGACCTGCCTCCGGTCAGGGCGGACGCGGACTCGATCGAACAGGCCGTGCTCAATCTCCTCACCAATGCCATGAAGTACTCGGGTCAGTCGCGCAGCATCGGGCTCACGCTGGCCAGGAAAAACGGTCACGCCGTGATCGCCGTCCGCGATCACGGGATCGGAATCGATCCCGCCGAGCAGCCGCGCATCTTCGAGAAGTACTACCGCGCTCCCAACGCCCGGGGGACCACGGGAGCGGGTCTGGGGTTGTCGATCGTCAGTCACATCGTCACCGCTCACGGAGGGCAGGTGACGATCGAGAGCGAGCCTGGAAAGGGGAGCACCTTCTCGCTCGCACTGCCGATGGAGGAATGATGAGCGCACGTATTCTGGTGATCGAGGACGATCCTGCTCTCCTGCGCGGGCTGGCCGACAACCTGCGCTGCGAGTCGTACGACGTCCTGACGGCATCGGACGGCGAACAGGGATTGCACTCGCTGCTGGAGAGCCATCCCGATCTCGTGATCCTCGACCTGATGCTCCCGCGGCTGAGCGGCTACGAGATCTGCAGGAAGGTCCGGCAGGAGAAGATCACCACGCCGGTGCTGATGCTGACCGCGCGCGGCGAGGAAGCGGACCGCATCCTCGGTCTCGACCTGGGGGCGGACGACTATGTCACCAAGCCATTCTCGATCCGGGAGCTGCTGGCGCGGGTGAGGGCGCTGCTGCGCCGCGCCCAACCGTCCGCCGCTCTCCCCGACGTGCTCGAGTACGAAGACGTGCGCATCGATTTCCGCCGGTTCGAGGCCTCCATGAACGGAAAAGCGATCCGCATGACGCCGAAGGAATTCGGACTGCTTCGCCTCCTGGCCAGCAAACGGGGAGAGGTGGTCCGCCGCGACGAGCTGCTCGACGAGGTCTGGGGCTACGAGCGCTATCCCACGACGCGGACCGTCGATAACCACGTGGCCACGCTGCGGACCAAGCTGGAGACCGATCCCGCCAACCCGCGCCATCTGATCACAGTGCACGGCGTCGGATACCGCTGGGTTCCATGACACTCTCATGACAAAGATTTTTCAATGAAGGTGCGAAGAAGAATTCGTTTTCGTGACCAGCCCGTCGAGCCGGCGCCGTACGTTGGGGGCCGAAGGAGAATCGAATCATGAAATCGGCACGGCTCCCTCTGGCACTCCTGATCTCATCGCTCCTGCTGCCCGTTTCCGCCGGCGCGGACCAGGCGCACGACCTCTATCAGCAGGCGCTCGTGGCCGAGCGCGCGGCGGGAGACCTCAAACGCGCCATCTCTCTGTACGAGAAGGTCGTGGCTGCCGCGGGGAGCGATCGCGAGCTGGCGGCGAAGGCGCTGATTCAGATCGGCCGGGCCTACGAGACTCTCGGCCGGTCGGAGGCAAAGCGCGCCTACCTCCGCGTCGTGCAGGAGTTCGGGGACCAGAGCAGTGCCGTGGCCACGGCGCGCGCGCGCCTGGCCTCGCTCGACCAGCCGTCCACCGTGGCCCAGCGGACGCGCACCCGCTCCTCGCGCATGGTCTGGGACCGCCTCCTCGACAACGAAGGAGAGGTCTCTCGGGATCGGCGCCTCTTCTCGTTCGTCGACTGGGAGACCGGCGACATGGCCATCCGCGACCTGGAAAAGGGAACCTCCCGGCGCCTCACCGACAAGGGCTCGTGGGAGCAGTCACCCCAGTTCGGCGGGGCGTCCCGCATCTCGCCCGATGGGAAGTGGGTCGCCTACACCTGGTATGACGAGGAGAAGGTCGTCGATCTCCGGCTGATCGGCACGGATGGATCCTCTCCGCGCACTCTGTACCGCGAACAGTCTGTCGAGTATGTGGAGCCGGGGCACTTCGCGCCCGACGGCAGACACGTCCTGGCCGGCATCACGCGCCGCGACAAGACCGGCCAGATCGGAATCATCGGGGTCGAAGACGGCCGTCTCAGAGTCCTGGCCAGCTTCGAGGGTCGCCATGCCCACCCCGTATCGTTCTCTCCCGACGGCCGCTGGGTCGTTTTTCATGTGCCTCCCAGGAGCGGCGTTGGCCAGAACGATGTCTTCGTGATCCCGGCAGCGGGCGGCACGCCGCGAGTGGTTGCCCCGCACAGCACGAACGATCGGGCGGCCGGCTTTTCCCCGGACGGAAAGAAAATCGTCTTCGTCAGCTGGCGCAGCGGTGAGCCCGCTCTTTGGGCCGTCGACTTCCACCCGGACGGGCGCGACTCCGAGCCGCGGCTGCTCGACTCGCAGATCGGCATGGGCGCACTGCTCGGCATGAGTGACGACGGCTCCCTCTATTACGAGGTCCGGCGCGGGAATCACGAAGGTTACCTCGTCGATCTCGACGCCGGCGGGAAGCCCGCCGGAGCCCCTCGCCGGATCGGCGAAGCCATCGGGACCGATCGCTATCCGAATTTCTCGAACGACGGCCGCGAATTCCTCTACACCTCCTCGCGCGGCGCCGGGAATCCGATGCGCCCCAGAGAAAACGTTTATGTGCTGCGCGATCTCGCCAGCGGCCGCGAGCGGACCGTTCCGGCGCGTGTGGCCGCTCACTTCCAGGGGTTTTCATGGTCTCCGGTCCGGAAGATGATCGCTGTGGCCGGACACTATCTCAGCGAGCCCGGACTCTTCCTCGTCAACGCCGAGACCGGCGATGTCGAGAAGCTGGAATCTGTGAAGAACGACGAGCGCCAGTTCTACCCGGTCTGGTCTGCGGACGGAAAGGCTCTTTACTACCTCGACGTCAACGGTCGCAACCGGGTGATCAAGCGGCGCGACATGGAATCCGGCGACACCGCGATCGTCTTCGAGACGCCAGGCCGGGAGTTGATCAACGGGCTGGCCGTCTCGCCAGACGGCCGGTGGCTGGCGTTCCGCCGCAGCCAGGACATCAAACACGAAGTGGACTGGCTCCAGGTCATTCCTGCCGCAGGCGGCGAGCCGCGCGATGTCCTTCGCGAGCCGGTCCGCAGGAAGGGCGCGAACATCAACGGCCGGGCCGGTCTGGCCTGGACCCCGGATGGGAAGCACATCGTGTTCGGGCGATGGGAGGGTTGGTCCATGGCCAATCAGAACGTCGCTCTGTTCCGCGTTCCGGCCGCCGGTGGTCCGTCCGAGAAGCTCGGAATCACGATGCCGCAGATCTGGGCCATGCGCCTCTCCCCCGATGGACGAACCCTCGGCTTCACCTCGGGCGATCCGGAGAACGAGCTCTGAGTCCTCGAGAACTTCGCGGCGTATACGCGGTATTGAATGTGTGAGAGCGCAATGGAGGGCGAGCCTTGATCTCCGGCGTCACGACTCGAATGGGTCAATGACATCAAGCCCCGCCTTCTCGAAGTCAGAGCGGTTACGCGTCACCATGGTCAGCTCATGCCGGAGCGCCGTCGCGGCGATGAAGCTGTCTTTGATCGGCATGGCCCGCCCGGTTCGACGCAGATTCGCCAGAAGCTCGGCCCACTTCAGGCGTGTCTCGGCTTCCCATGGCAGACAGACGAGGCGCTGCACTCCCCCTGTGAACCACGCATCGAGTCTCGAGCGGGGCCTGCTCTTTACCGTCCCTCACTTCACCCACACTGGCGACGACCATGCCTGGTGTCCGTCGGCTTGCGTGACTCGCACGTAGTACGAAGTCTCGCCCGTCCGCGTTTCGCCGTCCGTGACGGTGAAGGTCAGCGAGCGAGTGTCGGGTGATCGG
>DATKCA010000094.1:0-3933 GCA_035544675.1 Thermoanaerobaculia bacterium | reverse complement strand
CCGGTCTTCGAGGCGAGGTCGACGAGCATGCGCACCAGATCCTGCTTGATCGGCTCGTCGGCCAGCGTGGAGATCAGGCCCTTGGTGATCTTGAGGTAGTCGGGCGAGAGCGCCGCGATGGCCTCGAGCGAGGCATAGCCGGAGCCTGCGTCGTCGATGGCGACCTCGATGCCCTTCTCGCGGAACTCGTCGAGCAGCTTGCGGAACGTGGCGTAGTCCTCGATGGCGGCGCGCTCGGTCAGCTCGAAGACGAAATGCCCGCGATGCTCGGCGAAATACGAGATCATCTCGTGGATGCGGAACTCCGACTCGACGAACATCTCCGCCTCCAGGTTGAGCAGGAACTTGCGGTCCCGGAGCTCCATGTCGCGGAGGCGGCGCAGCGCGCACTCGAGCGCGATGGCCTCCAGCGCCCAGGCCAGCTTGGCCTCGCGGGCGAACGAGAAAAGCATGTCGGAGTTCAGGAATGACGAGCCGGCCGGACCGCGGGTGAGCAGCTCGTAGCCGAAGATGGTGGAGTCGCGGGCACGGACGATCGGCTGGAACATCGTGGTCACGCGTTTGCGGCGGATGATGTCGCGAAGCTCGCGGGTGAGCTGGCGCTTGCGTTGCTGCTCGGCATCGCGGACGGCGTTCGCGGCCACGAGCATGCCGGCGTAGATCTGGCGCTCCAGGCGGATCTGCGGCTGATAGTCGAGCCGGGCCGTGCCTACGAAGAATCCGATCTGTGCCGACTGCATCTCCGGGAAGCGCTCGCGCAGCGCCAGGGCCAGCCGCTCGCGCAGCTCGCTCGAAGAGGCCTCCAGCGCGTTCTCCTGCGACAGATCGTGGCCGCGGGTCTCGAAGAAGACGTAGAAGCTCGAGCCGCCCTCGCGATGACACGTCACCACCGGGTGGCGGAAGCGCTTCCCGGCCTCGTCCAACAGCACCTCCGCCACGCGGCGGAGGAACTCGTCGAAGAAGGCCCAGCCGTATTCGGCCTCGATGGACTCGAACTGCTCGATGTCGATGAACACGATCCCCATCTCGCTCTGCTCGATGAGCATCTCCTTGAGCTTGTCGAGGATCATCGACATGATCGGCAGACCGGTGACGCGGTCTCTGGCGATGTCGTCGGAAGCGGCCTGTGAGAGCTCCTTGGCCGGCCTCCGCTCGAGCAGCGAGCGCACGCGCCTGAGCACTTCATCGCGGTTGAACGGCTTGACGAGATAGTCGTCCGCGCCGACCTGCAGCCCGGTCAGCCTGTCTTTCACGTCGCCGCGCCCGGTCACAAGGACGACCGCGATCTTCGACGTGCGGTGGATGCTCTTGAGGGCCTGACAGACTTCCCACCCGCTGCGCTTCGGCATCATCACGTCGAGCAGGACCACGTTGGGCAGGCGCGACTGGGCGACGGCCAGGGCCTGCTCCCCGTCCCGCGCCACGACGAACTCGCAGTCGAGCGGGCGCAGGTACGTCTTGAGCAACTGAACGATGTCGTCGTTGTCGTCCGCAAGGAGGACGAGCGGCCGATCAGGCATAAATCACGCTGTGCTCATCATTGCGGAAAACCTGCCAGCACCGCAATGAAGCATTGCGCATCCTCCGCTCCTGCAGTAAGTTGCGCGGTTGCGGAACTGGTATACGTCCCAGGAGAGTCGATTGATCAAGTTCGGAACCTCGGGTTGGCGCGGGATCATTGGAGAAGACTTCACCTTCGAGAACGTTCGCATCGCCATGCAGGGCGTCGCGAATTACCTGAAAAAGAGCGGCCAGAAGGGCAACGGCGTGGTCGTGGCGTACGACACCCGCTTCCTCTCTGAGAAGTTCGCTCTGGAAGCCTCGAAGATTCTCGCGTTCAACGGCATCCAGGCCTACCTCTGCACGCGCGATGTTCCCACACCCTGCGTCTCCTTCGAAACCATCCGCCGCCGGGCCATGGGCGCCATCAACTTCACCGCCTCGCACAATCCGCCCGAGTACAACGGCCTGAAGTTCTCGACCTCGAACGGCGCCCCGGCCCTGCCGGAAGTCACCAAACAGATCGAGAGGGAGATCCATGCGGTGGCGGCCACGAACGAGCGGCTCGACGTGTACGAGAAGAGCGAGCTCATCGAGGAGATCGACCCGAAGAACCGCTATCTGAACGACCTCAAGGACAAGATCGACGTCGAGGTCATCAGCAAGAGCGGCCTGCGGATCGCCATCGACTCGCTGTACGGCACCTCGCGCGACTACCTCGACTACTTCCTGCTCGAGGCGGGCGTGGAGGTGAAGATCATCCACAACTTCCGCGATCCGTACTTCGGCGGCTTCTCCCCGGAGTGCAACGAGAAGAACCTGGCCGAGCTGCGCAAGGTCGTCCTCGACGAGAAGTTCGACCTCGGACTGGCCACGGACGGGGACGCCGATCGCTTCGGCATCATCGACGATCGCAACCGCTTCGTGTCGCCGAACCTGATCATCGCCCTGGTGGCGCTTTACCTGAAACGGCAGCGCAACATCCCGGGCGGGCTGGCGCGATCGGTAGCCACGACGCATCTCATCGACTCGATCGCGCGCAAGCTGGACATCCCGCTGTACGAGACGCCGGTCGGCTTCAAGTACATCGGCGAGCTGATCCTGGCGGACAAGATCGCGCTGGGCGGCGAGGAGAGCGCCGGGATGTCGATGCGCCGGCACCTGCCCGAGAAGGACGGCATCCTGGCCTGCCTGCTCGTCGCGGAGATGGTGGCGCGCACCAGGAAGCGCATCAGCGAGCTGACCGACGAGATGTATGCCGAGTTCGGCTTCTACTACAGCAAGCGCTACGACATGAAGCTGACGCCGCAGCTCAGGGAAAGCCTGGCCGGGAAGCTCAACAACCCGCCGCGCGAGATCGACGGCCTCAAGGTCAAGGACGTGAACACGACCGACGGTGTGAAGCTGATCTTCAACGATCAGACGTGGCTCTTGTTCCGGCTGTCGGGAACGGAGCCGGTAGCCCGCATGTACGCCGAGGCGTGCTCTCCGAAGGACCTGAAGCACCTGCTCGACGCCGGGAAGAAGTTCGTGGCTCCGGGGTGAGAGTCATTCCGAGCGTAGCGAGGAATCCGGGGGCAGGGGCGGTACGACATCGCGCCGCCCTTCCCCCGGATCCCTCGCTACGCTCGGGATGACACGCGATGAAATACCCTTTCCAGAAGCTGTTTCTCGTATGCACGGGCGAGCGGTGCAACGACCCCGGGCGCGGCGATGAGGGCGGGCTGGCCATCCGGGACGAGCTGAAGGCGATGAACAAGGAGCTCGGGCGCAAAGGAACCGTGAGAGTCTGCTCCGTCTCGTGCCTCGATCTCTGCGATCATGGCCCGAACATGGTCGTTCAGCCCGGCGGCACGACGTACTCGCACCTCGACCGCGCGCTGGCCAAAGCCGTGTATCGTGGAGAGATGGGAGACGGTCCATCCCAGCCCGATCAGGAGCTCGACGAGGCGGAGTTCCGCTCGCTTCGCAAATGAAGAAGCTCGTGGTTTTCGCCTTGCTGTGTGGAGCGCCGCCGACCTCGGCGGCGTTTGCACAGAATTTCAGCGTGGTCGCCACCGGCGGCCAGAGCCTCGAGACGTGGCACGGCCAGGCCGACACGCAGTCGCTGAGCCTGGAGTGGACGCGCTGGCACTCGAAGCGGACCGAGCTGGGCGTAGCCATCGCGCCGCATGTACTGAATCAGCCGCGGAGCTGGTTCGGCGACCAGTTCGGCGACGGCAATGAGAGCGTGCGCGCGCTGTCCGCGTCGTTCGTGGCGCGACATCACTTCGGCAGCCGCAACGTCCGCCCCTACGTCGAGCTGCTCGTCGGCCCGATGTGGGCGGAGAAGCAGGTGCCGGCATCGACGTCGCGTTTCAACTTCATCACGCAGCCGGGCTTCGGATTGACATTCGCGCGGCGCGGCCGCGTCGCGCCGACGCTCGGCTACCG
>DATKCA010000093.1:0-5706 GCA_035544675.1 Thermoanaerobaculia bacterium | reverse complement strand
GCACGTGAACCGCGGCGACAGGAACAGGTAGTCGATGCGCTTGACCGGCACGCCGTCGGGATACGTCAGCTCGGGACCGCTTCCGCAGAGCGCCCACGCGTCGCGCAGGCCGGACGCGAGGACCCGCTCGAGAACGGTGCTCTGCGGCTCGGCGTTGAAGTCGCCGCCGATGAGGTCCGCGGAAACGATCGCCGGGAGAAGATGGTCGACCTCCTGGAGGCGGTACGTTTCCTCGCGCGAGGCGTCGAGATGCGTGTTGACGACCTTCATCCCGTTCGTCTCGATCTCCAGCGCGATCCGCGGCTCGATCGCGCCGCCCGCGCGCGGCTGCGGCGGCTCGTTCGGCAGCGGCACGATCCGATGCGCGCGAATCGGCCACCGCGAGAGCACGGCGATCCCGTACTGGCCGCCCTGGTAGTCGAGCGACTTGCCGAAGACGCCGCGCAGCCCGGTGAGCTCCTCGAGCCGCGCCAGCTGATCGACGTTGCCGGAGCGCGTCGTGCCGCGGTCGACCTCCTGGAGGAGCACGAGATCGGCACCGGTGGACCGGATCAGGTCCGTCACCCGCACCAGGTTGTCCACGCCGGCGGCGTCGCGTCCCGCGTGAATGTTGTAGACCAGCACGCGGATTTCGCCCGGCGGCGTGCTCGCCGACGAGCAGCCCAGTAATAAGATGACCAGGAGTACACGCGACTTCATGAGCAGGGAGAGCATTGTATGAACATTCCGGAGTTCTTCGTCGAGCGATGGGAGTCCGAGCAGCCGACCTTCGCGAGGGTGCTGCGGGCACTGCCCGCCGACAAACTCGATTACCGGCCGCACGAACGCTCATCGAGCGCCGGCGACCTGGCCTGGCAGATGGTGATCGAGCACGGCATGCTCTCGGACCTCATCGACAGCGGCGAGATCCACTACCAGCCCCGTGAGAAGCCGGCCACGCTCGACGCCATCGTGGCGGAGTGGGAGAAGTCGGCCCAGGAGCTGCGCAAGCGGCTGAAGGACCTCGACGAGGCCAAGTACGGCGGGCCGGCGAAGATCCTGGCGGGCGGCAAGACGGTCATGAGCAACAGCGTCGGCAACATTCTCTGGAGCTTCCTGCTCGACCTGATTCACCACCGCGGGCAGATCAGCACCTACATCCGCCCCATGGGCGGGAAGGTGCCGCAGATCTACGGCCCCTCGGGCGACGCGTAGGGTCGGGGGTCAGGTCTTCGGTCGTCCGGTTTCTCTACGGGTCGAAGAATGGCCGGGCTACCCCCCGGTGCATCCCCGTCACCGCCGCGCGGCGCCGGCGATCCGCTCGCGCTGCCTCGCCGCAAGCACCAACAGCCGCCGCAACTCCGTGAGCGGCGCCGGATCGTCGTCGACGTGAAGGCGCAGCACCGTGTCGTTGTTCAGCCACACGCCGCCGCCCTTCTTCACGATCAGCATGGCCGCCGACTGCATCCCGCGCTTGTCGCCGCCCGCGGCCTGCGCCGCGTCCAGCGCGGCCATCAGCCGGAACGAGAGATGTCCGGTCGTCTTCTCGAACGCTTCGACCATGTCCGCGACCACCTTCTCGCCGGCCAGGATGTTTCCCTGCGCCGTGCAGAACTGTCCGCCCTTGTGACCGGCCCATGCGCTGGCCTTCGGTCCGGTGAACGCGGTGTAGTTGCCCCGCGCGTCCATGATCGCGAACTGCCGCCCCTGTTTCGTCCAGTCCTCGGGGCGAGGATCGGGATCGCTCTCCCAGATCGCCTTCACCGCCGCCGCGGGAGTCAGACCCGCTCGCAACAGGTCGAGACCCTGCCGTCCGTAACTGACGTCGACGATCGCTTGCGTGGCCACGACCCCCACACCGGCCTCGGCCCACAACACCCCGTTGCCGACGGCGAACACGCGCGACTGCACCGCGCCGCCGACCTCGCCGGTCTTCGGGTCGTATCCGAGGATGGAGAAGGTGGCGACTTGTGCATCCGCGGAAATCGCGAACAGGAGGATCGCTATCATGTATCGCATGTCTTCAACTGTATCTCGCGGTCACCGAAGTCAAAAGCCGGGCTCGGGCTCGGGCACGGCCCGCCCCACCCCCCTGACCCCTGATCCCTGACCGCGAGTGGCCGGACATTCGCATGGCGTTTCGTCTGGCGGACCCGCCTGCACGCAAGAAAGGACACTTCATGAAGAGTTCCACCCTGTTCCTCGCCGTTTCGCTGCTCGCCTTTGGCGCCGGTTGCCAGAAGAGCGAGATCACCGACAAACCGGCTGCCGAGATCACCCAGACGACCGCGACGGATGTCGCGGCCAACGCCACGACCGGAACCGAGCCGCCGCCGGGAGCGGTGACGAGCCAGGTGATCAAGGAAAAGAGCCGGATCGAGTTCGTCGGCGCGAAGGTCACGCGCGACCACCAGGGGAAGTTCCACGACTTCGACGGCTGGATCCAGTACGACGGAACCACTCCGTCGCGCATCGCGTTCGACATCGACCTCGGCTCGATCGAGACGGATACGGCCGATCTCACCAAGCATCTGAAGACGGCCGACTTCTTCGACGTGGCCCGCTATCCGAAGGCGACCTTCGTCTCCACGTCGCTGACGCCGGCGCCGGCCGGCTCACCGGCGGGAGCGACGCACATGCTGGCCGGAATGCTCGACCTTCACGGCATGCAGAGGCAGGTGACCATCCCGGTGAAGGCGCAGACCACGGGCGACGGCGTGCGCACGACCAGCGAGTTCACCATCAACCGTCAGGACTGGGGCATCGCGTATCGGGGCATGGCGGACGACTTGATCAAGGACAACGTGCTGATCAAGCTCGACCTCACGTTCCCGCCGCCGCCGGCGGCGTGATGCTCGCAGAGCTGGTCTTCGTCACGCGTTTCCTCGGCCTGGCTTCGGGTGAGACGGATGTCGTGCTCCGTGCCAGTGACGACGTTCGCCGCGTGGAGATCCGGCGCGACGGCAAAACGCTGACCTCGATCGCGGCGCCGCCGTTTCGTACGACAGTCCAACTCGGCGCTGACCTCGGACCTTACGAGCTGACCGCAGTCGGCTTCGACGCCGCCGGATCCGAGGTCGCCAGTCAATCGCGGCCGGTCAACGCATCGGTTCCGGAAGCCGAGGCGGTGATCGATCTCGCGCGGGAGGGAAAAGCGGCGACCGTGCGTCTCCGGTGGTGGCACGTGGACGGGCTCGCGCCGGTTTCTGCAGTCTTGAAGCTGGACGGCAAGATCGTCAGCCGCGAGCGCGGTACCGGGCCGGTGCCCCTCGGCGAGATCACGGACGCGGCCATCCACATCGTCTCCCTCGACCTGCGGTTTCCCGACGGCAGACAGGCGCGCCGCGAGATCGCCTTCGGGGCGTCCGAGCAGGTGCCGGTCGAGTTGACTGCCATCGGCGTGCGGCAACGCGATGGCGCCAGGCCGGCCGCGGAGGCGTGCTTTCGTGTTCCGGGGAAAGAGACCGCCGTCGCTCCCGTCGCGGTCGAACGCGGCGCGGGGACCGTGCTGTTCATCCTCAACGGCGATCCGCCGATGTGGTTGCGCGACGACAAGGTCAAGCGCCGCGGAGTGTTCAACCTCAACGACGTGGAGATCGCCGTCGTTTCGCCCTCGTTGCAGCGGCACGGTGATGCGGTGTTCTTCCAGAGCGCGAGAGTGCCGCAGGATCTCGGAGTGATCGGTGCGCTCAAAGCATTCGCACCGCCGGGCAACTCACAGTTCGCACAGGCCATCGCGACCACGGGAATGCGCCTGGCGGGCGGCGACCGTCGCCGGGCCATCGTCTATGTTCTCGGCATCAATCCGAAAAAGGACGCGGGCGAAATCGATCCTGCTTCGGTGCGGCGTTACCTGCAGAGCATCGGCATCCCGTTTCATGTCTGGTCGCTGACCGGACCGCGTGCCGATCAGGAAGCGCTGTGGGGGCCGGTCACGGACGCCTCTTCGGCGACGAAGCTCGTGCAGGCCACAACGGATCTGCGAAACGACCTGGCCACGCAGCGCATCGCCTGGCTCGCAGCGCCGCCGCTCGCCGCGTACGGCGCCACGGCCAGCGCCGATTGCGCCTACGCACCTCTCACGGAGCAGTGGAGCGCCGCCGGCTCGGCGGCCCTGACTCATCCGTTGACGAAGTAGTTGACTACGTGCGTGAGCGCGTGCGCGACGATCGCGGACACGAGTCCGTATCGCCAAAACAGAAATCCGAACAGGATGCCGAAGAGCGAATTGCCCGCGATGATGAAGGCGACGATCGTCGCGTCGAGATAGCCGACGACCAGATTCGCCGCGGGGAGATGTCCGAGGCCGAAGACGACGGCGCTGACGACGATGGCGGTCCAGACGACGGCCGCGCGCGGCGCACCTTGCCGCTTCTGCACAAATCGCCACGCCAGCCACACCAGCACCGTCATGAAGCCCCACCGCAGCAACAACTCCTCGGTGATGCCTCCATAGAGAAGGCGGACGACGAGCGGCATGCCGGCGCGCAGCGGCGCGTCGGTAATCGCGGGCGGCGCGAGCTCGAAGAACGCGACCAGCATCGCCCCTCCCGCGAGGCCGCCGAGGAGACCGGCGACGATCGATGGTCGCAGAGCTGCCGCTCGGACGTGCAGACCGACGGAAGGGGTCAGCGCCGTTCCGGCCCACACCGCCAGCGCGAGAAAGGCACTGCTCTGCAGAATGCTGAGCGTGACCAGCACCCCCATCGGAATTCCGCTGTCCGGCAGTTGCGCCATCAACTGCGGCACGAAAAGGACGCTCATGGCCACGATTCCGGTGAGGCCGGCGAGCCAGAGTGAGAGTCCGAGGCGGAAGCGCGTCATTGTTTCCTGTCCTTCCGGAGGAGTCGCTTTTCCTGAGTGAGCGCACGGCGCAGCAGGAACTCGATCTGCGCGTTGAGGCTCCGCAGCTCGTCGTCTGCCCATCGCTGCAGAGCCTCGTGCACGGCTGGATCGAGTCGGAGTAAAAATGGCTTTCGGTCTGCCATCCGGGATCCGGGATCAGTGATACAGGCTTCCGGTGTTCACCACCGGCTGCGTGTGCCGGTCGCTGCAGAGGACCACGAGGAGATTGCTGACCATGGCGGCACGGCGCTCGTCGTCGAGCGTGACGACGCCCTTGGCCGACAGCATGTCCAGCGCCATCTCCACCATCCCCACCGCGCCCTCCACGATTTTCTGACGCGCCGCGACGACCGCGGACGCCTGCTGCCGCTGGAGCATGGCGGCGGCGATCTCCGGCGAGTACGCGAGATGGCTGATGCGCGCCTCGATCACTTCCACGCCCGCCTCCGCCAGCCGCTCGTGAATCTCCACCTTCAACTTCTCCGATACCTCGGCTGTGTGACCGACCAGGCAGCGCTCTTCGTCCTGGTAGCTGTCGTAGGCGTAGCCGGTGGCCAGGTTGCGCAGCGCGGACTCGCTCTGCACGTGCACGAAGTTCTCGTAATTGTCGACGCGGAAGACCGCTTCGGCCGTGTCGACGACCATCCAGACCACGATCGCGGCGATCTCGATGGGATTGCCGCGGATGTCGTTCACCTTCAGCTTCCCGGTCTCGAAGTTGCGGATGCGCACGGAGACCTTCCGCTTCGTGTAGAACGGGTTCGCCCACCGCAGTCCGGCGTCGCGGGCCGTCCCGACGTACGCGCCGAAGAGCTGCAGCACGCGCGCCTCGTTCGGGTCGACCATGAAGAAGCCGAAGTGCAGGACGAGGATGCACAGCGC
>DATKCA010000092.1:0-22386 GCA_035544675.1 Thermoanaerobaculia bacterium | reverse complement strand
TCCGGTTTCCGGTTTCCGGTTTCCGGTTTCCGGTTTCCGGTTTCCGGTTTCCGGTTTCCGGTTTCCGGTTTCCCGGTTCACGACACATTCACGCCCGCATGCTGGCCACTTCACGGCGGAGTGGTACAACGCGACAAGTGGAACGCGATCTCCGAACAGTACCCCGCTACTTTCTCACCCCTCCTCTCCACGGCAACGTCGATGGGAATCCTGCCCGCATCCTCGATCTATCGAGCAAGGGGGCGCGCCTGGAGATGGTGAATCCCCTCGAGTCGGGCAAGCAGTACTACCTGGAGATCCCGACGGGCATCACCGTGCCGATCACGGCGCTGTGGTCCGAGCTCGACACGATCGACATGGAGATGATTCACGACACGTATCTGATCGGCGTGTCGTTCGACCGCCCCAGCCGCGTCGTCAGCGCCCTCTTGGACGACCTTCTGGGCCGCGAGGCGGCCATGCGCATCGAGGACTTCCGCTCGTGCGACCGCTATCGCATCACCGCGCCGATCACGGCGACGTTCGGAGACTCGACGCCCGTCTCGCTGCTCGATCTCTCGCTGCGCGGCGCGCGCATTTCCGCAGAATCGCGGATCGGGGTGGGCTCGCGCGAGCAGCTCCGCTTTCAGATCGACGGTGAGAGCGGACCGATCGACGTGGCCGGACGCGTGGTGTGGACGACGGCGGGGCAGCAACCGAACGAGTTTCTGGCCGGAATCGTCATCGTGGGCCAGGACGAGAAGATGCGCGAGGTCATCCACTCGCTGTGCGTCTCGGGCGAAGCGCGGATCGACCTCGACTCGCTGCGCCGCAAGTTCGACGGACTGCGCGAGCGCGGCCGCGCAGCGGGCCGTTCCGCAGTAGCGAGGCCTTAGTCCTTAGTCCTTAGGCCTTAGGGAGCCTCTGCGCAACTTTGTGATCTCTGTGACTCTGTGGTTGATGTCAAACCACAGAGTCACAGAGGACGCAGAGCTTACGCAGAGGTTCCCTCCCGATCTGATCTGATACACTCCGGCGCCGGCGGTGCGCGCTGCAATTTCCTACCTCGCGCCGCGGGAAAGCTATGCCGCATAACACCTTCAAAACCCTCGACTCGTTCGATCCCGGCAACGGGAAAACCGGGCAGTTCTACTCGCTGCCGAAGCTGGAGAAAGCCGGCATCGGGAAGATCTCCAGGCTGCCCGTCAGCATCCGCATCGTGCTCGAATCCGTGCTTCGCAATGTGGACGGGAAGAAGATTTCCGAGAACGACGTACGCACGCTGGCGAACTGGCAGCCCAACGCCGAGCGGACCGAGGAGATCCCCTTCATGGTCGCGCGCGTCCTCCTGCAGGACTTCACGGGAGTGCCGCTCCTGGTCGACCTGGCGGCCATGCGCAGCGCCGCGGAGCGCATGGGCAAGGACCCGAAGATCATCGAGCCGCTCGTCCCCGTCGACCTGGTCATCGACCACTCCGTCCAGGTCGACTACTCGAACCGCGCCGATGCGCTGCAGCTCAACATGGACATCGAGTTCAAGCGCAACAGGCAGCGCTACCAGTTCCTCAAGTGGGGGACGCAGGCGTTCAGCGGCTTCCGCGTCGTGCCTCCCGGCATCGGCATCGTGCACCAGGTGAACCTCGAGTACCTGGCCCGCGGGGTGATGGAGAGCGGCGGCGTCTTCTATCCCGACACGCTCGTCGGCACCGACTCCCACACCACGATGATCAACGGCCTCGGCATCGTCGGCTGGGGCGTGGGTGGCATCGAGGCAGAGGCGGGGATGCTGGGGCAGCCGGTCTACATCCTGACGCCGGACGTCATCGGCGTGCACCTCGGCGGGAAGTTGCGGGAGGGGGTGACGGCGACCGATCTCGTTCTCACGATCACCGAGCTGCTGCGCAAGGCCAGGGTGGTCGGCAAGTTCGTCGAGTATTTCGGCGAAGGTGCGGCATCGCTGTCGCTGGCCGACCGGGCCACGATCGCGAACATGGCGCCCGAGTACGGCGCGACCATGGGCTTCTTCCCGATTGACGAGGAGTCATGCAGCTACCTGCTCCTCACCGGGCGGACGAAGGAGCAGGTCGCCACGATCCGCAATTACTACAAGGCCCAGGGGCTGTTCGGCATCCCGATGGCGGGCCAGGTGGACTACTCGAAGGTTCTGGAGCTCGATCTGGCCACGGTCGAGTCGAGCGTGGCCGGACCGAAGCGGCCGCAGGACCGGATCAAGATCACCGACCTGAAGCAGGCGTTCATCAACGAGTTGCAGGCCGATCCTCCCATGGGATACGGCAAGCCTTCCAACGAGATCGAGCGGAAGGTGACCGTGGCTGCCGGCTCTTCGGCTGGCGTGGTCAGCGGCGGCGGCGAGCAGGAGCCGCGCACCGCGCCGCCGCTCGAGCAGGTCACCAACACCAGCGAGCTGACCGAATCGGAGATGATGAACAACCGGCCCACGCCGGACCGCCTCTCCGCGGCCGATGTCGCGCAGTCGCAGCCGCGCTCGATGGCCGAGCTGCATCACGGCGACGTGCTCATCGCCGCGATCACCTCCTGCACCAACACCTCGAACCCCTCGGTCATGCTCGCGGCCGGCCTGCTGGCGAAGAAGGCCGTCGAGAAGGGCCTGCGCGTTCCCCCCGTGGTCAAGACCTCGCTGGCCCCCGGCTCACGCGTGGTCACCGAGTACTACCGGAAGAGCGGGCTGCAGCGGTACCTGGACCAGCTCGGCTTCTTCATCGTCGGGTACGGCTGCACCACGTGCATCGGCAATTCCGGGCCGCTCGATCCGAAGGTCGAAGAGGCCATCAACAAGCACGATCTGATCGCGGCCAGTGTGCTCAGCGGCAACCGCAACTTCGAGGCTCGCGTGCACCAGTCCATCCGGGCGAACTTCCTGATGTCGCCGCCGCTGGTGGTGGCGTTCGCGCTGGCCGGGCGCATCGACATCGATCTGATGCACGAGCCGATCGGGCGCGGGTCCGATGGTCAAGAAGTTTACCTTCGTGACGTCTGGCCCACCATGCAGGAGATCCGCGAGGTCATGAAGAGCGCGGTCGATCCCGACGACTACCGCCGCCTCTATGCGAACTTCGCGGACGAGAATCCGCTCTGGAACAAGATCCCGTCCACGGCCGGCCTGCTGTACCAGTGGGATCCGATGTCGACATACATCCAGGAGCCGCCGTTTTTCATGAACGGCTCTGCCACGAAGGGCGGCGCGCCTGCCGGCGTGAAGTCGGCTCGGGCGCTGGCGATCTTCGGCGACTCGGTGACGACCGATCACATCAGCCCGGCCGGCTCCATCAAGCCGAGCTCGCCGGCCGGCCGGTACCTCATCGAGAACGACGTGAAGGTCGAGGACTTCAACAGCTACGGGTCGCGCCGCGGCAATGACCGCGTCATGACCCGCGGCACGTTCGCGAACGTCCGCATCAAGAACCTGATGGTGCCCGGCGTCGAAGGCGGCGTCACGGTGTTCCAGCCCACCGGCGAGCGGCTGTCCATCTACGACGCCGCGGTGCGGTATCAGAAGGAGAAGACGCCGCTGATCATCGTGGCGGGGCAGGAGTACGGCACCGGCAGCTCCCGCGACTGGGCGGCGAAAGGCACCAGGCTCCTCGGAGTCAGCGCGGTGATCGCGTCGAGCTTCGAGCGGATCCACCGCTCCAACCTCGTCGGCATGGGAGTGCTGCCGCTGCAGTTCGAGGAGGGGACGAATGCCGTGACGCTCGGCCTCGACGGCACGGAGACGTTCGACGTGGTCGTGGGGTCGTCGCTGAAGCCACGTCAGAAGGCCACGCTGGTGTGCCACCGCGACGGCAAGAGCGAGAATGTTCCGGTCACGATCCGCATCGACACCCCCATCGAGGTCGACTACTACCAGCACGGCGGCATCCTCCCGTTCGTGCTGGAACAGCTGACCGCGAGCTAAACGCTTCTGTTCGTTTGTGCTGGAACAGCTGACGGCGAGCTAAACGCTTCTGTGGAGGACAGGCAATCCTGCCTGTCCTCCTTCGATCCATAAGCGCCAGATCCATGGGTATTCATCGGGAGTGTCAGCGAGCCCTTCGCTCACCGGGTTCTGGCAGACGTATTCAGCTTTCTTCCGCAATTGCTCATGGCCGCGCAGGATCCGGTCAAACGATTCCTCTTCCCAGAATGCGCCGCGTCTGCCGAGATACGCGTTGAT
Source organism: Thermoanaerobaculia bacterium (assembly GCA_035544675.1). Lineage (GTDB taxonomy): Bacteria > Acidobacteriota > Thermoanaerobaculia > Gp7-AA8 > Gp7-AA8 > DATKCA01. The sequence continues at coordinate 18,212 of DATKCA010000092.1, read as the reverse complement.
GAGTCTCGCTGAGTTGCCCTTCACTCGCTTCATGATCAACGGCATCGTCCACATCTCGTAGGGCGTGAAAACCATGTGGACGTGGTCCGGCATCACGACGGCGCATTCCAGGCAGTACGTTCGGTCGTGGTCGTGAACGCAGCAAGTCAGCACGATCGTTCGAGCCTCAGAGCTCAAGATTCGTCGCCCGATCGTGGAGAACGTTACGAAATAGGATTTGCCTCGTTTCTCCAGATGAGGCAAATGGCGCCGTGTCGCAAACGTGTCGATCTGCACTGGCATGGAGTAATTCTCCCTCGGTGCGAATCAACGTCTACGGGGAGTAGGAAAAGAGGACAGGCAGGATTGCCTGTCCTCCACAGAAGCGCTCCGGACAGGCAGGATTGCCTGTCCTCCACTGGAGCGCTCCTACCGCGGTCTTGGTGGTGCGTTCCGGTTCAGCTCTTTCAGCGCGTCGGCGATTCCGCCGCGGTTCTGCATCACCACCTTCGCGTTGAAGAGGATCCAGCCGTTGGCCTGGCGCGTCCGGCGGATGTGGCGGATCTGGCCGGTGATCTCGCTGGCGTTGAAACTGTTCGGGCGGCCGTTCCCCACGCGGTGCGCGGCCAGCCCCGGCCACATGTTGCGCCCGTGCCGGTTCTGCCGCGACCACCATCCGAGGAGGTCGCCGAATTTCTGCTGGGGAGCGGTGGAGGACCAGTACAGCTGCGGGGCGAAGTAGTCCACCCAGCCCTGGCGGATCCACTTACGCGAGTCCGCGTAGATCTGCTCGTACGAGTCCAATCCGCGCACGCTCCGCGGATGACCGGGGCGCCAGATCCCGAAGGGCGAGAGTCCGAATCTCACGCCCGGCTTCTCTTCCTTGATCGTGCGCGCGACCTGCTCGATGAGATCGTCGACGTTCTTCCGGCGCCACTCGTCGCGAGGCATCCCGTTGCCGTGCCGCCGCCAGGTCGCCTCGTCCGGGAAGTCGGCCCCGTTCTCCGGATACGGGTAGAAGTAGTCGTCGAAGTGGATGCCGTCGACGTCGTATCGCCGCACGATGTCGCGCACGACCGCGACGGCGCGCTCGCGGACCACCGGCTCACCGGGATCCATCCAGAGGAACGAGCCGTACGTGCGGACCAGGTCCGGATTGGCGAGCGTGATGTGCGTCGAGGCGGCCGGAGCGGTCTCGGACAGACGCCGGGCCCGGTACGGATTCAGCCAGGCGTGCAGCTCGATGCCGCGGCGATGCGCCTCGTCGATCGCGAACGCCAGAGGGTCGTAGAAGGGCTCGGGCGCTTTCCCCATCTCGCCGGTCAGGTACTCCGACCACGGCTCGAGGTCCGACGGATAGAGCGCGTCGGCGGACGGCCGGACGTGGAAGATCATGCCGTTGAGATTCAGCTCGACCATGCGGTCGAGGATGGCAACGAGCTCGCGCTTCTGCTCCTCGACAGGGAGGCCCGGCTTCGAAGGCCAGTCGATGTTGCGGACCGTCGCCACCCACAGCCCGCGGAACTCGCCCGCGGGCAGCGGCGGCGCAACATGGACGCACTGCAGGAGCATCATGGAGGACAGAACGGCGAAAGCCCTACGGCTCAGCAGCATGCATCAATTGTAAACGGCCCGCGGCATGCCCTTCGCACTGATTCGAGTCATGAGCGAGAGGATCGGCGTCAACCCGGATTTTTATTTTGAGGGCGGCCGGAATTGACGTCGCTTCACGAGTTGGAGAAGAGTCCGCAATCGTTTGAGCTCTCGCGGCGCGGCCTGGCCATGCCGGCCTCGCCCATCCGCAAACTCGCCCCTCTGGCCGAAGCGGCCAAGGCGCGAGGCACGAACGTCTATCACCTCAACATCGGCCAGCCCGACATCGAGACGCCGCCCTGCATGCTGGAGCGGCTGGGCCGTCTGACCACCAGAGTCCTCGAATACTCGCCTTCCACCGGCACACCCGAATACCTGCGCTCCCTGCAGCGCTACTACCAGCGCCGCCTCGGACTCGAGCTCGGTCTCAACCAGATCCTGGCCACGACCGGCGGCAGTGAAGCCATCCTCTTCGCGTTCATGGCTTGCGCGGACGATGGGGACGAGGTCATCGTCGTCGAGCCCTTCTACGCGAACTACGTCGCCTTCGCCACGATGGCCGGCCTGAACATCGTGCCTGTGACGAGCCGCGGCCGCGACGGCTTTCACATGCCGCCGCGCCACGTCTGGGATCGGGCGCTCACTCCGCGCACGCGCGTGGTCATCATCTGCAATCCGAGCAATCCCACCGGCACGGTCTACACGCGCGAAGAGCTGGACATGGTGGCCAGCTTCTGCCGGGAGAACAATCTCTTCCTCATCTCCGACGAGGTCTATCGCGAGTTCGTGTACGACGGTCAGAAGGCCATCAGCGCGCTGGAGCTGCCGGGCAGTGACGAGTTCGCGATCGTGGTGGACAGCCTCTCCAAACGCTACAGCGCCTGTGGCATCCGCCTCGGCTCCCTCGTCACGCGCAATGCCGAGGTGTACGACTCGTGCCTGCGGATGGCGCAGGGACGGCTGTCGCCGCCCGGGCTGGCGCAGTTCATCGCCGTGGGTGTCGATTCGCTCGGCGAGGAGTACACCCGCGCGATCGTCGAGGAGTACCAGCACCGCCGCGACATCCTCTACCAGGGGCTGACGTCGATCCCCGGCGTCTTTCTTCTGAAACCCGAAGGCGCGTTCTACTGCGTGGTGAAGCTGCCGGTCGAGGATGCGGAAGACTTCGCGATCTACCTCCTCAGCGAGTTCGAGGACCGCGGTGAGACCGTCATGGTCGCGCCGGCGAACGGGTTCTACAAGTCCGAGCTCGGCAAGAACGAGATCAGGATCGCGTATGTGCTGGGGGAGGAGGCGTTGCGCCGGTCGGTGGAGCTTCTGTCCCTTGCTCTATCGCGATACAAGAGAGGATGAATGACGAATGACTTCTACTGGACTTTTCATCCTTCATCCTTCAGCCTTCATCCTTCATGAAGTTCTGGCTCATGAAATCCGAGCCCTCCGCCTACTCGATCGACGATCTCGAGCGTGACGGCACGACCGGCTGGGAAGGTGTGCGCAACTTCCAGGCGCGCAACTTCATCCGCCAGATGGCTGTCGGAGACAAGGTGCTCTTCTACGCCTCGAGCGCGGACCCTTCGGGCGTGACGGGACTGGCCGAGGTCACCGGTGAGGCTCGGCCGGAGCCGAAGGATCGGGACTGGTCGATGGTCGACATCCGCTTCGTGGCCAGGTTCCCCCACACCGTGGCGCTGGAGACGCTGAAGAAGACGCGCGGCCTCGAGAAGATGGTCGTCACGCAGAAGGGCAGCCGCCTGTCGGTCCAGCCGGTGACGAAGGCTGAGTACGACATCGTCGTGAAGCTCGGCAAGTGATGTCCCGCTCGAAGGACGCCACTTCATGGAAGTGATTCAGGCCGACATTACGACGCTCGAGGTCGACGCCATCGTCAACGCGGCGAACGAATCGCTGCTGGGCGGCGGCGGTGTCGATGGCGCGATTCATCGCGCGGCCGGACCCGGGCTTCTCGAAGAGTGCAGAAAGATCGGCGGATGTCCGGCCGGGCAGGCGCGGGTCACGGGCGGGTATCGTCTGCCGGCCAGGCTCGTCATTCACACCGTCGGTCCGATCTGGCGCGGTGGCAATCGGAACGAGGCTGTGCTGCTCTCCTCCTGTTACCGCCACAGCCTGCGCCTGGCGATCGAGCACAGCGTCAGGTCGATCGCCTTTCCAGCCATCAGCTGCGGCGTTTACGGTTACCCGATCGACGAGGCTGCCGTCATCGCGGTCCGGACGACCGCCGCGTTCCTGGCTGAGCGGCCTGGAGTCGACCGCGTCATCTTCACCTGCTTCGGCGACGAAGTCTTGCGCGCCTACCGCGCCGCCCTGAGGTAGCGTTCACGCCGACCGTGCGAATGATGTGGACCGCTGCCGGCGTCGTGTTCCTCGCCATCGGGATCGCGGGCGTGATCCTCCCCATGCTGCCGGGGACCGTGTTCCTCTTCATCGCCTCGGCCTGTTTCCTGCGCGGCTCAAAGCGGCTGCACGACTGGCTGGTCGGGCATCCGGTACTGGGCCGTCAACTGCGCATCTTCAAGGGCGAGGAGCCGATGCCGCGGCGCTCGAAAGCCGTGGCCATCACGGCCATGTGGATCGCCGTCACGCTGTCGATCGCCGGAACGACGATCCTGCCGCTGCAGATCGTGCTGGCGGCACTGGCCATCATCGGCACCTGGTTCATCGTGACGCAGAGGTAGCCGTGGCGCCGATGGTGTTGTTGATGATTGTTGTGGCCGCGCTCATCGCCAGACGGTCTATAACTCTGGTATGGAAAACCCGAAAGTGGCCGAGTTCGTGACCTGGTTCGATCGCATCCGGGAGCGGACGATGCGCGTGGCGCGCTGCGTCCCCCCCGACAGGATGGAGTGGACGCACAAGCCGGGGAAGTTCACGCTCGGCGATCTGATGCGCCACCTCGCGTCGGTCGAGCGGTGGATGTTCGCCGAGAACGCGCAGCGCAAACCGAGCGTCTATCCCGGCCACGGCCGCGACCTGGCCGACGGTTTCGACGAGGTGATCGCATACATGGAGCGCATGCACGAGGAGTCGATGGCGATCTTCCGCAACCTCACCGACGACGCGCTGGAGGCCAGGTGCATGACGCCGGGCGGCGCCGAGCTGCGAGTCTCGAAGTGGCTGCGCTCGATGGTCGAGCACGAGGCTCACCATCGCGGGCAGATCTACATGATGCTGTCGATGCTCGACGTGGCCACTCCCCCCATGTACGGCCTGACCGAGGAAGAGGTGAAGAGGCGCAGCGCTCGCGGCTAGAACCGGTGCCAGGGCAGGAGGCGCACGGGCGCGCCGAGCTCTAGCGCCGCTTCCTCGAGAACCGCGCGTGCTTTCGCTGCGCTGTCCAGCGGCTTGACGCCCGCCCGCTCCGCCCAGTCCTTCCAGGGTTCGATCTGCAGCTCGTGCTTTCCGCTCGGCGTATGAACCTCGTGCGCGACGACGAGCAGGCGCTCCTGCTTTTCCTTCTTCGACAGAGCCTTCGGCACTCGCATCGATGTTCCGGCAGCGACGAGCGCCGGCCACAACTTCCTGTCGACGAAGGTCACGCGCCCGCCGATGAGGCGCGTGGCCAGAGCGACGTCATCGAGCGACTCGAGGCACGCGAAGATCTCCTGCGATTGCTTGTGACTCCACCACGAAGTGGAGAGGTGCTCGCCGGTGATCAGCGTGACGACGTTCGGCAGCTCCTTGTGCTGCAGGAGCAGAAGGCCGATGCGGGCCAGCGTGCTTCGCACGAGTTCGCAGGACACGGTCGCCGCCAGGGTGGCGGCGCTCCACACTATCTCACGGCGCGCCGGCGGTTCGGTACCGTCGGCTCGAGCGCCACGGTCGTCGTCTGACCGCCCGTGCGCGGCACCGCGATCGTCGTCCCGCGCCCGGCGGTGAGAGTCGCGTTCGGCCCTTTGTACCGGCCGGGAATCGTGACGCGCAACGTGCCGGTCCCGCTCGTCGGATCGGCGATGCTCAGCTTCACGCCGTCACCCGCGTCCGCGAGGTAGACGACGGCCGGTCCGTCGGACTCGATCCCGTCGAACGATCCGGCCGCCCAGAACACGACTCCGCGCGCGCCGCTGCGGTTGTCGCGGACGGCGGAGACCGCCGGCGTGTTCGCGAGAATCGTCAGAGGCTGCGACGCCGCCCACTGGCGCATCGCGGTCGCGCTGATGTCCGGAACGATCACATACTCCGCGCTGGCGCCGTGCGGCATCACTCCGTGATCGAACCACATCGTGAGAAACGTCGTCGTGTACGGCGTCGCATCGCTGGAGCCGCCCAGGGATGCCCAGGTGCCGGTGCGGGTGTCGCGACTGGCGCGGAGATCGCCGCCGGACGGGAAGAGGTAGCCGACGCCGTCCGCGTGCGCCCAGTTCCCCTCGTGCGTGAGCGGCGCGCCCGGATTGGCGAGCGGCCACTGGTTCACGATCGTCTCGACCCGGTTCCCGGTCATCGCCGAGATGCTGTTCGTCAGGAACACGATGGCGTCGCCGAAGAAGAACCACGACTTCCGCGCGTTCAGCGTCGAGTTCAGCGGCGCCACTTCCATCGCCGAGACGCCGTGGGCGCCGTCGCCGGTCCCGCCCGCGAACGCGCGGCTTCCGTAGCCGTAGGTGTCGTCCGCCGTCGTCGGATGCTGTTCCACCGTCACGCCGGGGAGGCGTGTCCAGTCGAGCGACGGCCAGACGTCGCGGCCGAAGTACTCGTCGCCGCGAATGGAGAGATAGAAGCGGCCGTCCGACTGGCGTGAGCCGCGGAGGTTCTCGCGGTTCGTGCTCTCGCCCGATTTCGTGCGCGTCGAGAACATCTTCACCGACGCGAACCAGCCCGGACGGCGGTGCACGGTGTAGTCGGAGGCGAAGTAGTGGCGATGGCCCGACGGCCATGCCGCGAGGAAGGAGCTGCGCTGCAGCACCACCGCCAGACCGGCCAGCTCGGTCGGGAAGCCCCAGTCCCACACCGCCAGCATCCGCCTGGCGGCGGCACGGATCTCCGGCGCGCGCGCCGACTCGAACTGCGAGGCCTGCAGCAGCGCCGCCATCCCGTTGTAGCCGGTCGTCGACCGGCGCGCCACCTCCCGCCCGATCACCGACACGTCGAAGTACTTCCCGTAGAAGGCCCAGGCGATGCCGTCGGCCATGTAGTCGCTGAACGCGGCCAGCGACTGTGCCGGCAGCGCGTAGCTCGTGCCCCGCGTGATCAGCGCGTACTTCGACACGTCGTTCGCGAACGATCCGCCGTAGCCGCCCGTGTAGAGCTGCGCGCCGTGCTGGTGGAACGACCCGTCGCGCTTGATGCCTTCACCGTTGGACGGAAGCGTGACGGACGCCATCGCGTCGCGCACTTTGTCCAGCCTGACCGGGTCGTCTTTCGACAGGGCCAGGCAGAGGTGTGTAAAGGCCGACCACACCAGATTCTCGCCGGTCGGAACCGGACCGACGATCCCGCGCGAGGCCGGCGAGTTGCCGATCCGCAGATTCAGCGCGAAGACCAGATCGTTGAACGTGCCCTCGGTGATCTCGCCGCGCATCAGCACGAGCTGAGGTCCCAGGTCGAGGGGAATGCCCATGGTCCAGAACCACCAGTTGCCCGCGGGCAGGTCGGCCGGTCCGTAGAACTCGAGCACGTAGCGCATCGACGCCTCGATCTGTCCCAGCAGCTGACGGTCGCGGTACAGCAGTTGGCCGGCGGTGTGATACGCCTTGACCATCACCGTGAGGCGTTTCATGTGCTCCCACGGCGACCAGCTTCCCGTGGGAGTCTCGCTGTAGTTGATGTCGGACCAGCTCCCGTCGCTCAGGAGAAACCCGGGCGCGGTGACGGTGCGGGCCGCGTGCTCGAGCTGGCCGAGCGCCCCCTGCATGACCTCGCTGCTCCGCTCCGCCTTCGCCGCCGTGTAGAAGTCGATGAAGTTCCGGCGCACGACATCGATGTCGGCGGCGCCGGCGGGAACGGCGAAGAGTGCGAGGAGAAGGAGGGTCCGTTTCATGGGCGCAAAATGAAAAGGACGGCTGTGACGCCGTCCTTTGCTGTTCGATCGAGGGTGTTATTAGACGGGAGTGACGTTCGCCGCCTGGAGACCCTTCGGTCCCTGGACGACATCGAACTCCACCCGCGCACCCTCGGCAAGGCTCCGAAAGCCGGCGGCCTGAATTGCGGAGAAGTGAACGAAGACGTCCTCGCCACCCTCCATCGTGATGAAGCCAAAACCCTTGGCGTCGTTGAACCACTTGACAGTACCGTTGCTACGCATGCTCTGAATCTCTCCTTCTTGTTTCCGGTGAAAGTAAAAAACGTGACCTCCTACAACATAATTTCCAGAACTGTGCAAAAAGAGGGCTCGGGGCTCGGGGCTCGGGGCTCCGGGCTGGGGGCTCGGGCCGTCCACCCCCCCGGAGCCCCGAGCCCGGAGCCCCGAGCCCTAGGTTCCCGAACAGATCGGACAGTTCTCCCCCTGGTGTCCACGCGCCGGACAATACTCGCGGCCGAAATAGATCATTTGAAGATGGCGCCGGCCCCATTCTTCGGCCGGGAAGACTCTTTTCAGATCTCGCTCAGTCTGCTCGACATTCTTTCCCTTTGACAGCCGCCACCGCTGCGCGAGCCGGTGGATGTGCGTGTCGACGGGGAACGCCGGGACTCCGAAGGCCTGCACCATGACGACGCTGGCGGTCTTATGCCCGACGCCGGGCAGCCGCTCCAGCGCCTCGATGTCGGCGGGGACCTTACCGCCGTGCTCGGTGAGAAGGATCTCCGAGAGCCGCCTGATGTTGCGCGCCTTGGACGGTGAGAGTCCGCAGCTGCGGATGAGACCGAGGATCGTCGCTTCGCTCAGCGCCGCCATCGCCGCGGGGGTCACGGCGCGCCGGAAAAGGGCAGGCGTGACCTTGTTGACCTGCGCGTCGGTGGTCTGGGCCGACAGGACGACGGAGACGAGCAGCGTGAACGGATCGGCGTGCTGCAGCGGGATGGGCGGCTGCGGGTAGATGCGGTCGAGGATCCGGCCGATCCTCTCCGCGCGCTCGGCCCTCTTCATCGCTTCTCGGCTTCGAGCCAGCGAGTGATGTGTGGCGGCATGGGGGGTGAGCGCAGCTTCTCGTGTCCGGCCAGATCGATCATCGCCTGCGGCGGCACGTTGCCGGCCGGGCCGCGGATGAGGCCGCGGACGATCGCCGTGAACGCCACTTCGCCGCCGCCCTTCTCGATGATGTGCTCGAAATAGAGCCACTTCTCGTCCCAGCAGACGATCCGCGATCGAACCTTGAAGTGCTCGAAGGGCAGAAGGGATCGCCGGTACAGGAGCATCGAGCCGCCGACGAGCGGGCGCCATTTGAGGGCGAGCACCTTGCGCATGACGCCCAGGCGCACCACGAGGTCGACGCGTCCGATGTCGATGAAGCTGACGAAGCGGCCGCTGTTCGCGTGGAAGTTGAGGTCCAGGTCGTTCGGCCACACGCGCATCGTGATCACACTCTCACCGAGCGCGTCGATCCGCCGCTTGAAAGAGGAGGTGATGAGGCACTTCAGGAGGCGCAGCAGTACGACCACGGGGGCAATCTTAGCGCTCCGGATATAAACTGTCGTCCGTTCGGAGAGCCGATGCCCAGCTTCATTTCCTTTTCATTGCTCCTGGTCACTGTTTCCGCTCTCGCGGTTCCCCCCGCCAGTCGGGCCGTCGACACCACGCTCGTGGCCAGGCTGTCCGAGATTCCTCCGGGAACAACGGCGGTCGCCGTCTGGGTCCCGCTGCCCCGAGAGACCTCCGCTCAGACGATTCAAGATCTCGAGATCGATTCTCCGTTTGCCTGGCAACGCCGGACGGAGAGGGAGTTCGGCAATCAATATCTATTCGCGCGGATCGACAGTCCCCGAAGCGGCATGGAGCTCCTGCGCCTTCGGTTCCGCGCCATGCGCCGGGAAATCACGTTCGACGGGATCACCCCGACAGCACTTTCGGCGGCCGAACGGCAGAGAAACATACGCGCGGAGAGGCTCATGACAATTTCGCCTCGAGTTCACCGTCTGGCCGAGGCGATCACGCGCGACGCGACCGGCACCCTCGCGCAGGCCAGGGCGATTTACGCGTACGTCCTGGCCACGATGAAATACGACAAGACGATGCCCGGATGGGGGCGAGGCGATACCGAGCGCGCCTGCGACATCCGGGCGGGCAACTGCACCGACTTCCATTCGCTTTTCATTTCCCTGGCCCGGGCGAAGAGAATTCCGGCCCGGTTCATCATCGGATTCCCCGTCACGAACGGAAGCATTCCGACGACGGGCTACCACTGTTGGGCCGAGTTCTACCTGCCCGGTACGGGCTGGGTTCCCGTCGATCCGTCCGAGGCTTCGAAGTCGGACGATCCGCTGCGGCGGGCGTATCTGTTCGGGAACCTCGACGCCGACCGCATCGAGTTCACGAGAGGACGTGATCTTCGGGTCTCGCCGCCCACCCGTCAGCCGCTCAACTTCTTCATCTACCCCTACATCGAAGCGAACGGTGAAGAGCTGGAGAGCGCCGCGGTCACGCTCAGCTATCGCGTGCTGGAAGCCCCTTTCGGCGGCCAGGTCTCTGGTTCGCTCCGCTAAACAGTCGATGCTGTCCGAAAGCCGGCGTAGATATCGCGCCGGTGCGGTTGATAGAAGTTGCGAAAGCTCGGTCGCATCATCCGCGCCGGAGTGGCCCATGATCCGCCGCGCAGCACGCGGTGAGGCGTAGCGAACCACGGCTCCGAGTACTCCTTGTAAGGATCGGCGCTGAATGCCTCGTAAGGGAGGAAGCGGCTGGTAGTCCACTCCCAGACGAGACCAACGTTAGGCAGCGCGAATCCCGGCTTACCGCCTGCCGGCCGCGCCGCCGCTTCCCACTCGATCTCCGACGGAAGCCGCCGCCCAGCCCATCCGCAAAACGCCTCGGCTTCATAGGCGTTGACGTGAACGACCGGGTCGCTGAGCGGAAGCGGAAGCCAGCGATCAAACCGGCGCAATTCCCATTCGTGCAGCGCCCGCCGCCTCCAATACAGAGGATGATGCGCGTCCGCTTCCAGACGCCACGACCAACCCTCGTGCGTCCAATGGCGGGCGTCCTCATAACTTCCTGCCTCGACGAACTCGAGCATCTCCGCGTTGCTCACCGGCGCGTTGCTGATCCGGAACCCGGCCAGAGTCACGGCATGCGCCCATTTTTCGTTGTCAAAGATGAAGGGCTCGTTCCGGCCAGATCCAACAGTGACTTCACCGCCGGGAAAGCGAATGTCCGGTCCCGGCATCGCGGCGATGAGCCTCTCCGGCGCGATCTCCGGCTCGGGGAGTCCGACAGTCTGGCGGGTGTACATCATCGCCTCTCCGTGCATGTCTTCGTGAAACAGCGAGAGGAGGAAAAAGTACGGCTGGGCCGGAACACGTTCGGCGACATCGAGGACGTCATCGAGCGTGCGCTGCATGTAGTCGCGCGTCCCTTGTCGATCCGGCAGCGGTAAGCTCCAGCGTGTTCGATGCTCGACCGCCGCGGAGTCGTACAGTCGATCGCAGCTCTCCATCAACGCCGTTCTGCCGTGGAGCCGGCGGAGCACCCAGTACTCCTGAAACCAGGCCACGTGACCGGCTTCCCACAAGATCGGATTCACGATCGGAAGAAAGGGGAGGGTAAGCTGCTCCTCGCGCAAACCGAGCCAGAGAGCGTTCGTCTTTTCCCGGGCCACGCGTAATTCGCTGCCAAAATCGACGGCGATCATGAATCCAGCATAGACGATGGTTTCGATCCAGATCATCACCCCGGCGCCTCGCGGGTCGCTGTCAGGAAATCGAGCGACAGCGAATCGCTGGGCAAAGCTTCTGCGTTCGCTGGGTCACAGCGTGAAGATCGTGACCTCGCTGCGCGGATCGCCCGAGGTGGCCATCGCCCTTCATGCCCGCCGATCACACGAATCGATCCGGCGGTTTCGAGATCTCTACCCGGAGCGGCCGTTGGTCGTCGCACTCACGGGAACCGACCTCTATCGCGACATCCATCGCGATCGTGCCGCCGCTGAATCGCTTCGGCTGGCATCGCGGCTGGTCGTCCTTCAGAAGGCGGCCCTCCAGGAGCTTCCGGCTGCGGTTCGCCCGAAGACGCGGGTGATCCTTCAGTCGGCGACTCCGCGCGCCCGGAAGAGACGACGCAAACAGCCGCCGCGTTTGGTGATCGTCGGCCATCTTCGCCGTGTGAAGGATCCCTTTCGGCTTCTCGCCGCCTTGAGCCGGTTGCCGACGTTTCCGCTCGAGGTGTTGCACGCGGGCAGAGCGCTCGAGCCGGAGTTCGCCGTTGCAGCGCGCCGTTGGATGCGGCGCGAGCGCCGGTATCGCTGGATTGGGGAAGTCCCCTCAGCGCGCGCGCGTCAGATGATCGCCGACAGCGATGCGCTGGTTCTCTCTTCGACGATGGAAGGGGGAGCGAATGTCATCTCGGAAGCGGTTGTCTGCGGGGTGGTCGTTCTGGCATCGTGGATTTCCAGCTCCGTCGCGCTTCTCGGCGACGAGTACGAGGGTTACTTCGAAGTGGGCAGCTCGGACTCTCTGGCGACACTCGTTCGGAGGTTCGTCGATGATTCGCGGTTTCGTTCGAGACTCCGGCGTCAGATCGCCCGCCGCAGAACGCTCTTCACGCCCCGCGCGGAACGCCAGGCCTGGCGGAGGTTGCTCGAGGGGCTTTTATGAGCCGCTTACCTGTTCGGACAGGCAGGATTGCCTGTCCTCCACAGAGTCGTAAGCGGAATCACGCTCCCCTGCATCTAATGGGCTACGATTCAGTCATTCAGGAGGATCGCGATGCGGCAGGGGCGAATTCTCGCGGTCGGAGCCATTTCTCTCGCGTTGGCGGCCGAAATAGCCGGCCAGTCAGCGAACTGCTCGTTCAATCCGGACAGCGGCCTCTCGCCGCGCGAGATCTGGTCGCGGCTCTCGAGCCAGGCCGACCTCGTGGCGCCCCTGGCCCGCCGCCGCGCCGCCCAGCCCAGGCCGGAGCCGGTCGTCCTCCGAAACTTCGTCGATACCGAGATCTTCGGAAAGATGGAGCGCGACGGCATCCGCTGGACCGTCCCTTCCTCGGACGAGGAGTTCCTCCGACGCGTCTCCCTCGACCTCACCGGACAGATCCCGACGGCTGAAAAGGTCAAGCAGTTCCTCGCCGATACCAGCGCCGGTAAACGCGACCGCCTCATCGACGAACTGCTGGCATCCGAGGAGTTCGTGGACCGCTGGACGTTGTGGCTGGGCGATCACGTCCAGATGGTCCAGATCTCGGACAACGTCCCCATGGGACGTTCGGGCCGCGACGCGTACTACACCTGGATGCGGGACTCGTTCCGCGCGGCCAGGCCTTACGACCAGATGGTGCGCGAGCTGATCACGGGGCGCGGACTGTCGCACACCAGCGGGCCGGCGAACTACTGGGTCCGTCAGATCCAGACCAATGGGCCGCTGCATGACACATGGGACAACCTCTCCGCGCGCACCGGCGACATGTTCCTCGGTCTCCCGCTGGAGTGCGTGTCGTGTCACAGCGGACTGGGGCATCTCGAAGCGGTGAACACAGGACTGGTTCCGCGCACCAGGACCGAGTTCTGGAAGAACGCGGCGTTCTTCGCGACGGATGCGCACCGGTTCCAGGAGGGGGCGAACCTCGAGATCGAGTGGCTGGTCGAGCCGAACCGGCAGCCCGCTCGCGCGCAGTACTCTCTCAATACCACTTCCGGCAACAAGACGCCGCGCCAGCCGGGAAGCGACGGAAAGAATGTCGTGGACCCGGCGTTTTTTCTCTCCGGCGAGCAGCCTCGTGAAGGGGAGGGCCGCCGCGAGGCTTACGCGCGCATCCTCACCGCGCATCCGCAGTTCGCAAGGGCCACGGTCAATTACATCTGGCGGCAGATCTTCGGACTGGGGATCGTCGAGCCGGCCGACTCGTTCGACCTGCTGCGGCAGGACACGGCCACGCTCGTTCCCGGAGCGACGCTGCAGCCCACGCATCCGGAGCTGCTCACGAAGCTCGCCAATCACTTCGTCGCGAACGGATACAACATCCGCACGCTGCTGCGCACGATCGTTCAGTCGAGCGCGTATCAGCTCTCGTCGTATTACACACCCGGACCGTGGAACGAGCTATGGACTCCGTACTACGCGCGGCATTACCCGCGCCGCATGCTCGCGGAGTCGGTGATCGACGCGATCATCCGCGTGACGGGAGTCAACACGCAGTTCCAGGTCGCCAACTCGAACCTGACCATCACGCGCGCCATGCAGCTCCAGGATCCGACGGAGGGCCGCGGCTCCTTCCGGCCGCTGCTGGACGCGTTCGGACGTGGCGATCGGGATTCGACGGCGCGCAGCAGGGACGGCTCGATCGTCCAGGCTCTGGTCATGCTCAACGATCCGTTCGTCACGACGCGGATCCGGGCTACTTCCGGGACCAACGTCGACCGGATCCTGCGCACCTCACAGGTCCCGGCCACGATCGTGGAGGAGCTCTACATCGCCACACTCAGCCGGCGTCCGAGCACCGCGGAACGCGTGGCCGCGGTTGCGTACCTGCAGAGTGGTGACCTGGCGCGACGGACCGAGGATCTGCAGTACGCGCTGCTCAACAGGCTGCAGTTTCTCTACAACTGACCGAAGGCACGACATGAAAAAGAAATCCTGCACGTGCACCGCTGACGGCTCGTCACTCTTCTCTGGAGAAGGCTTCTCGCGACGCCGTTTCCTCAGGATCGCGGGAACGGGCGTCGTGGCCTCGTACTTCGCGGACGTCCTCTCACCCGCGCTGCTTCATGGCGCGACCGGCTCGGCGCCACCGCTGCTGGGTACGGCCAGGAACTGCATCTTCATCTTCCTCTCCGGCGGGCCGAGCCAGGTCGACATGTGGGACCTCAAGGAAGGCCCGTGGACTCCGGCCGATCTGGCGCCGACGTCCTACGGCGAGGTGCGCTGGCCGCAGGGACTCCTCCCCAGGACCGCGCAGCATCTGTCGAAGCTGGCCATCATCCGCACCGGCATGGCCTGGGCGGCAGTGCATCCGCTGGCGCAGAAATGGGCGCAGATCGCGCGCAACCCCAGCGGCGCGACCGGCGGGTTCGCCCCGCACATCGGCGCGGTCGTCTCGCTCGAGACCCAGGCCAGGCGCGGGTTGAACGATGTGCTGCCGGGCTTCATCGCTCTCAACGGGACGAGCGCCGGGGCCGGATACTTCCCGGCCAGCCACGCGCCGTTCCGCGTCCAGCCGTCGCAGAACGGTCTGGCCGCGCTCTCGCATCCCGACGGAGCGGCGAGACTGGAGGAGCGATGGAACCTCCTGCGCCTCCTCGATACGGAGCGGGCAGAGGACTCCCTCGGCCGCGATGCCACCGACATGGAGGTCTTCTACGATCAGGCCAAGACCCTGGTCGACACCCCGGGCATCAACCAGATCTTCACGTTCACGGCCGCGGAGCGCACGCGATACGGCAGCACGGGCTTCGGCGACTCACTGGTGGTGGCGCGCAACCTCGTCGCCTCCGACCGCGGGGCCCGCTTCATCCAGGTGACCCTGGGCGGCTGGGACCATCACGACAACATCTACAACCGTGCGGCCAATCGGTCGCTCTACGCGCAGTGCCGCTCCCTCGATGACGGCCTCCCCGCACTGCTGGCGGATCTGTCGACGATGCCCGGTGCCGACTCCGGCAAGACTCTCCTCGACGAGACCCTCGTGGTGATCCTCGGCGAGTTCGGCAGGACGGTCGGTCCGCTGAGCCAGAACGGCGGGCGCGATCACTACCTCCGCATGTCGGTGGCCATGGCGGGCGGGGGGGTGCGGGGCGGCACGATCATCGGCAGGACGGACGAGGTCGGCGACCGCGCCGTGGAGCATGGATGGAGCGGCAAGCGCGACGTGCGGCCGGAGGACATCACGGCGACGATTTACTCCGCGCTGGGGATCGACTACACGATCGTGCGGCCCGACGATCCGCTGGGGCGGGGGTTCGAGTACGTTCCGTTCGCGAAGGACGGGACGTACAAGCCGGTGGACGAGCTGTTCTTCTAGTCATCCCGAGCGTTGAGCGAGGGATCTGGGCGCGGGGGCGGCACGAAGGACGACTGTGAGCCGCCCTCACACCCAGATCCCTCGCTCACGCTCGGGATGACGGATAGACTCTTTCCCCCATGCTCGACGAGCCGACGCCGCGCGACCTCGCGGAACGCACCGGCAAGCACTACTGCGTGAAGTGCCTGGCGCTGGCGCCGGTCGAGGAGTACCTGCGCAACGATCATCTCTGCGATCCGTGTGCGGAAGAGGAGGAGCGGGAGCGAGGAACGATGAACGATGAACGATGAACGAGCGCCTTCATCCTTCATCCTTCATCCTTCATCCTTTGGTCGCGTCGCCGTCATCCACGACTGGCTGACGGGCATGCGCGGCGGCGAGTCCGTGCTGGAGGCGATCCTCGACGCCGTCCCCGGCGCCGACCTCTTCACGCTGTTCCACTTCCCCGGATCCGTATCGAAGAAGATCGAGTCGCGCCGTATCGTCACCTCGTTCCTGCAACCGGTGGCGCGCCGCGTCAGCGACTACCGCAAGCTCCTCCCGCTGTTCCCCGCGTCCGTGCGCGCTTGGGACTTCAGCGGCTACGACACGGTGATCAGCTCGAGCCATTGCGTGGCCAAGAGCATCGATCCGGCCGGCCGGCCGCATCTCTGCTACTGCCACACGCCGATGCGCTACATCTGGGATCGCTTCGACGATTACTTCCCGCGGTCGAGGCCTCTGATGCGGGCGGCGGGGCGGGTGGCGGCGGCGGGACTGCGGACGTGGGACGTGGAGACCGCGCGCGGCGTCACGCACTTTCTGGCAAATTCGCATTTCGTCCGCGACCGAATCGCGAAGTTCTACCGGCGTGATGCGGAGGTCGTCCACCCGTTCGTGGACGAGGAGTTCCTCGAGCCGCCGATCATCGACCGGCGCGACGACTTCCACCTCGTCGTCTCCGCGCTCGTTCCGTACAAGAACGTCGAGCTGGCCGTGGCCGCTTGCCAGGAGTCGGGGCGGAAGCTGGTGGTCATCGGCGGCGGGCCGCTTCTCGATCGCCTCTCATCCCGATCCTCTCCCAACGTCCGGTTCCTCGGCTCCGTACAGAGATCGAGCGTGATCGATCACATGGCGCGGGCGCGCAGCCTCATCCTCCCGGGCATCGAGGATTTCGGAATCACTCCGCTCGAGGCCATGGCCCTCGGCACGCCGGTGGTGGCGCTCGAGGGCGGCGGCGTGCTCGACACCATCGAGCCTGGCCGCACCGGAATTTTTTTCGATGCCCCGGTGGTACAGTCGCTTCAGAAGGCGCTCGGCGAAGTCGAGGCGGCTGAGTGGGATCGGGCGGCTCTGCGCGGGGCAGCGGCGGGCTTCTCCCGCGACCGCTTCAGCCGCGAGCTCACGAGCGCGCTCCAGCGAATTCAACGTCGAACATGATCGAGAAGAAGCACAGGGCGCTCGCATCGGTGTACCTCATCAACGATGCGGTGGCGTCGAACCTGGCCATGCTGGCGGCGTGGTTCCTCCGCTTTCAGTTCGAAGTCATCCCGGTCACGAAGGGGCAGCAGGAGTTCTCTCAGTACGTGGCGCTGCTGCCGATCGTCACGATCGTCTTCCCGCTCGCCTTCGCCGTGCAGGGTCTGTATCGCATTCAGCCCACCAGGAGCCGGACCGAGGAGTGGTTGCAGGTGGCCATCGGGTCGGTGGTGGCGACGGTGGTGCTGTCGGGCGTTCTTCTGTGGGTCCGGCCGGGACAGCCGGATGTGTATTACTCGCGCGCCACGCTGGGCATCTTCCTCGTCTGCGCCATGCTGTTCGTGCTGATCGGCCGCACGTTCGTCCGGGCGGCGGTGGAGCAGCGGCACCGGCGCGGGAAGGATCTCGATCGCGTGCTGATCGCCGGCAACGGCGAGCTGGCCCGCGCCGTCGTGGAGCGGATGACTGCGCATCGCGACCAGCTGGGGTTCCGCATCGCCGGCTACGTGCGCAACGGTGACGACGCCCAGCTCGCCGGCCTTCCCTGCCTCGGCACGATCGACGAGGCGGAGAACGTGGTCAGGGAGCACGCCATCGATCACGTGTTCGTGGCGCTGCCGCATGCGTCGTCGCAGGCGATGATGGCGCTGCTCGACCGGCTCGTGCGAGTCTGCGTGTCCATTCACGTCGTGCCCGACCTGCTGCAGTTCATGGTGCTGCGCTCGCGCGTGGAAGACATCGACGGACTGCCGACCATCAACCTCTCCGAGACGCCGCTGGAGGGATGGAGCCGCTTCGTCAAGCGCGGCTTCGACCTGGCCGTGGCCGGCCTCGCGCTCGTGGTGCTGTCTCCGCTGATGCTCCTCGTCGCTCTGGCCATCTGGCTGGAGGATCGCGGGCCGGTGTTCTATCGCCAGGTGCGGATGGGGCTGGACGGAAAGCCGTTCGACATCCTCAAGTTCCGCTCCATGCGCGTCGGCGCGGAGCTGGACACCGGCGCGGTGTGGGCGGACCGCGATGATCCGCGCCGCACGAAGATCGGGCGCCTCATCCGGGCGTGGTCGCTCGACGAGCTGCCGCAGCTTCTCAATGTGATCAAAGGCGAGATGAGCGTGGTGGGACC
>DATKCA010000091.1:0-5579 GCA_035544675.1 Thermoanaerobaculia bacterium | reverse complement strand
CGTCCTGCTCGCTGCAGCGACTGCCGCATACGCGGAAACGTCGCAACAGAAGCCGGCTCTCGTTTCTGATGTTCAGGTAACCGCTCAGGATTCACTGCTCGTCCAGGCCGCGAAGCGGACAGTCGGAACGCGCCGGAGTGTTCCCAGTGTCGTGATCACGAACGCGACGGTCGCGAAGTCCACGAAGGTCCTGACGACCAGCAGAGGCGCAGCCGACATTCCTGACTACACTGCCAGGGACACCGCTCCCGCTCCTGCACCTGCGGCGCGGAGCGCGGCGCCATCCCGGGCGAGCGGAGCCGGACAGGAGGGTTATGCGCAGTTAGCTGCCTCTGACCCCCGGCTGCCGCAACCCTCGCAGAACACCTCGAGCGGTTCGGAGGCCCGCGCGACCGCACCGCCGGTTGTGCAGACCCCGTCCTCATCGCTGCCGCAGAGCTCAGCGTCTGTCGCGGTTGCTCCGCGCACGGCGACGAATTCGTCATCCGGCCCGGCCCAGTCTCAGAACGCCGGAACCATCCCGCAGTCGAGGCCTTAGCCGGCTCCCAGGCGCGATGAGTTTCCTCGGTTGGATGTCTCTGGCCGGGGTGCTGCTGTTGCTGATGGCGCTCTCCTTCGCGCATCTGCGGCGGCTGCCCGTATCGACTTCCGCGGTCTATCTGGCGATCGGCGCCGCGCTCGGGCCGCTCGGTTTCGGGCTTCTCCGGATCGACATCGCCGCCTCGGTGGGCTGGTTCGAACGGGTGACCGAGATCGCCGTGATCGTCTCCCTCTTCGTCGGCGGTCTGCGGCTTCGGTTGCCCGTTCTCGATCCCGCCTGGCGGGCCGCGTACATCCTGGCCGGGCCGGTGATGCTGCTCTCCATCGTCGGAGTAGCACTATTCGCGAATCTGGTTCTGGGATTCCCGCCTGCGCTGGCTCTGCTGATTGGCGCGATTCTCGCCCCGACCGATCCGGTCCTGGCGAGCGCGATCTCGGTCAACGACGCCGCGGACGAAGACCGCTTGCGCTACGGCATCTCGGCCGAGGCGGGGTTGAACGACGGCATGGCCTTTCCGTTCGTCGTGTTCGCGCTGTTGTGGGGCGAGCACGACGGCCTGGGCCCGTGGGCCGGCGAATGGGCGCTGCACCGCCTGGTCTGGGCGATCCCTGCGGGACTGCTTCTCGGATTCTTTCTGGGACGCGGCATCGGTCGGTTCGCGATCTTCATTCGCAGCCGGAATCGCGATCGGACCGCGCCGAGCGACTTTCTCGCGCTCGCCCTCATCGCAATCTCGTATGTCGCGGCCGAGGCGATCGGAGCCTGGGGCTTCCTCTCCGTTTTCGCGGCCGGCGTGGGGCTCAGAGGAGCGGAGATCAAAGTCGTCCGCGATCGTCCGCATCCTGAGCACAGCCGTCGCGTCGAAGAGAGCGCGGACGATGCCGAGACGCCGCACCCGCCCGCCGAGGATCTGGTGTCGTCCCGTGTCGAAGAGAAGGACATGGACGAGCCGGCCGTCGCCGCCGGCGTGCTCCTCGGCGAAGTGATCTCGTTCGGCGACACGGCCGAGCGACTGCTCGAGGTGTTGCTGGTGGTCATCGTCGGCGTGGCGATCGCCGAATACTGGAGCGTGGCGGCGATTCCGCTCGCATTGGCGCTCCTGTTCATCATCCGGCCGCTGGTCACATTGATTTGTCTGATTGGATCCCCGACCACAATGGTGCAGCGGTCGCTCATGGGATGGTTCGGAATCCGCGGGATCGGCAGCCTCTATTACCTCAGTTACGCACTCAGCCATCGACCGGGTCAATACGTCGAAGCAGCGATTCCAGTCACGATCACAGTGATCGCTCTCAGCGTCCTCCTGCACGGCCTCTCCAGTCAGCCGATCCTGGGACGCTACGAGCGCGCGCTCGAGAACCGACCAGGAGCTGCGCAGGCGTGAGTGACCTTTCCACCGCCGCCGGCACAGTGCAGAATCTGATCGTATGAAGGCGTTGATTGCTGTCTTGAGCACGGTGATGGAGAGCCGGACCAGCCGCGCGAACCTGCGCTCGCTCGCGCATCTCCTCCTCGTTCTCCTGACTCTCATCGGCATTTACAGCGTGCTGTTCCACCTGATCATGGAGCAGGAAGGGCAGAGCCACTCCTGGATCACGGGGTTTTACTGGACCCTCACAGTGATGACGACGCTCGGCTTCGGCGACATCACTTTCCACGGAGACCTGGGCCGGATCTTCTCCGTAGTGGTGCTCGTCTCCGGCGTGGCCTTCATGCTGGTATTGCTGCCGTTCACCTTCATCGAGTTCTTCTACGCGCCCTGGATGCGGGCGCAGACCGCGGCCAGGGCGCCTCGTGCGCTCCCGTCCACCACCCGCGGTCACGTCATCCTCACGAATTACGGTCCGCTGGCCACGGCGCTGATCCCGATGCTGGAGAAGTACGGCCACTCCTACATCGTGGTCTGCCCGACCGTGCAGGAGGCTCTCGAGTTCGAAGAGCGTGGCGTACGAGTGGCGGTTGGAGACCTGGACGACCCCGACACGTACCGCCGCATGCGGCTCGACCAGGCCGCCATGCTCGTGACCACCCGCAAGGACGTGGTCAACACGAACGCCACGTTCACGGCCCGTGAGTTATCCGAGACCGTCCCGATCGTAGCCAGCGCCACAACCGATGCCTCCCGCGACGTGCTCGAGCTGGCCGGCGCCACGATGGTGCTGCGGCAGGAGGACATCATGGGCGAGGCCCTGGCGCGGCGCGTCAGCATCCGCGATTCCGATGCCCGGGTCATCGGCAACCTCCATGAGCTGCTCATCGCCGAGGCTTCCGCCTTCGGGACGCAGCTGCCGGGGCAGACCCTGGGGCAGAGCGGGCTTCGCAGCCGCACGGACGTCGGCGTGATCGGCGTCTGGAATCACGGCAGTCTGGAGATCGTGGATCACGGCACGATGATCCAGCCGGACACGATCTTCGTCCTGGCCGGCACGCGCGAGCAGATCGACCAATACAACGCTGCGTACTCCAGCGCTGGCGGGCCCGCGCCACGGGTCGTCATCATCGGCGGCGGCCGCGTGGGGCGTTCCGCGAGCGACGCGCTCACGGAGCTGGGCATCATCACCACGATCATCGAGAAGATCCCCGAGCGCGTGGCAGGACGTCACGACGCGGTCATCGGGGACGCCACGGAAATGGACGTTCTGAAGAGGGCCGGCGTCCGCGAAGCCACCACCCTCATCATCACCACTCACGACGACGACACGAACGTGGCCCTGACCATCTTCTTTCGCAAGCTGCACAAGGCCTGGCAGATCCTGGCCCGCAGCAACCTCGATCGCAACGTGAAGACGCTTTCACGCGCCGGTGCCGACCTGGTGCTGTCCTACGCCTCGATGGGGGCGAACACCGTCTTCAATCTTCTGCGCGGAGGCGATTACCTGCTGCTGGCGGAGGGAATCAGCGTGTTCCCGGCGGCGATCCCGCCCTCCGTCGCCGGGCGCAGTCTCGGCGAGTCGAAGATTCGCACGAGGACGGGCTGCACCGTGGTCTTCGTCGATGAGGGTGGCAGGCGGGAGATGAATCCGGGGCTGGATTTCGTGATGCCGGAAGGCGGGCGCATGTTCCTCGTCGGGACACTGGAAGCTGAGGACAAGTTTCTGGAGCTGTTCAATCCGGGGAGGGCGCGGCACCGGAAAGGGCGTTGATCTCTGTGTTCTCTGTGACTCTGTGGTTTGAAAACAAACCACAGAGACACAGAGTCACAGAGGGGGACGAAGGGGAGCGGGGAGCAGTAGGTGGATCTGTGGAGGACAGGCAATCCTGCCTGTCCTCGCCGGACAGGCAGGATTGCCTGTCCTCCACCGACATAGAATCCGCTTTCATGAGACGACTTGCCGTTGTTTTCGCCATCGCGTTCTTCGCGGCCACCGCCGCGCTGGCGCAGTCCGCCGACTCGCAGTTCCAGAAGCTCCTCGACGACGAGTGGGAGTGGACCGTGCGCGAATTTCCGACGCAGGCCACCCGCGTCGGCGACAACCGCTACAACGACCGCATGCCGGATTTTTCCGGGGAGGCGATCGAGCGGAGGAGGGCACATGCGCGGGAGCTGGTGGGGCGGGTCCGCGCCATCGACCGGACGAAGCTCTCACCCGCGAACCGGCTCAACTACGACCTCTACCTTCTGGACGCGGAGCAGGACGTGGAGGGACAGCGGTTCCGCTCGGACTTCATCCAGCTCACGCAGCGCGGCGGCGTCCATTCGCAGCTCGCCAACCTCGCGCAGTCGGTTCCGAAAGCGAACGCGCGCGACTACGAGAACTTCATCAAGCGGCTCGGGGAAGCGCCGCGCCTCGTCGACCAGTCCATCGCGCAGATGCGCAAAGGCCTCGCCGCCGGCATCACGCCGCCGCGCATCACGCTGCGCGACGCCGCGGAGCTGATCGGCAATCAGATCCACGACGACCCGACGAAGACGCCGATCTACCAGCAGATGTTCAGCAGCGGATCGGCGGACGAACGCGTGCGCGTGCAGGCAGCGGAGGTCATCCGCACGAAGGTCACTCCGGCGTTCCGCAGGCTGCAGCGGTTTTTCACCGAGGAGTATTACCCGAAGACGCGCGAGGCGGTCGGTCTCTCCGCGGTTCCCGATGGTCGCGACTGGTACGCGTATCTGGTCCGCAACTTCACCACCACGAACATGACCCCCGACGAGATCCACAACCTCGGTCTGTCCGAGGTGAAGAGGATCCGGGGGGAGATGGAGAAGGTGAGGGAGTCCACCGGCTTCAAAGGGTCGCTGGCGGAGTTCTTCACGTTCCTGCGCACCGACCCGCGGTTCTACTTCACCGAGAAGGAGGCGCTGCTCAAGGAATACCGCGACATTGCCAAGCGCGCCGATCCGGAGCTGACAAAGCTGTTCGGCACTCTTCCGCGTCTGCCCTACGGCATCGTTCCCGTTCCGGCATACGCGGAGAAAACGGCCACGACCGCCTACTACAGCAGCGGCTCGCTGGAGGCGGGCCGGCCCGGTTTGTACTACGCGAATACATACAACCTTCCGGCGCGCCCGAAGTGGGAGATGGAGGCGCTGACGCTGCACGAGGCCGTTCCCGGACATCATCTGCAACTGGCCATCCAGCAGGAGCTCGGCGAGCTGCCGAAGTTCCGGCGATTCGGCGGCTACACCGCATTCATCGAGGGCTGGGGTCTGTACGCGGAGTCCCTCGGCCCCGAGATGGGGTTCTACAAGGACCCGTATTCGAAGTTCGGGCAGCTCACGTACGAGATGTGGCGGGCCATCCGGCTCGTCGTCGATACGGGGATGCACTCCAAGGGATGGTCGCGGCAGAGGGCCATCGACTTCTTCAGGGAGAACGCCGGCAAGACCGAGCACGACATCGTCGTGGAGATCGACCGCTACATCAACTCGCCGGGCCAGGCGCTGGCGTACAAGATCGGCGAGCTGAAGTTCAAGGAGCTGCGGGCGCTGGCGACGCGCGAGCTCGGCGACCGCTTCGACATCCGCCGCTTCCACGACGCGGTCCTGGGCGCCGGCGCGCTGCCGCTGTCGGTGCTGGAGACACAGATCCGGGAGTGGATC
>DATKCA010000090.1:0-5641 GCA_035544675.1 Thermoanaerobaculia bacterium | reverse complement strand
TTCGACAGCTTGGCCACCGTGTCCGTGCACACCTCGTACGGCTCGTTGCGCGGGAACTGATGTCCTTCCTCGTCCACGAACGCCTTGCCGGGACCGAGGTAGATGGCCTGGTGGCCTTTGAAGACGCAGCCTTCGGTCTTCTCGAACTTGTAGCCGCGCACCGTGACGGAGTAGAACGGATAGCCTTCCACGTCTTTCCAGTACACCTTCTTCAGCACTTCGATGCCGTAGAAGCCGGCGCGCTCGAGCCCGGCGATGAACTCCTCCTGCGTGAGCGATCCGGTGAGGCACTCCCCCCACAGCTGCGCGTTCACCTTCAGATGCGGCGGCACCTTCGTCTCGGCGACGATGTCGGAGATCAGGATCCGGCCGTGATCCCTGAGCACGCGCCAGATCTCCTCGAAGACGCGCGGCTTGTCCGGGGAGAGGTTCACCACGCAATTCGACGTCACGAGGTCGACGCTCTTCGACTCCAGCGGGATCTTCTCGAGGAAGCCCTCGCGGAACTCCACGGAGTCGTATCCGAGCGCGGAGGCGACTTTCGGCTGGTTTTCGCGCGCCACGCTGAGCATGCGGTCGGTCATGTCGACGCCGATCGCTTTGCCGGTCGCGCCGACGAACTTCGCGGCGATGAATACGTCGATCCCCGCGCCCGATCCCAGGTCGACCACGGTCTCGCCTTCTTTGATGCCGGCGGTGGTCATCGGCGATCCGCAACCGTAGAAGCGGTCCAGGACGTCCTGCGGGATGTGGGAGATCGCGGAGTCGTCGTACTTGGTCGGGCAGCACAGCTCGGCCTGCGGCTTCTCCGCGGCGGCGCCGTAGAACTCGCGGACTTTCGCGCGGGGCTTGTCGACGTCGAACGACAGCACACAATTCGAGTGCAGCGTCAGCACCGGCTCCTCGGCCAGGATGCCGTCGGCCGTTCCGCAGGAGATCGCGCCGTCGCCCATGGCGTGAAGGATGAGCGGCGCGCTGTATCCCGACTTCACGTTCTTGCGCTCCCGCTTCTCTTCGCCGAGCTCCGTCATGACGCGCTTGGCCAGCGCCACAGAGATCGGGTAGTACGGGTCGGCGCCGATGAAGTCGCCGGAGAAGCACCAGGCGTGCTCGAGGTCTCCGCCGCCGGTGAAGAAGCGGAACGGATCGCTGGACACGCTCGGGTTCCTGGCCAGCGTGGCCTGGCGCAGTCTGCGCACGACGGGCGACGAGCTCAGGATCTCTTCGAGGTCCTGGCGATTGAGGTCGCCGCAGACCAGCGGCATCTCGTTCGCCAGGGCCGCCGACGGGTACACCTTGCCGTCCGCGTAGACGCAGACGGAGTCCCATCCGGCGTTACCGAGGTCGTATTTGAGGCCGGGCATGCCGTTGACGCGGCGTTTGACGGCCTCGAAGTTGTCGAGCACGGTGCCGTGCTCCTTCGAGGCGTCGACCACGTTCATCACGGCCGAGAGCAGCGGGGTCTGATCGGGGAAGAACCCGTTGTCGCTCTCCAGCGCGCGACCGCGCTTGTGGCTCCACATGAGGTGCTGGCTCTTGGCGCCGACGTTCTTCACGATAGCCGGGATCTGCGGCAGCTCGGCGAGGTTCTCCTCGGTCGTCACCGTCGTCAGCGAGACGTCGAAGCCGAGGTCGGAGAGGATGCGGGCGCCGTCGAGGGCTTTGACGAAGGTGCCGGCGCCGCGGATCGGATCGTTCGTCTTCGGCGACGCGCCGTCGATGGAGACCTGGAAGCGGACGCGCTCGCGGTCGAGCGACTTGAGCCCTTCCCTGATGCGGCCGGCGAACAGCGTCGCGTTCGTGAGCACGATGAACTCGAGGCCGTGCGTCTCGGTGATGTGTTTGGCCAGCTCGAAGATGTCGCGGCGGAGGAACGGCTCGCCGCCCGTGATGTAGACGCGCTCGATGCCGAGCTGTTTGGCGCGATCGACCAGGCCGATCAGCTTCTCGGGCGGAAGACCGCCGATGCCGCCCGGGCCGGAGGAGACCAGGCAGTGCGTGCACGTGAGGTTGCAGTTGTTGTTCACCTGCACCCACAGCTCGCGGAGGCCGTCGGGCTGGATCATCTCCGCGCGGCCGGCGTACGCGCTGCGGGCGAACGCCGCGTCGGCCAGCATGCCGGCGCGATCGAGCGAGCTGACGAAGTCGTGGACATGGACCCACGCCTTGCCGGCCTCGAGATTCTTCTCGGAGGCGTAGCGGGCCACGAGCGTGCCGAAAGCCATCGGCTGCCCGGCGCTGTCTCCCTGGCGGATCCACGACAGCAGCTCCGCTCCTCCTTTCTCGACGGCGATCCAGTTCGGCGCGCCGGCGTCGACGGCGTAGGTGATCGAGTCGTGCTCGAACGAGTGGAGCTGTGGCACGTGCAGCGGCGTGCGCTCGGCCAGAGTGGTCATGAGACTACCTCCGAAAATTTTGTGAGATGCGAAGTGAGAGGTGCGGCGCGTCAGGCCCGGGGAGGGCCGCGCAGCAGCGAATGCGGATGGAGATCCGCGGAGGTGCGAACGAACGGCAGAGCGGAGTCTGCCGGTTTGATGACGAGGAGAGACTGCAGTCTGGCGCGCAGCGTGAGGAACGCGCGCGACAGCCGGCGCGTGACGCGGATGGCGTCCGCGAGGCTGTCGATGTCGTCGACGCGCGCGCCGAACAGCACCCGGCCGCCCGCCTCGCAGACGATGCGCGCCAGAGCGCCCGACGACGCGGCCGTGAACCAGGGAACCCGGTTCCAGTCGATCGACGAAGCGAGGCCGCCGGAGCGGTTCAGGCCAAAGAGGTAGAAGCCGCCGTCGCCGCTGGGGCCGAGGACACAGCTGCGCGGCGAGGTCTCGAGCTTGCGGAAGGCGTCGTCGAGCAGGGCGTCGTCGACACCGGCCACGTCGCCAGCCAGCACGAGGACCGACTCCGATCCGAGCTCGAATGCGAAGCGGTACGCGGCGGAGATCTTCTCGCCGAGGGTCGCGGCGGCCGCTTGCGCGATCCGCCCGCCGGAGCTGAGAAGGAACTGTCCGGCCGAGTCGGAGGCGATGACGAGCGCGGTGTCGCTCCGGCGACGGATCGTCTCAATCAGCCTTCCGTGCAGGGTGCCGAGGACACCGCGAGGCAGACCCTTGCGGACGGCTTCCCGCTTCGGGTCTCCCGTGAAAAGCACGATGGAACGACTGAACATTGGACTGTGATGCGCATCCTATCAAAAAAACCCGAGTGTCATCCCGAGCGTAGCGAGGGATCTGGGGGCAGGGCGGTACGGTGTCTTACCGCCCACACGCCCGGATTCCTCGTTACGCTCGGAATGACGGAAGTACGATTCCCGCTACTCGAATGCTCACCCCCCTCCCACCCCGCACCACGCGCCTCGGCCCGCTCGAGATCCGCCGGCTCCTCCCCGTGCGGCAGCGCCGTCTCATCGGACCGTGGTGCTTTCTCGATCGCTACGGTCCGCTCTCGTTCACGGACGAGAAGCCGATGGACGTCGCACCGCATCCGCACATCGGCCTGCAGACCGTCACCTGGCTCCTCTCCGGCGAAGTCCTCCACCGCGACTCCCTCGGATCGGAGGCGATGATCCGTCCGGGGCAGTTGAATGTGATGACGTCGGGGAAGGGGATCTCGCATGCGGAGGAGACGCCGCGGTCGCATTCAGGAGTGCTCAGCGGCGTGCAGCTCTGGGTGGCGTTGCCCGATGCGGCGCGACATCGCGATCCGTCGTTCGAGCATCACGCGGAGCTGCCCAGGATGGACGTGCGCGGCGCGGACGTGACGCTGTTCATCGGCGGGGGCTCGCCGGCCAGCGCGTATTCGCCGATGGTCGGCGCCGAGGCGCGGGTGAGGGAGGGCACGTCGCTGCCGCTGGACGGCTCGTTCGAGCACGGAGTGATGCTGATGGAGGGCGACGCGACCGCGGACAGCGTGGAGCTGGAGATCGACAGGCTGTACCACGCGGCGCCGGGCCTCGACGAGCTGCCGGTCGAGACGCAGCGCGGCGCGCGGCTGATGCTCCTCGGCGGCGCGCCGTTCGGAGAGCAGGTCTATATGTGGTGGAACTTCGTGGCCAGGTCGAAAGAGGAGATCGCCGCGGCGCGCGCGGACTGGGAGGCGCACCGTTTCGGCGAGGTGATCGGCTACGAAGGAGCAAGGATCGAGGCGCCGCAGTTCCCGGTGCCGGCGGAGGCGAATCCGGCCTCGTGATCCCGTGAAGGGGCGGCGCTCCTCCCTCAGGACAGCTGCGCCGTCAGCATCGACACCGATCCTCCGTCGATGCCTTCGACGGGAAAATCGACGCGATCATCGCGATGCCGTGCGCCGAGGACATAGAGCAATGGCAGGTAGTGATCGGGAGTCGGTGCGGAGAGCATCGCGTCGCGGCCCAGCGACTCGTACGCGACGAGCGGCGCATCGTCTCCGGACGTCATCAGCTCGCGCGCCTTCGTCTCGAAGCGCACCGCCCAGTCGAACGGCTCGGCGGGATGCCTCCCCCACGCGTACGCGTGCAGGTTGTGAACGAGATTGCCGCTGCCCATCACCAGCACGCCCTGGTCGCGCAGCGGCGCGAGCTTCTTTCCGAGCCCGTAGTGAAACTCCGCCGGCTGGGTCTCGTCGATGCTGAGCTGCACGACCGGGATGTCGGCCTTCGGAAAGACGTGGACCAGCACGGACCACGTCCCGTGATCGAGTCCCCACTCCCGATCGCCATGCGCCTCGACCGGCGCGAGCAGCGACTCCAGGCGCGCCGCGAGCGCGGGGTCGCCCGGAGCTGGGTACTGCACCGCGTACAGGGGCCGCGGAAAGCCGCCGAAGTCGTGAATCGTGCGCGGCTTCTCCTGCGCCGTGACGAGCGTGGCCGGCAGATACCAGTGCGCCGAGACCACCACGATCGCCTCCGGCCGCGGCATCGACTCGCCGAGCCGCTTCCAACCCTCCGTGTAAGCGTTCGTCTCGATCGCGTTCATCGGATTCCCGTGGCCGAAGAAGATGGCGGGCATGCGCGT
This sequence comes from Thermoanaerobaculia bacterium, assembly GCA_035544675.1. Taxonomy (GTDB): domain Bacteria; phylum Acidobacteriota; class Thermoanaerobaculia; order Gp7-AA8; family Gp7-AA8; genus DATKCA01. Next base: position 656 of record DATKCA010000090.1, on the reverse strand, counting down.
CATGGCGGATACGGTAACTCCGTTAGCCGGTGCCCCACCGTTTCCGGTTGCCGGTTACCGGTTTCCGATCTGTGTCGAGGAGGTGACAAACCCGTTACGGACACGTAAGCTGAGGGTGTCGAATGCCTGCCCACGTTCGGCTTTGTCTCGTTCTGGTCTTCTGCGCCGCGCCGCTCCTGGCGGAGGAGAGCGTCAAGATGGCCTTCCACTCCGTCCACCTCATCGGCAGCCGCAGCGTCCTCGGGCAACGCTGCAACGCAGACGCGACGATCTCCGCCTGCACCCGATTCTTCGCGCGGAAGCTCGACTGCGCGTGCGAGGCGGCTGAGCAGCAGTGGCGCATCGTAGCGAAGGCGCGGTTCCATGCCGTCACGTTCCTCAACACTCCCGCGGCACTGCAGCACGAGCACCGGCACATCGCCGACATCCGGCGCGACATCGCATCCCATATCGACGAGATCGGCGCGATCCGCTTCGAATCCGCGGAGGCGTGCCAGGCGGCCGCGACGGCCGCGTCCGCCGCGTTCACCGATGTGATGGACGCGTTTCAGTGGACGTCGAACGCCGAGCGCCACGTGATGCAGCGGCCGTTCCGGCCGCGGCCGAAGCTGCTGGAGCCGGCAGCGAAGACGGCGTCGGCAGCGGAAGCGCCGTAG
>DATKCA010000089.1:0-2856 GCA_035544675.1 Thermoanaerobaculia bacterium | reverse complement strand
TGCTCAACGAGGACATGGGCAACGCCAGCAGAGACATCGCCGGCGGCCACTTCGCGTACGTGTTTCTGCGGCTGCGGGCGATCTTCGAAGGCCTGACACACCGCCACCGCTGACACTCGTCTGGAATCGAGCGATCGGTGCGCGCACGTTTCACTTCTCCTGCTTCCGTTCGCCGCTCTTTCCCGGATCATCCTCCGGGTTGACGTAGTGGATGTCGTATGGCCCGATCCCGTGCAGCTCGATGATGGTCTCGCCTGAAGTGCGGCTCCCCTCTGGGCAGCCGGGCGTAGGACCCGACGGGAAGATCGCGGAGCTTCTCGCGGTCGAACTTCCGGCCCATCCCCATCCGCATCGTGCCCTGAATCACGGTGATGTTCTCATCCATCGGATGCCAATGAGGAGGAACGGAGTATCCGTCAGGCAGTTTGGCCCGCAGCGGAGAATGCAGGCCGCACGGATTGTCGTCGTCGCGGCACTATAGCGTTGATGGCCGGCTCTTCTCGTACCGCACGTCGTCGTGGTCCGCCGGCCCGGCCATGATCCAGCCCGCGGCACGATAGAACGCGTGCGCGCGATTGTCCGCCTCCTCCCCTGTCTGTAACCCGATCGTCTCCCATCCCGCCCCGAAGAGCCACTCCTCGGCGGCCTGCAGCACCCGGCCATATCCCTGCCGCTCCGCGCCGGGAGAGACGAAGAGCGCGGAGATGCTTCCGGTGCGCGCGTCGGCCGTGCTGAAGCCGATGATCCCCTGCTCGCTTTCCGCGACCCACGTCTCCGACTGGCCGCCGGCCAGCAGCGCGGCCATCGATTCGGGGGTGACCCCGCGCTCGGCGAGCTGGGCGATGTCGAGGTGATTCTCCCGGACGCTGGTGCGGACGGCGAAGAGCGCAGGAATGTCAGCCGGCGTGGCGAGGCGGACGCGGTTCACGATCGGCCGGACATTCTAGCGTGCGGGATTGTGGTAAACATGTGGCTTCAAGAACAAAGGTGGCGATGTCCCTCTTCACGCATGATGAGAGCCTGGTCCAGGAGTCGTTCCGGCTCTTCCGGCGGCATCCGAAAGTTCTCGTGCCGCTGGTCGCCGCGACTCTGGTCTACGTCCCCACCGTTCTCTACCTCGACTTCGGCGTACCGTGGGAGGATCTGCGCCAACGCGACGCGCTGCTGATCGTCTTCGGCGCCGTGTTCCTCTTCGCGACGCTCCTGTCGGTCTGCTGTTCGGTGCTGCTGGAGCTGCTGCAGGACCTCGAGTCGGGCAGGGAGCCGAGTCTCGGTCGCGCGGTCGCCTCGACACTGCGTCTCAACCTGTTGCAGATGATTCCCATCATCATCGTGTGGACGGTGATCTGGTTCCTCCTGGTGGTGATCCAGGCGATGCTGTCGCGGAAGAAGAAACGGGGCGGGAGCGAACGGTCGTTCTCGGCGGAGAACGCCTCTCGCGCTCTCGCCGGAGGTGGCGGCGGCCACTTTTCTTTTACGGCAGCGTACTTCCGGATGCTGCAGAAGCTCGTCCGCATGGTGGTCTTCCTGATCCTCCCGGGCATCGCCTGGCAGGGACTGAGCTTTCCGCGCGCCATCCGGCGGGGCTTCACCATCTTTCGAGCTCACCCCCGACAGTTCCTCGCCGCGTTCGGGATGACGGAGCTGGTCACCTTCATGCTTTTTCTGCCGGCGCTCCTGCTGCTGTACGCCTCGGATCTGTTCGACGCTCAGCTCCCCGAAGGTGTCTGGATCGGAGTGATCCTCTACATCGGCTGCGGATGGATGTACTCGATTTACCTCGAGCAGATGTACACCGCGCAGTTGTATCTCTGGCACATGAAGTGGGAGCGCGAGGTGGCGCGGCGCCAGGCCACGGGGAGGGACGTGCCGGGCATCGAAGCGGTGAAGCGGCCATCGCTCCTCGATCGCGTCTACGAGCTGGCCCACGATGAACCGCGTCAAGCGCAAGGTCCGCTCGAGCGCCCCTCGCCGGCCTAGCCCAGGGGGACGGCGGCCTAAGCGGTTGCGTGGAGTTGGGCCGCCACTACCAGAAGCGCCACCAAGGCTTTTGCTGCGCCTTCGTGACTGTCTCGTTCGCTGAAGTCTTGTTCGAGGTGCGTCGAGGAGTCACGTCGTGGACTGATCCTTCTTCATCAAGAAAGTAAGGAACGCTTGGATCAAACGGCGTCGTCTGAAACCCGGCGCTCAGCTGATGGTCGAACAAATGATGCTTTCGCTCGTGAGACGTCCGAGCGTATGAGTTCGAGGGGTTAGGCGGCATCGCGCACGACGCTGTGGCAACTCTGGGCGGTGTCACCGTGAGGATGCTTACGACATGAACCATGTGAGGAGCGCGACGGCAAGGAAGACGGGCCAGGCGAGATGCCTGCCGTTCGATGCTATTGCGGTCACTGCTGCACTGACCAGGAAGGTGATGGAGACGATGCGAAGGATGGTTTCGGGAGAAGGCGTAGTTGGCTGAGCGAGAAGAGCAACGACACCGGCCAGTCCCAGCCAGGCTACGGAGGTGAGGTGCCACGCGAACCGAAGGGTGCGCTTGGTGAACCAGTCGCTGCCGAAGAGCCGAGGCAGGTTCTCGCGCCGGAACAACCTTGTCAGGATGTAGCGCTCGCCGAGCACCGAATGCGCCACGGCCGTGGCGGCGGCGAGCACAGCAGCGATCAGGAGTGCGATCTTCACGTGAGCTTGATGGTCACGGCCACGCCGAATGCCGCCCAACGCATATTGAAAGCCCGCCCCTTCCTGTAAGTTTGGAATCGCCAAAAACCGAACGAAAGGAAGGGACGGCTGCCATGCAACAGCAGGCGATTCAGTATCTCGCGCTCGACGTCCACAAGGCAACCTCAGTGGCTA
>DATKCA010000088.1:0-22202 GCA_035544675.1 Thermoanaerobaculia bacterium | reverse complement strand
CGTCGTTGCGTCCGTCCCACGTGAACGTGACAAGCCCGGTCCCGGCGACGCTGCGCACGGTCGAGCCACCGCTGTTTTTCACAGCCAGGCTCCAGGTGAGGTCGTCGAATGTCGTCGTACCCGCAAGTAGGCTCGTATCCTGGATGCCGTCAGCGTTGGGACTCAGGTACGCGGGCGTGCCGGCGAAGCCGGTGAGGGTCAGCTGGCGCGTCGTGTCCAGAATGGTCCGGGCGCGCATCGGGACGAGGGTTGCGCTGCTTGCAAACTCGTAGGTGTAGTTCGCGCTCGGCTGCGTCGTGCCGGCAGTATCCTTGCCATCCCAGCTGACCAACCCCGTCGTGCCGGTCCCGGTGAACGTCCGCACCGCGGTGCTCGACGCGTTGAGCACGGTCACGGTCCAGTCCCCGGCGGCAGTCGCCCCAAAGCTCGGGTTGGAGGTGGTGCTGATCGTGGGGTTGAAGGTGCGGTTCGTGATGCTGTACGTGCTGAAGCGGTGCGCTCCTGCCGGCGCCGCCGCGAACCACGGTTCGAAGAGGACGTTAGTGTTAACGGAATTGCCGGTCCCAAACCCTGAACCACCGGGGCCGGTGGGCGCGCCCCAGTAGCAGTACCGGGCATCGATAGCACTGGTATCGGAGGTGAGGCCGCCGAGCGTATTGCCGCTGATCGCGGTGTTTGTGACGCTGGCACGCCCACGCTGCGCGACGTAGATGCCGTATCCGCCGTTGCCGGTGATCGTAGAGTCGGTGATCACGTGCGGGCCGGGGTTGCCGTAGACGTCTTCGATGTACAGGCCGTGGGAGTTGCAGTTGGAGATCGTGCTGGCCGTGAGCGTGACGGCGCCCGTACCGTGCGAGCTCACGCCGATGCCGGCGCACTCCGTGAACGTGGAGTGCTCGATTACGACCGTGCCATTCCAGACGCGGAAGAGGTACCCAGAGCCGCCGTACGAGACCGTGACATGCTCCAGGCGGGAGGCGGGATTGGTGCCCGCGTTCACATCAATGTTCCGCCACGAGCCGCGCACGGGTGCGGTTGCAGCGGCGGTGAACGTGATCGGGTTGGTGCTCGTGCCGACAGCGAGCAAGGTGCCTTGCACCGTCATGCCCGTGTTTGCAGAGAACTTGATCGTCGTGCCGGGTTCGATGGTGAGGGTGCGGCCGCTCCCGACCACGACATTCCCGCCGACGATGACGTAGGCAAGGACACTGCTCGCCTGCCACGTTTCGTCGCGCGCATTCATGGTGCCGGTCCGGTACCCGACCGCGTTCTTGGCGCCGCCGCCGTTGCCGGACGCGGTGATCGCGGTCAGTGCGTCCAGGCGCGTGCCGGGCTCCGCGCCCACGGCGTAATTCGTGTTGTCCGTGAAGGTGGTTCCGGTGATGCTCGCCCGGCCGGCGCGGCCTAGATTGACGCCGTGCCCGCCGTTCGTGGCGAAGGTGGCGTCGGTGATCGTGTGCAGGCCAGTCAGGTTGCCGCTCCACGTCTCGGCGAGCAAGCCGTCGCCGGTGCAGTTCGCGACCGTGATGCTGGTGAGCGTGACGGCGCCGGCGGTGAGAGAGTAGATGCCGGCCGTGGCGGATTCGGTGATGGTCACGTGGTCGAGCGTGGCGGCGCCCGACGCGATGCGGACGATGCCCGTGGAACTGCCGCTGCCGCCGTAGGAGATGGTGGCGTACGTCAGCTCGCTGGCCGGATTCGTGCCGCCGTTCAGGAGGATGGGCTGCCAGGATCCTCGAGTCGGCGTTGCGGCGGCGGCTGTGAACGTGATGTTGGCGGCGCTGGTGCCAAGCGCCAGGAGTCGGCCGTTGATGGTGAGGCCAGTGTTCGTGTTGAACTTGACGGTCACGCCCGGTTCGATCGTGAGGGTGCGGGGCGAGGCGACGGTGACGGTGCCGGTGACGAGGTAGGGGCTGGCCGCCGCGGTCCAGGTCGTGTCCGTGTTGATCGTGCCGGAGACGTTGGTGTCGGCGATCGCGGTGGTGACTAGGCACAGGGCAAGCGCGAGAGGGACGAGGAGTTTCATGGGCGAGGGCGACTCCTTAGCGGATGGTTTGGATGCGGAATGCGGTAGCGGCGACCGGACCGTAGTCGCTCACCCAGTTCGCGGCGATGACGTGCGGTCCGTCACCGGGCAGGTCGAGGGTAATCGGTACGTCGGCGGCCGGCTTCTGGTCGATGACGCGGTGCTGGTCGACGTAAACGACCAGGCGGCCGGGGTGTTTGGCGAAGGCGGCGGCGGTCGGACCGTCAAGAGCGAGGCGGACCTGGATATGGCGCGAGTTTGCGAGCCAGGTTTTCGTGCTCGCGTCCCATTCCGCGCGCGGCGTGGCGCGCAGGTGCGGGGCGACATCGTCGAACGTCGTGAGTCCTTGGTGGTGTTCGTGATGGCCGTGCGCGGCGAGCGTGCCCGTGCCGTAGAGCGGGCGGCCGGTACGCTGGAGTGCGGCGTCCAAGAACGTGATCGTGCGATTGCCGTACGTGATCACGGCGTTCTCGGGCAGCGGTGTGACGGCGATCGCGACGACGAAGTGCGGCAGGGCGGGCACGCTGATCGTTCCTGATTCGTCCATGCCCGTCCAGTATTCGATCACGGCTCCGCTGGGGCGTGGGGCGCGGTTCACCAGGGTTTTCATCACAGCGCCCGCGGTCGGGTCGGCGGACTGCGCGTCCTTGATGCCGGCTTGGATGTGGACGCGAGCGGCGAAGGGGAGCGTGTAGCGCAGGATGCCGGTCTTCGGGCTGTACGCGTCGAGCCGGATCCCAGTCATCGCTGTGGGCTGGCTGGCGGGAAAGTACGTGGCATGGCGCTTGGTGCCGCGCAGCTCGACGTGGAGGCTCCAGGCTTCGTCGGGCACGCGGCGTCCGGCGTCGTCGGTGCCGTCCCACGTGAGTCGTACCTCGCCGGGAGCGACTGGGCGAGCGGCCGCAAGCGTTTTGGTGACGTACGCATCGCGATCGAGGATGCGCGCGGTCAGCGCGCCGCGCTCCGTTGTCTTGATTGTGAACGTGACGGTTTCGCCACGGGACGGGTTGAACGCGGCACGCGTGGTCGTTACTTCAAGTGCGAGAAGCGGCGTGCTCACGCACAGGGCGAGGATGCTGGTAAGGATGCGGGAAATGATGTCCTCCAGGACCCGGATTGCTGGCGCGTGCTTCGTGCGCTCCGAGTTATTTTGTGTAAGAAAACGTTATAAAGGCAATCCGTTTTTATATCTAGGGACATTTTGACGAGTTCCGCCGATATACCGCGGGCGTCATGCCGGTGTGCCGGAGGAAAGCGCGGTGAAACGTTCGGCGCGTTCCGAAGGCCGCCCGGTAGGCGATCTGTGTGACGGATAATTGAGTGCTCGCCAAGAGATACCTGGCGCACCGAATCTGCTCGCGCTTGAGGAAGGCGGCGACCGTTAATCCGGAGGCTGCGAGCACGCGCTGGTTCAAGCGCCTGCGCGACATATTGAGCGTCAGGGCCAGATCCCCGACGCGCGGCGGTGATTCGTGATGAAAACACGTGCGCACGTACGCTCTGATTGAGCCCAGCAGAGCACTATCGGAGCGACGCATCTCTACATGAGGGGCGAACGACCCGAGAAACCCTACCCGCTACGAGCGCAATCGCGGACACAGAATGGAAACACGTGTCGCGACACACGACCCCTTCGCATCACGGTGGCGACCATCGGCTCGGCGTCGCAAGAGAGAGAGCCCAAATGGGGCTCGTCCGATCCATCTGCGCAAGCGGTGGCACCGCATTGCCCTTTTCGTTTGATCCTGACGAGATCATCGCCGAACCACCCCTTGACGATGAGGCGTTTCCGCTTTGGATAGATCAGCCATATCCGCAATGCGGCAGCACGCATCGTCAGAATGGATACCGCTGGCGTCGGCGGACAGCGAACCTTCATAGCCGACGGACGCCGCCGTACCCGGGCGGCGAGCCCTCCTCGCTCCCCGTTCCCAGTCGAGACTCCAGCACAACGCCCAGCATAGACATCGCGACGCGCTACGCCGTTAGACGTCCCGACTCGATTTCCGGCAGAATCTCGGGCGGCGATGCTCGTCGAAGTCTCAGGCCAACGATTTACGTTCCCTTTGCAGCGCCAGCCGCAGTATCCCGATACACAGCGCGAGTTCCGCGTGATGTTCGTGCTGCTCACGCCGGGAGGTGCGGCCCAGGACGAGATCGACCAGATGGGCATGATCCGGCGTGAATTCGAGCAATCGTTCCGCGAGGCCACCGGCAATCGCGGAAGAGTGCAGACGGGCTTCAGTGGAACGCCACCGCGCCGGCGGGCGGTGAGCAGATAAATCAGGACCACGCCAGCATAGTAACCTTCACCCATGAAGTCGATCGACCTGCTGCTCGATGCGCCGCCGTCGAGCGCCGCCATCGCCCTGGCGGTCACCCTCTTCATCCTTCTGGTGGCCTGGTCCGCGCGCGCGCTGGCCCGGCGGCACCACGGACTCAGCCGCCAGACCGGAACGAGCGTCGACGATTTCCTCGTCGACGTGGTGGTGCGGACCAAGCCGCTGCTGCTGCTGTTCCCGGCGATCTATGCCGGGGCGCGAGTTCTTCCGCTGACTCCGGAGCTGGGACGGGCGCTGGCCATGCTGACCCGCGTCTCCTTGGTCGCGCAGGGAGCGGTGTGGGGCGTCGCAGTCGTGGAGTTCGCCCTCGAGCGCTACGGCCGGACGCGCATCGAGTCGGATCCGTCGGCCATCACCACGATCCGCGCCTTCCGGTTCGGCGCAGTCATCGGGGTGTGGATCGTCGCCGTCCTGGCGGCGCTCGACAACGTCGGCTTCGACGTCACGGCTCTCATCGCCGGGCTGGGCATCGGCGGCGTGGCCATCGCCCTGGCCACCCAGAACATCCTCGGCGACCTCTTCGCGTCGCTCTCCATCGTGGTCGACAAGCCATTCGTCGTCGGCGATGCCATCAACATCGGAGAGGGCGACATCGGCGTCGTGCAGCACATCGGCCTCAAGACCACGCGCATCCGGTCGCTTTCGGGCGAGGAGCTGGTCGTTTCCAACGGCGACCTGCTGAGGAGCCGGATCCGGAACTACGGGCGCATGCCGGAGCGGCGCGTCGTCGGCAAGATCGGCGTGACGTATCAGACTCCGCCGGACGTTCTGGAGCGGCTGCCGGGCCTCATCCGCGCGGCAGTGGAGCAGCAGGAGGGGGTGCGCTTCGATCGCGCGCACTTCATGCAATTCGGCGAATCAGCCTATGAGCTGGAGCTCGTCTACTACGTCCTCACCTCCAACTACGGCGTGTTCATGGACAAGCAGCAGGCGGTGAACCTGGCCATCCTCCGGGCCTTCGGTGAGGCGGGTGCCGAGTTCGCGTATCCGACCCGGACCCTGTTCGTGGCCTCAGGCCTCGGGCCTCAGCCCGAGCCCTGAGCCCCCTAGCCCCCGAGGCCCGAGGCCCGAGCCCCGAGCCCTGAGCCCTCTGCCTGGCCCGGTTCATGATGCAGCCTCATCCGATGCATCCGGTTGAGACGGAGCGGACGCGCCTCCTCGTCCAGATCGAGAGGCTTCTCGAGAAGCCGATGATCGTTCTCTCGTTCATCTGGCTCGTGCTGGTGGTGGTGGAGCTGACGCGGGGCGTGACGCGCACCGGCGAGATCGCCGCGATGGCCATCTGGGTCGTGTTTCTGAGCGACTTCGCGGTCAAGCTGATCATCGCGCCGCGCAAGCTGATGTTCCTGCGCCGCAACGTGGTGACAGTGATCTCTCTCGTTCTTCCCGCCTTCCGGCTGGCGCGGATCGGACGGGCGTTCCGCGCCGCCAGGATGGTCCGCGGCTTCCGCTTCGCGAGGCTCCTCGGCTCGCTCAACCGGGGGATGCGCGCGCTGCGCCGCGGCATGCGGCGGCACGGCTTCGGATACGTGGTGACGCTCTCGCTTCTGGTGCTGTTCAGCGGTGCGGCCGGGATGATGGCCTTCGAGAGCGAGGGGCCGAACCGCGCGGTCTTCGAGGACTACACCGCGGCGCTCTGGTGGACGGCGATGCTCATGACGTCGCTGGGCTCGGAGTACTGGCCGCGCACCGGCCCGGGCCGCGCTCTCACCCTCGTCCTGGCCATGTACTCCCTCGGGGTGTTCGGCTACATCACGGCCACGCTCGCCTCGTTCTTCATCGAACGCGACGAGGCCTCCGGTCGCAGGCCTCGCGCCTGAGCCCTGAGCCCCGAGCCCTGAGCCCCGAGCCCCGAGGCCCGCCTTACCCTCCCGCCGCCCAGGCGATCAGCGGCGGCAGCGCCCCGACGACGAGGAACATCACCGCGGCGGCGGCGCTCAGCACGGCCACCTGCTGCTTCGGCACGACCACTTCGCCGCCGCGCTGGAAGCCGGCCAGGATGAACAGCGTCGCGCTACTGATGAAGAACCCCGTCACATTCCACCAAAGCGGCGACATCCCCGGCACCGTCCTGGCCAGGATGAGGTTCGTCACGAGTCCGGCCATGAGCGCCACCGCCGCGGCCCGCCCGTTGCCGCTGCGGGTTGCTGCTCCGATGAGGAAGATCGCCAGCACCGGCCCGTACACGGCCGAACCGACCTGCGTGATGAGCTGCAGCACGCCGGTGGTCCCCCGGGCGAAGATCAGCGCGGAGGCGATGGCCGACAGTCCCCACGCCAGCGTCACGCCGCGCCCGAGCCACGCGGACTGATTCGACGAGCGGATGCGCACGAGGTCCTCGAGCGTCACGGCGGCGAGCGAGTTCAGCGCGGAGTCGAGCGACGACATCGCCGCCGCCAGGATCGCCGCCACGAGCAGACCCTTCATCCCGGCGGGCAGCCACATCAGGATGAAGGTCGGGACGAGCGCGTCCGCCGGCTTGCCGGCCATGGCCGCCGCGAAATCGCCATCGACGCGGAGCAGTCCGGCCAGCAGCAGTCCGAAGAGGCAGTACGTCAGGACCAGGGGAAAGCGCAGGAGGCCGTTGAGCACGAGCGCGCGGCGCGCCTCCTCATCCGACGACGCCGCCAGAAGGCGCTGGGCCTGGCTCTGGTCGCAGGCGTAGTACGACATGTAGAGAATGATGCCGCCCAGCAGCATCGGCACGAGCGCGAACGAGTTGCCGTCGGTGAGCCCCAACGAGTCGACCACGATCGTCTTCGTCCGTTCCAGCGGAATGGCGCGCACCACGTCCGATCCTGCACGCGCCAGCACGAAGATCGCCGAGATCAGAACGCCCACCCAGAGGATGGCCAGCTGGGCGATGTCGCTCCAGATGTCGGCGAGAATGCCGCCCAGCGTGCAGTACGCGACCGAGAAGAGGCCGGTGACGAAGATGGCCGCCGGAACCGAAATGCCCAGCACCGGCGAGACCACGAGAGCCGAGGCGTAGAGGATGACGCCGGCAGCGAGGCCGCGCGAGACCAGGAACACCAGAGAGAGCAGCTGGCGCGTTCCAGCGCCGAAGCGGAGCTCCGCGAACTCGTAGATCGATGCCCCCGTGACCGAGCGCAGCGCCGGCAGCAGGAAGACGATGACCAGGATCATGGCGATGGGCAGCGCCAGCTCGTACTGCAGCCACCGCATTCCGCCGCCGGCCTGCAGGGCCACGAACGCCGGCGCGCCGACCAGGCTCACCGCGCTGGCCTGGTTGGCCATGATCGACAGCGCCAGCGTGCGGCCGTGCATCGACCGGCCGGCCAGGAAGAAGTCGTCGCCGCTGCGCTGCCGGCGCGCGATCAACGCCGACACCGTCAGGATCGCCGCGAAGTACGCGATCAGGATGACGTAGTCGGCGGTGGTCATCGATGGTCGATCTCGGCTCCCGGCTCATTCGCGGGCGGGGGAGCGAGGTGCGAGCGGAGATAGTCGCGGGCGATGTGGCGGCCGCCCAGCCCGAAAGCGATCGCCAGCGCCAGGACGACGCCGCCGACCACGATCGAGAACGCCGCCACCACGATGCTCCGCGCCACGGCCAGCTGGTCCAGCGCCATGGCCACGGCCAGCGTGAGCACGAGCAGTCGCACCAGGGCCGAGGCCGCGGACGCGCCGCGCCATCCCGCATTGACCGAGGCGATCAGCACCCCCCGCGCCGCGAACTCGGAGAACAGCACCCCGATGATCAGCAGAACCACCGCGGTCACGAAGGCCGGGATGAACAGGAGGGCGCGCTGCAGAACCAGATCGGCAGCAGGGATGTGCATCGACGACGCGCCGGCGATGAGCACGACGAAGAACACCACCCATCCGGCGAACCGCGACGCGTAATCCGATGGCGGAGCGGACAGGCCGGCGCGCCGCGCCGACGTCGTCGCGCCGCTCCGTCCCGCCAGCGAGTCGAACCCGCTGGCGCGAAGCACCCGCGACAGGATCTTCTTCGTCAGCCAGCCGAGCAGGGCGGCCGCAAAGACCACTGCCAGGAAGATCAGCGTGTCCACCGTGATCGCGGCGACGCGCCTTCCGAACTCGTCGAGCCAGGTCGTGACTTGTAAAGTATTCACTGTGGACTCCTTTCCGCGCGCCACTCGGTTGCAAAGTCGGGGCAGAGACTCCTGAATACACGCGCCAGTTGCTGGACCTGCTTCTCCGCTGCTTCCTCGCTGCTGTTGCCATTGGCGATGACGAATGACGCCACGCGGCCAAGGTACAGCGGCGTCAATGAAGAGAGTAGCTGCTGGACTGGAAGCGCGCGCCGCCGGTACGCCAGCGCGAACGCATACACGGTCCTCGCCCACGTCGAGTCGTCGAAGGGCATCGCTCCCGCCCCGGCGCTGATCGCGCCGAAACGCTCGACCAGCGCAGCCGGCAGCACGCTCGCGTAAATCGGCGTCAGCGTCTCGACGCCGAACCGGAACTGGTCCAGCAGGCTGTCCACGTTGACGTTGACGTGCGTCACGTCCGACGCCGGCTCCGATCCGAGGCGCGGAGCGGCGGGCGCCGAGCCGTCTCCGTTGGCCCAGGCCTGGCTGTAGCGCTCGACGAGGTCGAACCACGTGCCGACCACTTCCACCAGCATCTTGGCCAGGTGCTGGCCGGGGTCCTTCGGATCGTGGACCTTCGCTCCGAGGTGCGCCTGTGCGACGCGGAATCCGTTGACCAGGGCGGTGGTCGTCATCCAGATGTCGACCCCGAAGCGCGCCACGTCCGTCTCCCACACCGTGTCGGCGACGTACGCGCGGACCAGAGGCGTCCCCACTCCGAAGTCGCCGCCGATCGGCTGGCGGATGTCGCCGCCGAAGAGCGCGTTGGTCATCGGATAGATGATGTTGTTCGTGATCGTCCCGTCGAACTTGTGACGCTTGTAGAGCGGCGTCACGAAGTCGAAGCGGCCGCTCACGATCGGCGAGGCCAGACGGTCGATCCACTCCGGCGACACCGAGCGGAGGTCGGCGTCCAGGACCACGACCGCCACCGCGTTGACGCGCTCGGCGACCTCGAAGATGTCGCGGAAGGCCGAGCCCTTTCCGGACGGGCCGCGGTAGCGCATGCTCTCGATGCGGATCCAGCGGCGGTGCGTCTCATCGAGGCTCTCGCACGCGGCGCTCCCCGCGGCGACCATGGCCGTGCTCGTCCCGTCCGCGGAGCCGCCATCGGAGTTCAGGACCAGCGCCGGACGTCCCGCGAAGAACGTCGACAGTCCGTGCACGGCCGTCGCGGCCACGTGCCCGATCGTCTTTCCGTTGTTGTAGCTGGGGATGCCGACGACGAGGTCGGCACCGCCGGTTGCGGCGACGACGTCTTCGATCGACTGGTCAGCTGCGGCCACGCGCATCGTTCTCCTTCGTCCGGCGGTCGAGCAGCTCTTCGAGCGCCCGCGACCAGCCGGCCGGACCTTTCTCCGGAGAGATCGAAGCGTGGGGTACGAGTGCGAGGAGAGCCTCGTTGGGCAAACCGTCCGATCCGCGCATGACGATGGGGATGTCCGCCAGGGTGAGAAACTCGGCGTCCATCGGCGCGTCTCCCAGGGCGATCACGATCGGTTTCTCGTCGAGCGAGGAGAGGACGCGGCGGACCGCGTCCCCTTTTCCCGAGGGGCCGCAGAGATGGTGAAACCGTCCGCCCTGACGCACGATGAGGCCCTCCTCTTCGGCCGCCTCCTCGACGCGTTGGATGAGTCCCTCGGCCAGCAGAAACGGCTCGTCGAACTCGCGCTGCATCGACCGTTTCAGCATGTCGCCCGACAATCCGGAGACCAGCCCGGCGTCCTCGAGCGACATCGACGAGTAGAGGACGAGCTTCGCCTCCGCCTTCTGCTCGATCCGGGGCACGCGTTTCCGGATCTCCCCGGCCGGAACGCCGAGGGGGATGTAGGCCCACAGACGATCGTCGGCGCGCATGGCGATGGCGCCGCCCGACTCGACGATCACCGGACCATGCAGCTGCAGCTCGTCGGCCAGAGGCGCGACCTCCGCCATGGTCTTGCTGGTCACGATGATGAGCGGGATGCCTTCCGCGCGGAGGCGCGCCACCATTCCCGCGGCCGGCTCGAAGCTGAAGTCGTGGAGGTCGAGCAGCGTGCCGTCCAGATCGGTGAAGACCGCGTACCTCATCGCTCCCGCACTCCGCCGTTGGCGCGCCCGATGTCGAGCAGTCTCTGCGACACGTCGGGCACGGCCGCGGCCACGCGGATCCAGTTCGGGAGGTCGGGCGCGCCGATCGGATCGGCCAGGAACCGCTCCGACGCGGCCTGGATCGCGCCGGCGAACACGTCCACGGTCGACTCCTCCGTGTGGCGGTCGTAGATCAGTCCGTCCACCGCCGCGTCCGCGTAGTACGTGGCCACCATGTCTTCGGCGGTGCGTTTGTAGCAGCCGAGCAGGGTGTGAAGCTGGCCGGGGTAGAAGACGATGCCGGTCTGCGACAGCGTCCGAAGGAGATGGCTGACGATGTCGATGGCCATCCGGTGCAGGCCGGCTGTCGGGTCCTCGGCCGAGAGTACCTGGTGCTTGTGCTCGTAGGAGTCGAGGATCTCGGCCTGGCAGATGCGGCGCATGGAGCGGTTGCGATAGATCTCCGAGAGCACACCCACTTCCAGCCCCCAGTTGCAGGGGATGCGGATGACGCTGGCCAGATCGATGTCCAGCGCGAACTCGCCGGCCAGCGGGTAGCGGAACGAGCCGAGGTAGCGGACGTACGGGTGGTTGCCGATGACGACCTCGAGGGCGCGGAGGAACGGGAAGACGAGCAGCCGGGTGACCCGTCCGTGGAGCCGGTCGGTGATCCGCGCGTAGTAACCCTTGCAGAAGTCGTAGCCGATCTGCGGGCTGAGGACCGGGTAGACGAGGCGCGCCAGCAACTCGCGCGAGTAGGTGACGATGTCGGCATCGTGGAGGCCGATGACGCGGCAGCGGTTCTCCGCGAGCAGAAACCCGAGGCAGAGCCAGACGGCGCGGCCTTTGCCGGCCTCGCCGGTGGGAAGGCCCCTGCTCTTCATCTCCTCGAGGAAATGCGTCATCTCCGGGCCGTCGACCCAGAGCAGGACGGTGCGCTGCGGCAGGACGGAGAAGAAGCGCTTGGCCTCCTCGAACTCCTCGGCGGTGGCGCGGCCGATCGGGACGATGATCGTGTCGAGGTAAGGCACTTTCTTGAGCTCCTCGACGATGCCGGGGAGAGCCGGGCCCTGCAGCTCCGAGAAGAGGCAAGGGAGGAGCAGGGCGATGGGGCTGGAGCGGGCGAACGCGCTGATCTCGCGGTCGAGCTCCTCGATGGGACGCCCGCGCAGGCGGTGAATGGTGGCGATGATGCCGGTCTGGTGGAAGTCGACCATCGTTCTCCCTCTCTGCTAAATGCAGGGTATACCATCAGTTGACGATTCACAGACTACGGATCACAGGAGCTCGCTTCGAAGTCCTTAGTCCTTAGTCCTTGGTAGAACGCGCTTCTCCTAAGGACTACGGACTAAGGACTAAGGACTACCCCGGGGGCGGTGAACTGTGAACTACACTTCGGCGCGCAATGGAAGGGCAACAGGTTGCGCGCGTCGTCATCGGTCTTGCGGCGGCCGTTGGGCTGGCCGTGGTCGCGGCGCTGCCACAAGTGCGGCGCTGGGAGCAGCGCCTTGGCCTCGGCGTCCTGACGGCGTCCGGTCTCCCGCTCCTGCTCCTCGGATACGCGTTCCAGACGTTCGGCATCATTTCGCCGAAGACGCTCACCGACCTCCGTCCGGCCTACGAGTTCGGACTGGGCTGGATCGGCGTGGTCGTCGGCATGCAGGTCAATGTGCGGCGGCTCGACGAGTTCCCGCCCTGGTTCATGACCGCCGTCGTGGCGGTGACCGTCCCGCCCATTCTGTTTGCGGCGCTGGGCTCGGGGCTGGTGCTGGCGGCGTTCGGCGCGCTCCCCGGCACCGGGCTCATTCGCGACATCATCGTGCTGGCGGCGTGCGCGGCCGTGAGCGCGCCGGCGAACCTGCGGCTGCTGCTGCGGAACCGGCCGCCGGCGACGGCGAACATCGTCCGGGCCATCACGCGAATGGATCAGATCGCGGCGTTTCTGCTTCTGGCGCTGGCGGCGAGCCTGTTCCGTCCCGCTGCCGGCACGGTGTTGTGGCGGCTTCCGCGCAGCGGCTGGTTCCTGGTCACCATCGGCGTCGGCTTTCTTCTCGGAGTGATCATCTATCTGCTGATCCGTCGCGTGGAGAGCCGGACCGAGGAGCTGTCGCTGGTGCTGGGAGGGATCGCGCTGGCGGCGGGAGTGGCGGGATATCTGGCCCTGTCGGTGCCGGTGGTTTGCGCGCTGGCTGGGGCGGTGCTGGCGAACGTGCCGTACCGCGAGCGGGACCGGCTGGAGAACATGCTGGGCGACGTGGAGCGCACGATCTATCTGTTGATGCTGTTCCTGGTGGGGACGGCGTGGCAGCCGCTGGAGTGGCAGGGGTGGGTGCTGGGCGTGGTGTTCGCGGCGACGCGCGCGTACGGAAAACTCATCGGAGCGCGGCTGGCGGTGCGGGTGGGAGGGGCGCAGCTTCCCAGTCCGCCCACGCTCGCGCTCTCGCTCCTGCCGGAGAGCGCCATCGCCATCCTGGTCATCTTCACGCTGGCCACGCTGCACGGCTCGACGGCGCCCGCGGTCCGCTGGGCGGTCAACGCCGTGATCATCGGCAGCGTCCTCACGGAGATCTTCGTTCAGGTGCGGCAGCGCCGCGAGAGCCGGATGGCCGGTGAAGAGACCGGACCGATCGTGACGCACTTCGTATGACCACGCGCGCGTTCTTCAATCTCCTGATGATCGGCAGCCTGGCCTATGCCGCGCGGTCGTTCCTGCCGGAAGGCCAGACGGTGACCGGATCGGGTGCGGCGCTGGCGTTCGGGTTCCTGCTCATCGCCTCGCTGCAGATCGCGCGCTTCGCGGATCATGTCAAGACCCCTCACCTGACCGGCTACCTGCTGTGCGGTCTGTTCTTCGGGCCCCAGGGCATCGACATCATCACGCAGGCCATGCTGGACGATCTCGCGCTGATCAAGGGGACGGCGGTCGGTCTCATCGCTCTGCTGGCCGGATGCGAGCTGAACTTCCGAAAGCTGCGGCCGATGCTTCGCGCCATCACCTCCATTTCCATCGTGACGATGGGACTCTGCATTCTGCTGCTGTGGGTGCTGTTCTTCTGGATCACGTCACTGCTGCCGGCGACTCAGGGATACGGCTTCGTCGAGCGGGCCGGCATCGCTCTGGTGGCTGCGAATGTGCTGGCGGCCTTCTCGCCCGCGGTGGTGATCGGCCTGATCCGCGAGACGCGCGCGGCCGGTCCCCTCAGCCAGTTGTGCATGTCGATCGTCGTACTCGCGGATCTGGCCATGGTGGTCGCCTTCTCGATCACGACCTCGTTCGTACGAACGGCATTTCCCTCGTCGCAGCCGGCGACCGGCGTCGGGACTCTCGTTGATCACATCTTCGGATCGATCCTCGTCGGGCTGGTAATCGGCGGCGTTCTGGTCGTGTATGTCCGGCGCGTTCATTCGAAGACCGGCCTGGTCGTCTTCGCGCTCCTCTTCATCGTGGCCGAGGCCGGTCGCGTGTTTCACCTCGATCCGCTGCTGGTCGGGCTCACCGCAGGTCTGCTGCTCGAGAACGCCAGCGACATCAGCGGCGACGAAATCGTCAAGGTCACCGAGCCGGTGACCCTGCCCACGTTCGTGATTTTCTTCGCCGTCGTCGGCGCGGAGATCCAGTTGCGCGCATTCCTGCACGTGGCGCCGTTCGCAGTGGCCGCCGCGCTGGTGCGAGCGTTCGGAGTCTTCGTGGGAGCGAAGATCGGCAGCCGCATGGGCAAGGTCGACGAGGGGCTGACGAACCTGATACCGCTGGGCCTGCTCCCGCAGGCGGGCGTGGCCATTGCGCTGGCCGTACTCGTGCTCAATGACTTCGAGCCGTGGGGACGGGTGGTCGGGACCGTCCTTCTCGGCTCGATCGTGGTGAACCAGCTCATCGCGCCGATTCTCTTCCGTGTGGCTCTGGCCAAGGCCGGCGAGATCGGGGCCGCGCCGGGGTGAGATGACAGATCGTGGATCGTAGATCGCAGGAGGACGAGTATCCACGATCTATGGCGTACCATACGAGGGCCAGTCATGGTAAAACGCAGACGCTTGTCCGACGGCCAGCGCGTCCTGAACTCCTTCCGCAACCTGGTGAAGGCTCTGCGCCTGGCCGACCGCGCCGGCGTCAAGCGCTACGGCCTCGGAGCGTCCCAGATCTACGTCCTTCACGAGCTGAACCGCAGCGCCCCACTCTCGATCAACGAGCTGGCCGAGCGTACCGCCACCGACCAGAGCACCGTCTCCGTCGTCGTCAACAACCTGGTCGGCAAGGGCTACGTGGCCCGGGAGCGCTCGGACGCCGACGCCCGCCGCGCCGAGCTCGCCCTGACCAGGAAGGGCAAAGCCGCCGCGAAGAGCCTCCCCCCTCCCATCCAGGAAGCCATCATCCGCGGAGTCGAGCAGCTCCCCCGCGCCCGCGCCCGAAGCCTCGCCGACGCGATGGAGGCCGTGATCGAGAACATGGGCATCGCCGACGAGAATCCTCCCATGCTGCTGGACGACGCGCGAAAGAAGTAGGGGGGCGTGGGGGGGGGCGTTGCCGCCCGCCCCCGGGGTCAGACCTTCGCTTTGCCGCCCGCCCTGGCCGCCCGCAAAGCGAACGTCAGACCCCTCACCGCATCGTTTCGTCTGCCAGGATGGTCTGCTCCTTGAGCCTCGCCATCACCACGTCGGAGGGGCTCAGGAATCCCACGACCACGCCGTTGCGGTTCACGACCGGACAGCGCGTCACCCCGCTGGCGGCCATCCGCTCCACGAGCTGGTAGAGCGTCTCCTCCTCGCGACCGGTGAGCGGCGGCGGCTCGGCGAGGTCGGCCACGGTGGCCTCGAGCCGTCCCTCGCGCACGGCGCGCGCGATCGTCTCGCCGCGCAGAATCCCGGTCAGCCGCCCCTGCTCGTCGATCACCGGATAGTTGCTGTGCCGGATCTCGCGCGTGCGTTCCACGACCTCCGGCAACCGCTCCTCCTTCGTGAACGTGGTCAGGGTCCGCGTCATCACCTCGCCGACGCGGATCCGTGAGAACACGTCGCGCTGTTCGCGCGTCGATCCGACACCCTCCCGCTCCATCTGGTCCTCTTCGAACGTGGCCGGAGCGATGGCGTGCGAGATCCAGTTCGAGACCACGACCCCGAGCATCAGCGGCGCGATCAGTCCGTAGTCGTTCGTCAGCTCGATGACGATGAGCACCGCGGCGATCGGCGCCCGCAGCGTCCCGGCGAAGAACGCGCCCATACCGACCAGGGCGTATGCGCCGGTGTTGATCTGAGCGCCGAGGAACAGCTCGCCGGCATGGCCGACCAGCGCGCCGAGGGCCGCGCCGAGAAACAGCGACGGCGCGAACGTCCCGCCCAGGAGGCCGGTGGACGTGGCCAGGGTGAACGCCACAGCCTTCGCGCCCAGCGCCTCGGCGTCGAACAGAAGCGATCCGCCCCCGCGGAGAAAGAAGGACGTCGTCTCGTATCCCACGCCGAGCACGGCCGGGTTGACGAGCCCGAGAATGCCGGCCGCCGCGCCGCCGATGGCGAACCGCAGCGGGACCGAGGGAACGCGCTGGCGCAGTGTCTCCCGGAGCGGAACGCCGACGCGGAGAATCACCCCCGAAACGAGGCCGGCGAAGACCCCCACGACGGCGAACCCGATCATCTCGCGCGGGTCGGTCCACGACGCCGCGGCGGCCGGGAGGAGCCGCTGATTGTCGGGCGCCGCCGCCTGCTGCACGACCGCGGCCGCCACGGCGGCGATCAGCGTTCCGCCCAGGATGCTGCGGCTGGACGTGCCGAACAGTTCCTCGAGCGCGAACACCACTCCTGTGATCGGCGTCCGGAAGATCGCCGCGATGCCGGCCGCCGTGCCGACGGGAACCATTCCCCGGAGCACCTTCCGCGGAAAGCCCAGGAGGCGGGCGACCATGACGGAGAGGCCGCTGGTGACGACCACGGTGGGTCCCTCCGGTCCGAGGGGAGCGCCCGAGCCGAGGGAGAGCGGGGTGAGGATGAAGGTGGAGATGATCGTTCGGGGGTCGAGATGGGCGCCGTCCTCGGCGTAGCTGCGGCGAACGCGCGCGAGATTTGCACCGACGGTGGAGGGGGCGAACCGCTCCACCACGAACCCGAGGATTGCGGCAGTGACCAGGGGGACGCCGACGATGAAGAGGGCGCGCGTGAATCCGTGCGTGCCCAGTGCCGGCGCCAGGAGGAGCTTGCGGCTCAGCAGTACCCATTCGTGAAAGAGCACGGCCGCGGCGCCGGAGATGACTCCGGCCGCGACGAAGAGGAGGAGGAGACTGCGCCTGCTGACCTGCGTGCTCACGGCTTTTCGCCTATTGTGCGCGATATTTGCCATACCATCCATTCCGCGGCGCGACCCATGAGAAACCAGAGGCTCGAACAGTTCATCGCTGAGAAGATCCACTCCATCGAGGAGGTGGAGATCCTCGCGCTGTTGTTCCGCTCGCCGGACACCTACTGGACGGCCACGGCCATGGCCCAGCACCTCGGCCTGAAAGAGGAGACGGTGGCGGCCAAGGTCCGCGACCTGGAGCGGCGGGGCCTGGCAGAAAGCGGCCAGACCAGCGGCAGTTTCCGCTTCGGGACGGAGTCGGAGGAGCTCAAACGCGACGTGGCCATGCTCGTCGAGGCCTACCGCGATCAGCGTGTCACCGTCATCAACACCGTTTACTCCGCGAACCTGACGCGGCTGCGCTCGTTCGCCGACGCGTTCAAGCTGGGAGGGAAAGACTCATGACCGGCCCGATCGTCTACGCGCTCTGCGTCATCACCAGCGCGCTCTGCGCGGTCCTGCTCCTGCGCGGTTTCGTGCGCACGCGCGTGCAGCTGCTCCTGTGGAGCGGCCTCTGTTTCGTCGGCCTGGCGCTGAACAACCTGCTGCTGTTCATCGACGTTCAGATCGTGCCGGACATCGACCTGTCGGCGTGGCGGACGCTTCCCGCGCTGGCCGGGGTCCTGCTCCTGATCTATGGCATGGTCGAGGAGTCGCGATGACGGAGTGGATGATCAGCGGCGCGCTGGCGATGGGATATCTCGTCGCGGCGATGTTCTTCGTCCGGTACTGGCGGGAGGCGCGGGAGCGGCTGTTCGCCTTCTTCGCGCTGGCTTTTCTCCTGCTCGCCGCGCAGCGGCTGCTCCTGCCGTTCATCGCCGACGATCAGATCGAGCTGGCCTACACGGTGCGGGTCGTGGCCTTTCTGATGATCATCGTCGGGATCGTCGACAAAAACCGAAGAAAATAGGGACAATCCCGTGCCCGAGCCCGAGCCCGGCTTTTCGTCCCTATCGCCGAAGCGCCTATCGCCGAAGCGCCTCGATGTACTCCCGCAGCGCGTCGACCTCCATCTTCAGCAGGTCGAAGCAGCGCGAGAGATATTGCCGGTCGCTCGAGGCGAGATCCTCGCCGTCGAGCGCGTGCCGGAGAATCTCCACGTCCTCCTCAAGCGATCGCACACGGCTCATGATCGAGCCGGCGGTCTCGGGATGGAGGTGCATGTCAGCGGATCAGCACGAGATGAGCGCGGCGGTTCTGCTGCCACGCCGCCTCGTAGGAGCCCAGCTCGAAAGGCCGTTCCTCGCCGTAGCTTTGCGTCTCGATCCGGCGGCGGTCGATGCCGAGCGCCGACAGATAGGACGCGGCGGTGTCGGCCCGCCGGTCGCCCAGGGCGAGGTTGTACTGCTCGGTACCCCGCTCGTCGCAGTGCCCTTCCACCCGGATGCGATAACCGGCGTTGTCCCGCAGCCAGGCGGCTGAGCGGCGCAGCGCCTCCTGGGCATCGGAATCGAGCGTCGAGGCGTCGAACGCGAAGAACGCATCCTGAATCAGCCCCTGCTGCCGTGCCATCCGGTTCGCCTCGGTGATGTCCGCGCTCAGGACGTCGCTGCGCGTCTCGGGCATGGCCGGTTGGAAGTCCGAGTCGCCTGAAGTGACCGGCACCGTCCGTTCCGCCTCCGCAACGGCAGGTGGAAGGGGCTGAGGAGTCACGCTCCGTCGCGATTGGCAGCTCGTTACTACCAATCCCAGAGGCAACAGGAGGCACAAGAGGAGCACACTTCTTGTCATCGGAACCCCCTCAGCTGGTGCCCGGACGGTGCCGGCCTGAAACGAAGTCTAGACAGCGAGGGCGGCCCCGGCATCGGCCTCGGGGTGGGGAAGACCTCGACTTTGGATAAGCTCGCCGGTCACGAGGCATGACATAGATTGCGGGTACCGGTGAACGCGGCGAACCAGGTGACGCTCGACTACACGCCGCAGGCGCGTGCGGAGCGGCTCATCGCGGCCGGGCGGTTCGTGCTGGCCTTCTTCTCGCTCGTGACCGTCTATCTGGAGCCATCGACGCCGGCGCGCTACCGCGAGCCGACCTACGCGCTCCTGGTGGTGTACACCGCGTACGCGCTCGTCATCGCCGTGATGACCTGGCGGAGCACGCTGGCATCGAGGCGCTGGCGGCTCGTGTCGCACATCCTCGACCTCGTTCTGTTCTCCATTTTCGTCTTTCTCACCGAGGGTCCGGCCAGCCCGTTCTTCCTCTATTTCGTCTTCTCGCTGTTCTGCGCGACGCTCCGGTTCTCATGGCGCGGCATCCTGGCCACGGCTGTGGCCGCGATCGCCGTTTACACCGCGATGGCGGCCGTCACGCAGGGCACCGCAGCCTTCGCGCCCAGCCGCTTCCTCATGCGCGAGGTGTACCTCGGTGTCACGGCCGCGCTGCTCGTCTATCTCGGCATGTACCAGGAACGGCTCCGGCGGGAGCTCGCCTCGCTGGCCGCCTGGCCGCGCGAGCTGGAGCCGCGCATCGAGGATCTACTTCGTTCCACGCTCGCGCACGCCGCCGCGGTGCTCGACGCGAGAAATCTGACGCTGGCCTGGGAGGAGAGCGAGGAGCCGTGGGTGTACTTCGCGATGTGGGATGGGAGAGAGCTGCACGTCGACCGGATTGCGCCCGGGGCCTGGGACGGCGCGGTGCCGGAGGATCTGCGCAACACGAGTTTCTTCGCCCGGCGCGAGTGGCCGTCGATCCTCCTGTACGACCCGCGAAGGTCTTCGACCACGGAGCGGGGTGGGAGCGGGATGGGAGAGGCGTTCTGGAGGCGGGCCGGCGGCGAGTCGTTCCTCGTCGTGTCCGTGGCCAGCGAGACGCTGGCCATTCACCTCGTGGTCCCGGCGGTCACGGCCACCGCGGACGAGCTCGCGCTCGCGCACGTGGCCGGACGGCTCGTCCTGGCCACGCTCGAGCAGTACTTCTTCCTCCAGCAGGTGCGTCAGACCGCCAGCGCGGAAGAGCGGATGCGCATCTCCCGCGAGCTGCACGATGGCATCGTGCAGTCGTTGGGAGGCGTCGGCCTGCAGCTTCAGGCCATCCGCTCGCAGCTCCAGGGAGGAGCGGCCGCCGCGGAGCGGCTGGAGAAGGTGCAGCAGATCATCGAGCACGATCAGCGCGAGCTCCGCACGATCGTCCGCGAGCTCCGTCCCTACGACGTCCGCGACGGACGGACCATTCTCTTCGACGAGCTGCAGCGCCTGAGCGAGCGGTTTCCGCTCGAGTGGGGGCTGGAGGTGGAAGTGGACGTGCCCACTCCCATCGACGTGTCCGCCCCGCTCGCCCACGAGCTGTGCCGCATCGTCAACGAGTCGCTGTCCAATGCGGCCCGGCACGGCGGAGCGTCGCACGCGCGCGTGGCGCTGCGCTCCCGAGCGGAACAGATCGACGTCCGCGTTTCGGACAACGGCCGCGGCTTTCCGTTCACCGGCCGTTTCGATCTGCACGCTCTCGACCGCGACGGTTACGGGCCGCGAACCCTCAAGGAGCGCGTGAAGACGCTGGGTGGATCGCTGACGATCCACTCTTCGGACGGCGGCGCGGTGATCGAGGCCCACGTGCCGGTGGAGAGTCGGACGTGACGATCCGCCTGGTCGTCGCGGACGATCATCCCTTCATCCTCGACGGCCTCGACCAGTTGTTTCGGGGGGAAGTGGACTGCGACATCGTGGCCCGCACGTCGAACGGGGAGGAGGCCCTGGCCGCGGTCGAGAAGTACCGTCCGGACATCCTTGTACTGGACGTGCGCATGCCGCAGATGGACGGGATCGAGTTGCTCAGGCGCCTGCAGCAGAAGGAGCTGCCGACGCGCGTGGTGCTGCTCACGGCCTCGCTCGAGGACGCGCGGCTGCTGGAGGCATTCCGTCTCGGCGCCAGCGGTCTGGTGCTCAAGGAATCGGCGCCGCGCCTCCTCGTACAGAGCGTGCGTCAGGTGGCCGCGGGCGAGCAGAGCTGGAACGGCAAGGCCATCGCCGGCGCGCTCCGTCTGGTGCTGCAGCGCGAACAGGCCGCGGCGTCGCTGTCGGCGGCCCTCACGCCCCGCGAGGTCGAGGTGACGAAGATGGTGGCCTCCGGCCTGCGGAACAAGGAGATCGCTTCGCGCCTGGCCATCACCGAGGGGACGGTCAAGTTTCACCTGCACAGCATCTACGAGAAACTGGGGATCGACGGACGTTATGCGCTCATCGGATACGCGCGCGATCACGGCCTGGCGTGATAAATGTCTGCTCCGAGGTTGACGAATGACGATTTCCGCCCTGCTGCTGTCCCTTCTGGCCATCTTCGCCGCGGCGAAAATCTTCGGCGAGCTCGCCGAGCGCATCGGACAGCCCGCGGTCCTCGGAGAGATGGTCGGAGGCATCGTCATCGGAGTCTCCGGCCTTCACTGGATTGATCCTCACAACGAAGTCCTGCACGTCCTCGCCGAGCTCGGCGTCCTGCTGCTGCTGTTCCTGATCGGCCTGGAGACCGATCTCAAGCGGCTGCTGTCCGTGGGAGGGGCGTCGACGTCCGTGGCGATCGTCGGCGTCGTTCTGCCGTTCGGCGCGGGATATGGCGTCGGATACTGGCTCGGCTACCCCACCACCGTGGCGGTGTTCCTCGGAGCGGCGCTGACGGCGACCTCGGTCGGCATCACCGCCCGTGTTCTCTCCGACCTCGGCCACCTCAAGAGCGACGAGGCGCAGGTGATCCTCGGCGCGGCGGTGCTGGACGACATCGTCGGCCTGGTCCTTCTCACCGTGATCAGCGCCGTGGCGGCGGGGGAGGAGCTCACCACCACCGGGGTGCTGCGCGTTTTCGCCGTCGCGTTCGGATTCGTGGTGATGGCGATGATCATCGGCTCGTTCCTGGCGCCGCGCCTCATCTCCATGGTGGCGCGCCTGCGCGTGGCCAAGGCGCTGTTCTTCGCCTCGGTGATGTTCGGATTCGCGCTGGCGTACCTGGCCGACCTCTTCGGCTCCGCGCTGATCATCGGCTCGTTCGCGGCCGGCCTCGTGCTGGCCCGGACCGACAAGGGACGGGACATCGAGCACCAGGTACACGACGTTGCGCAGTTCTTCATCCCCATCTTCTTCGTTTCCGTCGGGGCGGCGGTCGATCTCCGCGCGCTGAATCCGTTCAATCCGGCCACGCGCCAGTTCCTCGTCATCGGGCTCGTGCTGACGGTCGTGGCCATCATCGGGAAGCTGCTGGCCGGCTATGCGGCGTTCGGACGGCCTCTGCGGAAGACCGTCATCGGCGTCGGGATGGTGCCGCGCGGCGAGGTCGGACTGATCTTCGCGCAGCTGGGGCTGACGGCGGGACTGCTGTCGGCGGGGCTTTACAGCTCGGTGGCCATGATGGTCATCGTCACGACGTTCGTGACGCCGCCGGT
>DATKCA010000087.1:0-6027 GCA_035544675.1 Thermoanaerobaculia bacterium | reverse complement strand
ACGTGAGCGGCGCCAGCGCGCGGATCTACCGCATCATCTTCGCCGCCGCCGCGGTCTACAACATCGCCTTCGGTCTGTGGGCCGCGCTCTTTCCGCAGGCCTTCTTCAACGTCTTCGACCTCGATCCGCCGCGGTACCCGTCGATCTGGGCGTGCCTGGGGATGGTGGTTGGCCTTTACGGCGTCGCATACGCGTATGCAGCGCGACACCTCGAGCGTGCCGCGCCGCTCATCGCCATCGGTCTTGCCGGAAAAGTGCTGGGGCCGATCGGATGGCTGATGCCGAATGAGCTGCCGGCCAGGACATTCGCGCTCGTCGCCTTCAACGATCTCATCTGGTGGATCCCGTTCGCCATGTTCCTGCTGGAAGGGACGCCGGTCACAAACTGGCTGAAGCGGACCGCAACATACTGGTGCGCCGGGACGCACATCATCGCGGCAGCGGGAACTCTCCTGCTGCTGCGCGGGGGGAGTGAGGCCGTGGCCGACGCGGGACAGCGCATCGCGTACCTGAACCAGCATCCGGAGCGGTGGCGGGCCGGGTGGCTGCTGTGGATGATCGCGGCGCTTTCGCTGGCCGGGTTTTACGCGTGGTGGGGCAGCCGGCTCGCCGCTCGACCAGCCGTGATCGCATTCGGCGTCGCGGCGCTCGGACTGGCGTGCGACTTTGCGGGCGAGGCGATCTTCATCGGCTGGATCCCGCATCCGGAGACTTCGCTGCATCGCCTCGCCGCTCTCCTCACCGGCGGTGCGGGCAACGGGTTGTACACGGCGGCGGGCATCATCCTCACGCTGGCAACGCCGTCACTGCCGTTCCGATGGCTGGCGTGGCTCTCGTGGGCGAGCGGTATCGCCCTTACTCTGTTCACGATCATGGATCACGATGCCGGCTTCGTCGTCTCCAGCGCGGTACTGATGCTGTTTTTCATCCCATGGGTCATCATCATGGGAGTGAAGCTGCGATGAAACGCGTCATCGTCCTCGGCGCCTCCGGATTCTTCGGCCGGCTGATCCTGGAACGGCTCAGTGCCGCGGGGCTGCAGCCGATTCCGGCCTCGCGCTCGTGGGGAGAGCTGCGCATCGACGCGAACAGTGCGGAGGACATCCGCGCCAACCTGCGCCAGCGCGACCTCGTGGTGGACGCGGCGGGACCGTTTCAGAGGCGGACACCCGCGCTGATCGACGCGGCGAAGACGATCGGGTTCGACGTGGTCGACATCTCCGACAGTCCCGAGTACGCCGCGATGGTGTACGAGCGCGAGGCTCCGGTCAGCGCCGCCGGCATCCGCGTGCTCACGGCGTGCAGCGCGCTGTCGGCGGTGAGCGCGGTCGTCGTGAAGGCCAGCGGCATCGAGCAGCCGCGGCGCCTCCGCGCGTACCTGCTTCCGGCAAGCCGCAACACCGCGAATCCGGCCACGATCCTGTCGTTCCTCTCCGGCGTCGAAGGCCAGGCCCGCACCATCCGCTTCGCCGGGCCGCTGGGCGACCGGAGCGGCATCACCGTGAAGAGCGTCGATGCGATCACGCTGCCGCGGGCCTTTCCATCACTGGCCGCGACCGAGCTGATCGTCGACAGCGGCCGCCCCTACGCGAATGCGTTGCTGCGATCGAGGTTCGTTCGCGGCCTGATCGAACGGCATCACGTCACGGCGTTGAAGCTGATCCGGCGCATTGGCGCCACGAGCGGCGTGCTGGCGTTCGAGGTCTCCTCCGCGCTGCGACACAAGCAGCAGATCTTCCGCGGAGAGAAGAGCTACATGCTGGCGGTGATCCCCGCCATCGAGGCCGCCATCGCGATTGCCGGAGGCAAGTTCAAGCTTCGCGGCGTCGTGCCGCCGTCCGAGCACGTCGGCGTCGATGAGCTCTACGACGCCGTGAAGCGGGAAGGGATCGAGTCGATCCGACCGTAGCGACGAACGGCTTAGTCGATCGCCAGCAGCGCGATCAGCAGCAGGACCAGATGACTAAACGACCGCCGGCTCGAGCTCACCAGCCTCCGCTTCCTCCGGCTCCGGCCCGCGGTGCGTGCGCGCCACCAGCGTGTAGATCGCCGGCACCAGGAACAGCGTGAACGCGGTGCCGATGATCATGCCTGTCACCAGCATGATGCCGATGCTGTTGCGGGCGCCCGCCCCCGGCCCGCCGGCGAAGACGAGCGGAAGGTGCCCCATCACCGTAGCGGCGGTGGTCATCAGGATCGGACGCAGACGAGTCCCCGCCGCCTCGATCACCGCGGTCACCTTGTCCTGCCCCGTCTCCCGCAGATGGTTCGCGAACTCGGTGATGAGGATGCCGTTGCGCGACACCAGCCCCACCAGCGTGATCAGACCGACCTGACTGTAGATATTGATGGAGGTGAGGCCGAGGAACGAGAAGAGCAGCGAGCCGGAGAGGGCCAGTGGAACCGATCCGGCCAGAATGATGAACGGGTCGCGGAAGCTCTCGAACTGCGCAGCCAGCACGAGGTAGATCATGATCGCCGACAGCAGGAACGTTCCGAGGAACCGGCCGCCCTCGGTGCGGAGCTGGCGGGACTCACCGGCGTAGTCGATGGTGAACCCGCGCGGGAGGATGCGGCGCGCCTCGTCTTCGAGGACCTTCAGCGCGGCGTCGAGCGACACGCCGGGAGGGATCGCGCCCTGGATCCGCACGGCGTTGAGCTGCTGAAAGCGCTTCAACTCGCGCGGCTCGGTCGACGTCTGCAGCGTGGCGAACGTCGACAGGGGAACGAGCTGCCCGTTCGGCCCGGTGATGTGGATGTCCTTGAGCTGATCGGGCGTCAGGCGCTCGCTGCGCTTGATCTGCGGAATGACTTTGTAGCTGCGCCCCTGGATGCTGAAGCGGTTCACGTAGTTGCCGCCCATGAGGATCGACAGATCGCGGCCGGCCTGGGCCATGTCCACGCCCTGCGAGCGCAGCTTGTCGCGGTTGAAGACGACTTCGGCCTGTGGCTGGTCGAACTTCAGGTCGGTATCGGCGAACATGAACATGCCGCTGGCGAACGCTTTGCCGACGAGCTGGCCGGCGAATTCGGCCAGACGGGCCGGCTCCGCCGTCGACGCGATGACCATGTCCACGGGGAAGCCCTCCCCGCCCGGCAGCGAGGGCGGCACGAGGGCGATGGCGCGGATCCCGGCGATCTGCGACGCCCTGGCCGAAGCTTCCATCTGCAGGTCGGCCGGTCCACGATCGCGCTGGCTGTACGGCTTCATCACGACGCCGCCGAACCCGAAATTCGGGAAGACGACCTGGAAGCGGGCGTCCGTCTCCGGGAACGATCCGAAGACCTTGTCCAGCTCGTCGGCGAACATCTTGGTCTGATCGATCGTCGAGTTGGCCGAGGCCTGGATGATCGCAAAGATGAACCCCTGATCCTCGGCCGGCGCCAGCTCCTTCTGCGAGAACATGTAGAAGGGAACGATGAGCGCCACCACGATGACCCACAGCGTCAGGGAGACGGGGCGGTAGCGCAGCGTGTCGGCGAGGACGCGCTGGTAGATCCCGCGCACCTTGTCGAAGTGGCGGTTGATCATGCCCATGAAGCCGCGCTCGTCGTCGCCTTTGCGAAGCAGCTTCGAGCCCATCATCGGCGACAGCGTCAGCGCCACGATGCCGGACACGATCACGGCGCCGGCCAGCGTGAAGGCGAACTCGCGAAAGAGCGAGCCGGTCAGTCCGCCCTGGATGGCGATCGGGGTGTACACGGTCGCCAGCGTGATCGACATGGCGATGATCGGCCCGACGAGCTCGCGAGCGGCGTCCCCCGCCGCCTGCAAGGGCGGCTTGTGCATGTGCAGGTGCCGCTCGATGTTCTCCACCATGACGATGGCGTCGTCCACGACGAGACCGACCGAGAGCACGATGGCCAGCAGCGTGAGCAGGTTGATCGTGAAGCCGAACACCATCATCAGGAAGACCGCGCCGATGAGCGAGATCGGGATGGCCACGACCGGGATGATCACCGCGCGGACGGAGCCGAGGAATAGATAGATGATGATGATGACGATGAGAAGCGTCTCGGTGAGAGTCTTCAGCACCTCGTCGATCGCGTCCTCGATGTACTCGGTCGAGTCGTACGGCACGCCCGCTTTCATCCCCGCGGGAAGCTGGGCCTGGATCTCCGGCATCACCGCGCGCACGCCCTTCATCACATCGAGCGTGTTCGCCGTCGGCAGCGGCCAGACCCCGATGAAGACGGCCGTCTCGCCGTTGAAGCTGACCTCCTGATCGTATGTCTCGGCGCCGAGGACGACGTCGGCGATCTGGCCGAGCCGGACGACGTTGTCACCCTGCTGCTTGACGACGATGTTGCGGAACTCCTCGACCGTCTCCAGGCCGGTGTTGGCCACCAGATTGATCGACGTCATCGATCCCTTGGTGCGGCCGAGCGCCGAGAGATAGTTGCTGGAAGCGAGGACGTCCCGAACCTGCGAGGGCGAGATGCCGAGGGCGGCCATCTGCTCCGGCTTGAGCCACACGCGCATGGCGAACGTGCGGTCGCCGAAGATGTCGGCGCGCTGCACGCCGCTGATCGCGCTCAGCTTCGGCTGGACGACGCGGACGAGGTAGTCGGTGATCTGGTTCTGGTCGAGATCGACGGAGGAGAAGCCGAGCCATGCCGAGGGAAACTGGTTGTCCGATGTCTCCAGCTCGATGATCGGCGCCTCGGCCTCGGGTGGAAGGTCGTTGCGGACCTGCGCTACTTTCGACTGGATCTGCGTCAGCGCGGCGTTCGTGTCGTAGTTGAGCTTCAGGTGCGCGGTGATCGTGCTGACGCCCTGCGCGCTCGACGACTCGAGGAAGTCGATGCCGTCCGCCGCGGCGATGACGCGCTCGAGCGGTGTGGTGATGAACCCGCGGACCAGGTCCGCGTTCGCGCCGATGTAGGCGGTCGACACCCTGATCACGGCGATGTCGGTGCGCGGAAACTGCCGCACGGACAACGACCGGATCGACCACAGTCCGGCGATGAGAATGGTCAGGTTGACCACCGTCGCCAGCACCGGCCGCCTCACGAAGATGTCGGTGATTTTCATCGTGCTGTTGGGGCGCCGGTGTCCTCACCGGCGTCGTCCTAGCTGTCCTGCGGAGCCGCCGCCGGATTGCTCCCCGGCTGAATCGAGTTGTTCACCTGCACCGCCGCGCCGGGCCGCAGCTTGAACACGCCGGACGTCACGACCTCTTCACCCGGCTTCACGCCCGAGGTGATGGCCACGACATCGCCGCGCGCGCCTCCGAGCTTCACGAACTGCTGGCGCACGCCGCGATACTCCTTCCCGTCGGGTCCCTTCACCATCTCCACGATGAAGACCGAGTCGCCGAACGGCGCGTAGCTGATCGCAGAAGCCGGGAGGGCCATGACGGGGATCGACGTCCCTCTGGCGAGCTGCGCCTCGACGAACATCCCCGGCCGCAGCTTGCCGGACTTGTTGTCGAACACCGCCTGCACGCGAATGTTGCGGGTGGCTTCGTCGACGACCGAGTC
Organism: Thermoanaerobaculia bacterium; assembly: GCA_035544675.1. Classification (GTDB taxonomy): domain Bacteria; phylum Acidobacteriota; class Thermoanaerobaculia; order Gp7-AA8; family Gp7-AA8; genus DATKCA01. The sequence goes on along the minus strand of DATKCA010000087.1, from coordinate 543 downwards.
GAATGCCGCGACGCGGCCGCTCTCCACTCCCTGGAACGCATCCGACTTCACGGTCAGCGTGCCGCCGGTCAGTCGTCCCGCTTCCTGCTGGGGAAGGCTGAAGTTCACGTACACCGGCTGAAGAGCCTGCAGCGAGACGATCGGCGCGCCCGGCGCGAGAAACTGGCCCACGTTCACCTGACGGATTCCGAGGACTCCGGAGAACGGGGCGCGGATGACTTTCCGCTCGATGGCCGCCCGGATCTCACCGGCCCGCGCGTCAGCCTGTTTGAACTCGGCATTGGCCTGATCGAAGGTCGCCTGCGGGATGGCGTCCTTGGCGCGCAGCGACCGCTTCCGCTCCAGGCCGAGCCGCGCCAGCTCGCTGGCCGCCTCCGCCGCGGCGAGTTGCGCGCGCTCCTGGCGCGTGTCGAGCGTGACAAGCACCTGGCCGCGCTGCACCGGGCGGCCCGAGTCGAAGTAGATCCGCTCCACGACGCCGGAGAGATCGGCGCTGACGGTCACGCCCTGAACGGCCTCGACGGTTCCGATGGCGTTGAGGGT
>DATKCA010000086.1:0-3359 GCA_035544675.1 Thermoanaerobaculia bacterium | reverse complement strand
GCCTGCCGGTTCGCAATCTCCTTCGCCTGGTTGCGGCTGATCGACAGCCCGTGAGGCTGGGGCGGATCGAACATCGGCAGCAGGACCACCAGCCCGGCGATCCCGAGGACGCAGGCGATGAAGAGAGAAAGCCGCTTCATGATTCGGTTCATCATACCGTGCCCGACCGTACGGGCCGGTTACGAAGCGGTTATACGTGATTTGTGGAATGGGGTTCGCTCGAGATTACGCAAGCTTCTCACCCAATCCGCTCCGAGGCTCAATACCCCACCAGCAGTCGCGCTGCTTTTTCGATCTCGTCCTCCGACGGGAGGAACACCTTCTCGAGAGGGGGGGAGTACGGCACGGGCGTATCGAGCGAGCCGATGATGCGCACGGGCGCGTCTAGGTGATCGAAGGCCTCCTCGCCGATGATCGCCGCGATGCTCTCGCCGATGCTTCCCGTGCGCGTGTCCTCGTGGATGATCATCACCCGGCCGCAGTGCCTCGCGACCTGGAGAATCGCTTCGCGATCGAGCGGCGCGACGCTGCGCAGGTCGAGTACCGCTGCTTCGATGCCTTCACCTGAGAGTCGTTCCGCCACCCGCATTGCCACGTGGACATACGCGCCGTACGAGATGATCGCAAGATCATCGCCGGTGCGGCGCAATGCTGCCTTGCCGATCGGAAGGGGCTCCGGCGCTTCTTCGTCGAGCTTCTGTTTGATCTTCGGGTCGCGATAGAGACCGATGTGCTCGTAGAAGAGCACCGGATCGGGATCGGCCACGGCGGCTGCCATCAGCGCGCGCGCGTCGTACGGCGTCGAGGGCGTGACGATCTTCAGGCCCGGCGTGCGGTAGAACCACGCCTCCGTGTTCTGGCTGTGATACGGCCCCGCGTGGCGCAGCCCGCCCCACGGCATGCGTACGACCATCGGCACGCCACCGCCCCAGCGGTACCGCATCTTCGCCGCGTTGTTCACGAGCTGGTTGAAGCCGGTCGCGACGAAATCGTTGAACTGGATCTCGCCGATCGGACGCTGTCCGCCGAGGGCCGCTCCGATGCATACGCCAAGGACGCCACCCTCAGCCAGCGTCGAATTCAGGATCCGGTCACCGAACTCTTCGAGCAGCGGCCGCAGCAACAGGAACGCATTTCCGTACTTTCCGCCGACGTCCTCGCCATAGACGAACACGCGGGGGTCGCTTCGCAGCGCGTCGCCGACGCCGAGCATCACGGCATCGAGTAACGTTCGTCCTCCACTCTCGAATGGTGGACCGGTGTCCAGTTCGGGCAGACCGCGGGGTGTCTCTCTGTATCCATCGAGCACTTCGATTCGCCGTCTCTCGGGCTCGTCGGCGAAGACTCCCGTGCCCGCGAGCTCGGCTGCGGGCCATGGGCTATCGATCACTTTTCGCGCTTCGGACTCGACGAGACCTTCCGCTTCCTTCTTCCAGTTCTCGACGTCATCGCCCGTAATCAGGCCTTCCGACTCGAGGCGCGCCGCGTAGGTTCGAATCGGGTCGCGCTCGCTCCACCATGCGTACGCTTCACGGTCGGCGTAACCCTGCTCGGTGGGCTTCGGATAATCCCAGGAGATCGGAGGTTCTTTCCCGAGGTAGAGCATGTCGTCGTGATGTGCATGGCCGCACATTCGCATGGCGACGAGCTCGATGAGGGCCGGACCCTCGCCACTGCGCGCGCGTTCTGCGGCCCAGGTGAATGTTGCGGCGATCGCATCGGGATCCGTTCCGTCGATGGTAACGCCCGGGATGCCGTAACCGGATGCCTTGTCGGCAAAGACGCGTACGGCGGTCTGTTCATTCAGGGGTGTCGCGAGCGCCGTCTGGTTGTTCTGGATGCAGAAGACGATCGGCAATTTTCGCGCTGCCGCAAGATTGATCGCTTCATGCCATTCGCCGAGCGAGGATCCGCCTTCGCCGATGAACGAGAAGGCGACGCGTCCGTCGGCGCCTGTAGCCTGTTCGCGCGTAAAAGCCATCGCCAGGCCGCAGGCGGTAAGCGTCGAAATAGTCAGGGGCGCTGAAGCGGGAAGAACTCCGCGCGAGAAGTCGCCGACGTGCAGATCCTTCCCGTTCATCGGAGGACCGGCCTTCGCCATCTGCGCGCTGAGGACACCGCGTACCATCTCGCCCGTCGGACTCATCGCAAGTGCAACGCCGAGATCGCGAATCAACGGCGCCACGACATCCCCGCGCCATCCACCCTCGGATGTGAAGCTCTCACCGCGCTTGAGCCGGATGGCCGCAGCGTAGATCGCCTCCTGCCCCAGCGAGCGGAACCCCTTTCCCTGGAACGAGCCGCGGCCGTAGCGGACTTCGCCGCCGCTGAAGAATGCCTTGAGGCGGTTGTCGGTGGCGCGGGTGAGAATCATGCCGCGCAGGATCTCGCGTCGCTCATCGGGGGTGAGGGAGGCTGATATGGCCTCGCGTCGAAGGAAACCATCGACTGCGTCGAGAAGCTCGTCGACTGCATGGTTGAGACGCGTCGTCGCTGAGGTTCTCGGCGTCGTGTCAGGGATCTGTTCGTGCTCGACGCCGGCTTCGGTGAGAAGTTCGCGAACTGCGCGTTCGAGCGACGGCCGCATGGAGTCGCTCGAGAAATCGTCCTCGGGTTGATCGGAGGCCAGTTGCAGAGCGCGCTGCAGGGCGGGAAGAGCAAATGGGAATCGTTCGGCAACGAACGAGCTCAGGCGCGCCGCCCGGGCGCTGAGAGGGGGTGCAACTGAATCGGTCGGGGAGGACATGCGGGCCATGCTAGACCGACGGACTGATGCTGACAAGAGAAGGAGCGCGACGCTGGCCGCGCTCCTTCAACATGATTTAACAGACTGGGGCTGTCGCGCCCGCCTTCGGTTCCACAATGACGACACCGAGGGGCTTGCGCCGGCGAAGTGCGCGCCGCGCCATCATGCCGGCAACCAGACCGACAGCGGTCGTGATGCCCGGCAGAATTGCAGGATTCCGTCGCAGGAACGATTTCGCCTGCTCGACGGCGCTGCGGCTGGACTGCTTTGCGGTGTGAATCTTCTCATCGACCTCAGGGCGCAGCTCAGCAACTTTGTTGCGGACCGGAGTCCGGATCGCGTCGACCTTCTCCCGTAGAACGGGTCGGATGCTCTCCTTGGTCTCATGGAGTTTTTCATGGGCTTTGTCAGTGATCGAATGCAGCTTGTCCTTGACGGAGCCGTCGCCGGCCGGTGAGGTATAGCCCTCCCGGAGCGAATCGTGGCGCACATCGCTGACAGGTGTGGCGTTGAGATTTTCCCTCTGGACTCGAGCATTCAGCGGCTCCGAGCCGAGGGCTCCGTTCCATTCATCCGAGTGAAAGCTCGTTGCGTGGTCGGGCGAGGTCGGAAG
>DATKCA010000085.1:0-10381 GCA_035544675.1 Thermoanaerobaculia bacterium | reverse complement strand
ACTCCCAGAACTTCTCCAGCATCTGCTTCTCGCTGCCGGAGATCAGCGTCCGCATCCCGTCGCGCTCGGTGATCACTTCCGTCTGCCCGGGGACTTCGAAGAACGCGCACGACTTCTTCGTCTCCGCGTTCACCACGCCGATGGCCACGATCTTTCCGGTGAAGGGCGAGAGCGCTCCGCGCCGTTTCTCTTCCTCCGCCTCCGCGTCGTTCATCCCCTTGATGAGGTATTCGCGCACGTACGGGTCGTGCGCCTCCCAGGGAGTGCCGACGGTCTCGATGTCGATGACGAGTTTTTTCATTTGTCCCGAGGACCTTCAGCGCATTTTACCGCGAATAAAAAGACACAGAGACACAGAGGTTCTCTCTGTGCTCTCTGTGTCTTACGTGGTTGATTCGCTTTTACGCGGGAGTCTTCAGCTTGTCGACCAATTCTTTGACCGCCGCCGCCGAGTGATCGAGCGCCTTTTTCTCCTCTGTGGAGAGTTTGATCTCGATGACTCCCTGCATTCCGTTGCGCCCGAGCTTCACCGGCACGCCGACGAAGAGGTCGCTGTATCCATACTCTCCCTGGAGATAGACGGCACAAGGGAGGATCTTGCGCTTGTCTTTCAGAATCGCCTCGACCATCTCCACGGTCGCCGCGCCCGGCGCGTACCACGCCGATGTCTTCAGCAGATTCACGATCTCGGCGCCGCCGTTGCGCGTGCGATCGACGATCGCTTCGATCCGCTCCTTCGAGATCAGCTCGGTGATCGGGATTCCCGCGACCGTCGAGTAGCGCGGGAGCGGCACCATCGTGTCTCCGTGGCCGCCGAGGACGAAGGCGTGGGTGTTTTCGACGGAGACGCCGAGCTCCATGGCGATGAACGCGCGCATCCGGGCCGAGTCGAGCACGCCGGCCATGCCGATGACGCGCTCGCGCGGGAACTTCGAGACCCGGCGCGCCACCTCGCACATCGCGTCGAGCGGATTGGAGACGATGAGGAGGATGCAGTCCGGCGAGCGCTTGACGACCTCGCGCGTGACGGCGCCGACGATCTCCTCGTTCTTCCACAGCAGGTCGTCGCGGCTCATCCCCGGCTTGCGAGGCAGTCCGGCCGTGATGACCACCACGTCCGAGCCTTCCGTGCCTTCATAGCCGTTCGTGCCGGTGAGGATCGAGTCGTACTTCTCGACGGGCGCCGTCTGCATGAGGTCGAGGGCCTTCCCCTGCGGCACGCCTTCGATGATGTCGACGACCACGACATCGGCCAGTTCCTTCTGCGCGATTCCCTGCGCCACTGTGGCTCCGACGTTTCCGCCGCCCACGACCGTGACTTTCGTTTTCATCTTAAAACCCCTGTGGTGTGTAATTTGCGCGGCAGATTCTATCGCATGCTTTCTGACTTCACTGTGGCGGCCAACACCATCGCCGGTACGACCAAAAAGAACGTCAAGGAGAAGGTCCTCGCTGACTATCTCCACGGGCTCGACGACGCCTCGCTCGAGCGTGCCGTCGTCTTCTTCTCCGGCTCCCCTTTCCCGCGGCGCGAGCAGAGAGTCACCGGCGTCGGCTACGCCACCATCGCCGATGCCGTCGTCGAAGCGACCGGAAAGACTCAGGACGAGCTCTGGGCGGCCTGGCCGAAGTACGCCGATCTGGGCGACACAGTCGCCGAGCTGTTCCCCGATGACGGCCGGACGATCACCCTCCCGGAGCTCGGCGAGCACTTCGACCTTCTCGCCGCGACATCCGGCGCGAACGAGAAGAAAGCGATCCTGGCAGGCCTCTTCCGCAAGGTCGACGCGCAGGGCGCGCGCTTCATCGTCAAGATCCTGCAGAGCGAGTTCCGCATCGGCCTGCAGGAGGGCCTCGTCGAGTCCGCGGTGGCGAAGGCATTCGGCCGCGAGCTCGAGGCGGTGCGGCGCGCGAACATGTTCACCGGCGACATCGGCGCCGCTGCGCTGCTGGCGCGAAGCGATGCGCTGGGCACCGCGAAGATGTCGCTGTTTCACCCGTTCGCGTTCATGCTCGCCCAGCCGGAGGAGGACCCGGCCGAGATCGTAGCCGCCCTCGGCGCCGGCGCATTCGCCGACGACAAATACGACGGCATCCGGGCCCAGATTCACTCCGGCGGCGGCGAGGTGAAGATCTACTCGCGGACGCTCGACGACGTCACGCATCGCTTCCCTGAGATCGCCAGCGCGGCGCTCGAGCTGGGACGCGGCGTCATTCTCGACGGCGAGATCGTGGCCTTCAGCGACCGCATCCTCCCCTTCGCCGTCATCCAGACCCGACTCGGCCGCAAGAAGATCTCCGAGAAACTGCTGTCCGCGGCGCCGGTCGTCTTCTTCGCGTTCGACCTGTTGTATCTCGACGGCGAGCCGCTGTTCGAATTGCCGCTCTCGGAGCGGCTCGCGAAGCTCGCACAAACCGTTGGGACGTCGCCAGGCATCCTCCCCTCCACCCAGTCCCCCATCCGCGACGCCGCCCACATCGACGAGCTCTTCGATGCCGCACGCGCGCGCGCGAACGAAGGTCTCGTCATCAAGGCTCCAGACTCGATTTACACGCCGGGGCGGCGCGGCAAGTCGTGGCTCAAGTACAAGAAGGCGCTGGCCACGCTCGACTGCGTCGTCACCGCGGCCGAGTACGGTCACGGCAAGCGCCGCGCCGTCCTCTCCGACTACACGTTCGCGGTCCGGCGCGACGCCGAGCTCGTCAACATCGGCAAGGCGTACTCGGGACTGACCGACGCGGAGATCGACCGGCTCACCGCGCACTTCCAATCGACCACGACCGGCCGCCACGGCCCCGTGCACACGGTCGAGCCTCAGATCGTGCTGGAGATCGCGTTCGACCGGATTCAGGAGTCGAAACGGCACAAGTCAGGCTACGCTCTCCGGTTCCCGCGCATCGCCAGGATCCGGGACGACAAGACGGTGGAGCAGATCTCAACCATCGACGAGGTGCGACGTATCTACGAAGGGCAGCTGAAGCGGGAAGGAGGCTGACAATGCCGCTGTATCGCTCGAGACGCTCGAGCATCATCTCCGGTGTGTGCGGTGGAATCGCGGAGTGGCTGGGCTGGAGCCCGACCTGGGTCCGCTTCCTCTATGTGGTCGTTTCGGTCCTCTCCGCTGGTTTTCCCGGCACAATCGTGTATATCGTCTTGTGGCTGGTGATACCGAAGGACCCGCGGATCTGAGCTCGACGACCGGCAACACGTTCATCGCCGCGCCGCCGAAGAAACTCGTCCTGGAGGACGGGTTCCGCTTCACGCACGGGCAGACGATCGCGCCGTTCACGATCGTCTATGAGACGTGCGGGGAGCTGAACGCCGAGAAGTCGAACGCCATCCTCGTCTGTCACGCGCTCTCCGCCAGCGCGCACGTTGCCGGAAGGCGCAGCGAAGCCGCGGACGATCGTCCGGGGTGGTGGGACGGTCTGGTCGGCTACGGGAAGGCCATCGATCTCGACCGCCACTTCGTCGTCTGCGTGAATCTGCCCGGATCGCCGTTCGGCACGACCGCGCCGAAGTCGATCAACCCGGCTACCGAAGTGCCTTATGGCTCCACCTATCCGTGGCCGACGATCGAGGACATGGTCGAGTCACAGAGGCTCGTCCTGCGCGCGCTCGGTATCGAGCGGCTGCGCTCGATCGCCGGAGGATCGCTCGGCGGCATGCAGGTGCTGATGTGGGCGGCGATGTATCCCGACGCCGCCGACTCGATCATGGCCATGGCCGCCGGCTCCGCCGTCCCGGTCGCCGGCATGGCCTGGCACATCCTGGGGCGCAAGATCATCGAGACCGACCAGCGCTTCAACGGCGGCGATTACTACGACCACCCCGAGCCGCTGCGCGGGCTGCAGGTCGCCCGCATGCTCGGGCACATGACGTATCTCTCCGCACAGGCGCTGCAGACGAAGTTCGGCCGGCGGCGCAGAGGGGACACGAGGCAGTTCGAGATCGACTCGTACTTCGAGTATCAGGGAAAGAAGTTCGCCGCCCTGTACGACGCGAACTCCTACATCCGCGTGCAGGCGGCCATGGACGAGATGGACCTCGACGAGCAGTACGGCAGTCTGGCAAACGCGTTCGCGAACTGGCGCGGGAGGACGCTCCTCGTGTCGTTCGACACCGACTGGCTGTTCCCTCCCAGCGCCACCGCACACGTCGCCGAGGCCATGCGGGACCTCGGTGTCCCCGTGCAGCTCGAGTGCATGTCGTCCCCGTACGGGCACGACACGTTCCTCATCGACTACGAGCTGATCTCCCCCGCGGTGCGAGAGTTCCTGGCGTCATTCCGAGCGTAGCGAGGAATCCGGGCGAAGGGCGGTAGGCGTGCCTTACGACACGCGTTTCAGATACCCGCCGGGATGCATCGTCATCAGGAGCCGTTCGCGCTGGCGGTCCTGCACGAAGCTCTTGTTCTTCGCCAGAAAGTCGTCGACCGCTTCGCCCGGGCCCGGACCATACTCGGGCATCACCGGCCTGCCGTTGAGGTTCGAGTCCTGCACCACGATGTAGCCGCCCACGCCGACCAGCGGCGAGTACAGCTCCAGCTCGCGCAGGACGTGGTCGCGCGTGTGCAGCGAGTCGAGAATCAGCAGCACTTTCCCGTTGCCGACGCGGCGCTTCACCTCCGCGATGACCCGCGCGTCGGTCGAACTGCCCAGAACGACGTCGACCTTCTTCCATAGAGGATGATCGCGTGCCGTCGTCACCTGGTCCTCGATGTCCACCGTGACCACGCGCGCGTTCGGATTCACCTGTTCTAGGATCGTCAACCAGAGCAGTGCGCTCCCGCCCTGGAGCGTCCCCGTCTCGACGATGAAGTCAGGCTTCTGCTCGTGGATGAGCTCCTGGATGATCCAGACGTCGTTCGGGTTCTGCTGCGCTTTCACGCCCAGCCAGACGTTCTGTTCCCACGACTGACCGTCGTAGTAGACCTGGTGGAAGCGGTCGGTGACCTCCTTCCGGTAAACGTCGTCCCGGGCGCGGGCCGCGCTTGTCTTCCAGGTCTCGACGCGGCCGGCCTGCGCGAGCAGGCGCATCTGCGACGAAAGCCGCGTGTCGAGAACGGCGGTTTGCGCTCTCTCCCGCTGCAGCGCAACGATCAACGACAGGACGGCGACGGCGAGCAGGACGACGACGAGGGGCCACAGCCACTTTCGCATGGCGTAGTTTAAGATGCGGAATCGCCCCGAAAACAGCATTTCTCGGATTGTGGTCGGGCGCCGGCATCGTCATCGCGAACATGATCGGCGCCGGCGTGTTCCTGTCCGCCGGATTCATGGCCCAGGACCTCGACCCGCAGTGGATCCTCCTGGCCTGGGTCGTCGGCAGCATCATCGCCCTGGCCGGGGCGCGCGCCTACGGAACGCTCGCGCAGATCGTGCCGCGGTCCGGCGGCGAGTATCGCTATCTCTCCGACCTGCTGCACCCCTTCGCCGGCTACGCGGCGGGATGGACTTCGCTGCTGGTCGGGTTTGCGGCGCCGATCGCGCTGGACGCGCTCGTGGCCGGCGCGTTCCTGAAGATTCTGCTCCCGGCCGTCGAGCCGCTGGCCGTGGCCGTGGCCCTGATCGTCGCCCTGACGGCGCTGCACGCGGCGCGGCTGACGTGGTCGCGGCGCACGCAGAACGTTCTCGTAGTCGTGAAGTTGATCCTCATCCTGGCCTTCGTCTTCATCGGCCTCTCTCTCGGGTCGATGGACTGGCCACAGTGGCAGGCCCCGAACCGGACGGGCGAGTTCCCGCTGGCGCCGTTCATGGGAAGCCTGTTCTTCATCGCCTTCGCGTTCAGCGGCTGGAACGCGGCCGCGTATGCGGCGGAGGAGTTCCGCTCACCGCGCGACGTGTCTCGCGCCATGCTGATCGGCTGCGCATTCGTGGCCGTTCTCTATCTCATTCTGAACTGGATCCTGGTCGCGAACCTGACGCCGGAGCGCGCCACCGTGGTGTTCACCTACGAGACCGCCCGCATCACCCTCGGGCACCTCGTGATGACCGATCTCCTGGGCGCTCGAGGCGCCGCGGTGATGTCGGTCCTCATCATCGTGGCGTTCATCTCGGCGATGAGCGCGATGATCCTGGCCGGCCCGCGTGTCTATGCGGCGATGGCCGCCGACGGCTTTCTCCCGCGCGCGCTCCGCGGCCGCGAAGGCATGCCGCCGATCGGCTCGGTGATCCTGCAGGGCGTCGCGGCGCTGATCATCGTGTTCACGCACGAGGTGCGCACGATCCTGTTGAGCATCGGCGCCATCCTCACGCTGTTCTCGGCGCTGACGTGCCTGTCGCTGATCGCGTTGTGGTTCCGGCCGCGCGCATTGCCAAAGCCGGACACCGGCTCGGTCATCGCCGCGGCGATCCACTTCCTGGCCGGCGTGTGGATGCTCTACTTCGGCTTCCGGGAGTCGGCCACGCTGCTGCTGTGGGTGGCGGCCGGGGCGGGGGCGGCGTTCGTCAGCTACCTCCTGTCGCGAAGACGGAGCGCGTAGCGACACCCGCGCTCCATCCGTTACCCGCATGCATATTTCCTCCATTAAGCTGGCGGCATGAACCGCCGCCTTCCCGCCCTCCTCCTCGCGTTTCTTCTCGCGGCCTGCGCCAGCTCGGTCCCCCGGACGCAGGACCGGCTCGCCGAGCGGATTCCGCTCGATCCGGAAGTTCGTCGCGGCACTCTGCCGAATGGCGTGACGTACTACGTCCGCACCAACCGCAAGCCTGAGAACCGCGCCGAGCTGCGGCTGGCCATCAACGCCGGCTCCGTTCTGGAGAGCGACGAGCAGCGCGGTCTCGCGCACTTCGCCGAGCACATGGCGTTCAACGGCACGGAGAGCTTCGAGAAACAGGAGCTCGTGAACTACCTCGAGCGCATCGGCATGCGTTTCGGGCCGGACGTCAACGCCTACACGAGCTTCGACGAGACCGTGTACATGCTGCAGATCCCGACCGACGACCCGAAGATCGTCGACACCGCATTTCACATCCTCCACGACTGGGCGACAGCCGTGACGTTCGCGCCGGACGAAGTCGAGAAGGAGCGGGGCGTCGTCGTCGAGGAGTGGCGGCTCGGCCGCAGCGCCAGCGGCCGCATCCGCGACAAGCAGTTCCCCGTCGTCTTTCACGGATCGAAGTACGCCGAGCGGCTTCCGATCGGAATCAAGGAAACGCTCGAGAACGCTCCCGTCGAGCAGCTCCGGAACTTCTATCGCCACTGGTACCGGCCGGACCTGACCGGAGTCATCGCCGTCGGCGACTTCGATGCCGATCGCATCGAGGCCCTCATCCGGGAGCAGTTCGGCGGCATTCCGGCAGCCAGCGATCCGCCGGCGCGGACGGAGTTCCAGATTCCCGATCACAACGAGACCCTGGTCAGTGTCGTGACCGATCCGGAAGCGACGTCCATCGGCGTGCGGGTCGAATACAAACGGCCGCCGGTGCGGCGCCGGACGGTGGGCGACCTGCGCCAGGCGCTCGTCGACGCGCTGTACCACACCATGATGAATGCGCGGCTCCGCGAGCTCGGGCAGGTCGAGAACCCTCCCTATCTCAGCGCCTTCGCCGCCTCCGGGTCCCTCGGCCGCACGAAGTCGACGTACCGGCTGAGCGCGCGCGTCGGCAACGGCGGCGTCGAGCGCGGGCTCTCCACGCTGCTCACGGAAGCGCGGCGCGTGGAGACGCACGGGTTCACGCAGACGGAGCTCGAGCGCGCCAGGATCTCCTTCCTGCGCAACATCGAGCGCACGTACGAGGACCGCGAGAAGCAGGAGTCGGCGCGATTCGCATCGCAATACGTGGAGCACTTCCTGGAGGGAGATGCGGTGCCGAGCATCGCGTACACGCGCGACGTCTTCAACGAGCTCCTCCCGGGCATCACGCTGGCCGAGGTCAACCAGCGAGCCGGGCAGTGGATCACGGACACGAACCGGGTGATTCTCGTGAGCGGTCCGGAAAAACAGGAGGCGCGCATTCCGGAGGAGAAACAGCTCCTCGCCGTATTCGCCGATGCGGACCGGGTGGCAGTCACGCCGTGGGTCGACCGCGTGCGTGAGGAGCCGCTCGTGGCGCAGGAGCCGGAGGCCGGCAGGATCGTCGAAGAGAACGAGTTTGCCGGCGTCGGCGTCACGCGCTGGAGGCTGTCGAACGGCGCGGTCGTGCTTCTGAAGCCGACAGACTTCCGCAACGAGCAGGTCCTGCTGCGAGCGTGGAGCCCGGGCGGACAGTCGCTCGCGCCCGACTCCATTCACTTCACGGCGTCGCGCGCGGCCGACATCGTCGCGCAGATGGGCGCGGGACGATTCGACACGACCGAGCTCGGGAAAGCGCTCACCGGCAAGGCGGTCTCGGTCAGCCCCTTCATCGGCGAGCTGTCTGAAGGACTCCGCGGCGCCGCCTCCCCGCGCGATCTCGAGACGATGTTCGAGCTTCTCTACCTTCGCATGACCGCCGCGCGCAGTGACGACAACGCCTTCGCCGCCCTGACCTCGCGGCTGCGCGGCCAGCTCGAGAATCAGGAGGCATCTCCCGGTTTCCTGTTTGCCCGGAAGATGAACGAGGTGCTGACGCAGGATCACCCGCGGAGGCGGTTCCTGACGCTGGCGGATCTCGACGCCATCGACGTCGAGCGAGCGCTCGCTTTCTACCGCGACCGGTTTGCCGACGCGTCCGATTTCGTCTTCACCTTCGTCGGCAACTTCGACATCGCCACGATGCGCCCGCTCGTCGAAAAGTGGGTGGCCGGTCTTCCCGCGACGCGCCGCGCCGAGAGTTGGCGGAACGTCGGCGTCCGGCAGCCGGCCGGCGTGCAGACCGTGAACGTCGAGAAGGGCATCGAGCCGCGGAGCAGCGTCAGGATCGTCTTCCACGGTCCCGCGAAGTGGAGTCTGGCGGAGAGCCATGTCATCGCGTCGCTGGCCGCGGTGCTTCGGATACGGCTGCGCGAAGAGCTGCGCGAGGATCGCGGCGGCGTCTACGGCGTGGGAGTCGGCGCATTCCTCTCGAGACACCCGGAGGAGGAGTACAGCTTCAGCATCAGCTTCACCGCCGATCCAGAGCGCGTCCAGGAGCTGATCAAGGCGGCGTTCGACGAGATCGACAAGATCAAAGTCGAAGGGCCCTCGCAGGATCACGTCGACCGGGTGCGCGAGATGCAGCGCCGCGCGCGCGAGGTGGAGCTGAAGCAGAACGGCTTCTGGGCGTACCAGCTGGAGTTCCTGGCCACGAACGATCTCGACTTCAACGAAGTGCTGCAGCACGACAAGCGCATCGAGGCCATCACGCGCGACTCGATCCAGGCCGCCGCGAACCGGTACCTCGACCGCACGCGCTACGTCCTCGGCGTCCTCCACCCGGAGAAGCAGCCCTGAGTGGAGCGCCGCCGGCCCGGCGGCCCTTTCCGGTCGCATCGGCCGGCTTGCCGGCAGTCATCATCCGACCTCTCTGCTCGTTTTGGCGGCCGGGCCGATCCGGTAGCTGACGCCCCAGTAGTACTCGAGCTCCATGATCCGCAGCTCGCTCGAGCCGGGCTCGAGGACTGTCGCAATCTCCGCAGCGGTTGGAAAGTTCTTCAGGATCTCCTGCTCGCCTCCGCCGGCGAGCCGCCGTTGCTGGTAGGTGTTTCCGCCGGCGTCGCGACGCGCGATGGCTGTACTGCTCCCAGGGACATACCTGTTGTCGACAAAGACGACGCGCGCAGTTGGCCCGAGCCGGCCGTGGAGACCACGAAGGAACGAAGGCAGGCGTTCCAACGGTACATGCGACCACCAGAAGCCGGCCAGGGCCGCGTCGAGCGCTCCGGCCAGAGCGGGGAGATCGTACGCGTCGGCGATCGCAAAGCGCACACGGCCGGGCGGATACGCCTTCTTTCGGGCGATCTCGAGAACCTCGGCAGCGGCGTCGGTTGCCAGAATGGACTTCGTCACCGGCGCGAGCCGTTCCGTCCAGTAGCCGGTCCCGCAGGCGAGCTCGAGCAGGCGGCATCCGCTCAGTTCATCGTGCAGCCACGCGCGCACCCGGTCGAGATCGGACTGCCGCTCGGGTTTCGCGTAGATCTCCTCGTATTCCTGTGCGCGTCGCGCGTAGTACCGGAGGAGTTCGGCGGACATGATTCGGGGCGGCCCGTCAACGCGGGAAGAGTATCGCACCTGGAGCGGGTCCTTCGTTCATCCCGGCATCGCCTCGTCCGCCAAAAATGTCACCGGTTTCCAATTGAACTATTTCAGCAGCCAAGGGTTGGTACCTTTGATATTATTCGGGCCATGCGCACAGGACAACTGCCAAACCTCCAGCCGAACTTCGCCTCGATCGTCTCGGTCATTTCCTGCGCTGTCCTCCTGCTCGTAGCGACGCCCGCCTCTGCGCAGGTATCGCTCGGCACGGCTCAGCAATTCGG
>DATKCA010000084.1:0-25453 GCA_035544675.1 Thermoanaerobaculia bacterium | reverse complement strand
GCGCAAAATTCCCCACTGCTGCCTCCCGTAGGAGTCTGGACCGTGTCTCAGTTCCAGTGTGGCCGATCACCCTCTCAGGCCGGCTACCGATCGTCGCCTTGGTAGGCCATTACCCTACCAACTAGCTAATCGGACGCGGACTCCTCCTATGGCGAGAGATCTTGCGACCCCCCTTTGACCTCGCGGTCATATGCGGTATTAGCCCGAGTTTCCCCGGGTTATCCCCCACCTCAGGGTAGATCATCCACGTGTTACTCACCCGTTCGCCGCTCGACTGACCCTTGCGGGCCGCCTCGCTCGACTTGCATGTGTAAAGCACGCCGCCAGCGTTCATTCTGAGCCAGGATCAAACTCTCCAGTTTAATTGTGCAGTCTTGCGACTGCTTTAAATGAAGACTTGATTGGCCTCAGACGTGTGAACGTCTGATCTTGTTATTCGGTTCGTCATTGAAAACGAACTTTGCTTCTTTTTGAGATCACCGCACACGATTGCTCGCGCGCGACTGATTCTCGAAAGGAATCACGTTGTCTGTCTTGCTATCCTATTCAGTTGTCAAAGAACCGACTCCCGTCGGAAAAGGGCGGCCAGTTTGCCGTCCGCTTCCCTCCGTGTCAAGCGGAATGTTTCCGCGCTGCGAACCCATTCCGGTTGACCCGGATGCGCATGAATCGGAGGTTGTTCGGGGTTGGAAAGATCGTGAGCCGCTTCGCTGCAGGGACCGGAAAGTCTAAGTTTCGCCCGCTGCCCTGTCAATCACCGGGAACTGTTCTAACTCGTTACCAGGACTCGATATTTCCGATTTCGCCACCCCCTTGCCGGGCCGGCACAACCGGGATCTTCGAAGCCCTTTGCCGCTCAGGATGATCGAGAACGCCCCACCCCGCCGGTCTATTCCATCGAATCCTGCACAACTTGTTGTGCATCCTCGATTTACCGCTCAGTTGAGAGATCGAACCCTCGTCGCGAGGACCCAGCAGAACCCCCCTCCCCCACAGCCCTATTCCACGTCGTAGCCAGCCGAAACGCATACCCCAACAGCACCAGGAACCCGAGCGCCGACGCTCCCAGCGCCGCGTAATAAGGCAGAGGCCGGTATTTCACCCGCACATCGGATGAGCCCTCCGGCACCACGAACCCGATAAACGCCCCGTTGACCCGCAGCACCGGCGCCTCGACTCCATTCACCCGCACGTCCCACCACCTCATCGCCGGCTGACTCGAGGCCACCACCGTCTGCTGCGGCGCGGTCACCCGTACGCGGAACTCCGTCGGCCCGCTGACCTTGGTCGTCACCGTCACGTCGGCCGGATTGATGATCACCGGATCGAGCCCCCTGCCGGACACGAGGGGCGTCTGCCGGAAGTCGTCCCGGTTGATCTCCCGCTCCCAGTCCGCGGGACTCACCCGCCTCAAAAGCTTCGGGACGAAGAAACGTGCGGTGAAATTGCCGTTCTCATAGAGCTCGCCGTCCGGCCCGCTGTAGAGCCGCTGCCAGCGTCCTCCCAGGCCGGCCCCGGGCTCGGTCATCAGATAACGGACGTTCAGAAAATCGATCGCCACCGCCGTCGGATCGACGATGCGCTTCACGTCGATCGACTCGTCCCTGACCTCCGCCACGCGGAAGAATCTCACGTAATCCGCCCACTCCATCGGGTCGCTTCCCCGCACGTCTTCGAGCCCGTAATGGGCGGCCGCGTTCGGCAGCAGGACCCAGTCCAGCCCCAATACGCGAAACGGCTCCGGAGGAGCGGCGCCCGCGAACTGCTTCAGCGCCTCGATAATGGGCAGCTGAGGGGCATAGTAGCGGCGATCCGTCATCGCGTTGTAATCGAGCGTAAATACAAAGAGCTCGACTGCAGTGAGCACAAATGCATAAACAGCGGCATGCGCCCGTCTCACCAGGACGCCGGCCCAGAATGCGACGAGCGCCACAATGCCCACCGCGGAGACCGGCGTCAGCGTGACGCCATACATCCTGATGAACACGTAAACGGCCAGCGGCAGAACGACTGCCGTGGCAGCGAGGCTCCAGAAGAGATCGTGATTGCGAAACCGCGTGATCGTGCGGGCAGTCAGGATGCCGGCGAGGAAACAGACGACAAAGCGCAGGCGATCGTGCGCGATCCACGACATCGGCTGGACGTTCGAGAAGAAGTGACCGAGCGGCGTCCAGATCATCCCGATCAGAAAGAACACCACCGTCGCGACGAACAGGATCCGGTCCCGTCGCGTGGCCCGGGCCGAGAAGAGGGAGGCCGGCAACAACACCGTGGCGATCAGCCCGAGGTACACGGAGGCGACGTGGGTGTAGGACATGATCCAGCCGTAGTTGCCATGGGCTGGATTGCCGAAGCCGTCGGGGTTGAGCATTGCCCATAACGTGTTACGCGGAAACGGGCCGAGCTCGGTCGTCTGCACGGCGAGCATGCGCAGGCTGACCATGGCCTGCTCGAGCACAGGGACCCACGCAGGGGCGGCCACGACGACACCCAGGACGGCGGCAGCGGTCACGCGAAGGAGATCGCGGAGTCGAAAGCGCTCCACGTCCCATTGCGGAGCAACCGCCTCCACGAACACGAGGACCAGGACTGCCATCACGACGTGGACGACGCTCTCGGGATGCCCTCCGGCGAGCAGCGAGGCCACGGTGAGCGCCAGCGCGACGGCAGGCGCGGCGCTCGGGCGGCGCAGACACAGCAGAGTCGAGTACGCGGCCGCGGGCAGCAGCAGCGTCACGGCAGTCATCGGATAGTAGAGAAAGGCGTTATTGAAGATTGCAAACGCGAACAGCGTGCTGCCGAACAGTGCGGCCGGCACGCCGGCCCCCTCGCGCCGGATCAGCAGGTATCCGAAGAGCAGCGCCAGGAACACTTTGACGCCGGCCATGGCCACCATCTGCTTCGGCAACGGCACGAACAGCGTGGCCAGAAACACCGGCGAGAACGGCGCGGACTGCCCGTTTCCCAGCAGCGGGTATCCGGAGAACAGATGAGGGTTCCACAATGGCGCGCGGCGCTGTGAGAACTGCTCGCGGACCGTCTGCATCCACGGCAGGATCTGCTTTACGGTGTCATTGGTGAGGTAATTCTTCGACTGCACGTCGCCGAAGAGCCCGCGATACGGATAGCCGCGCACGACCTCGTCGAGCGGAACGGGCATATCGGGCGTGAAAACGCCGCGCGCAATGAAGGCGAACGTCATCGCCAGCAACAGAAAAACGATGCGCCACGGAACGCTCTCCAGCCAGCGACGCACCGCCAGCGTTACCAGCAGCGACGGAACCGCGACCCCCGCGACTGTAAGAAAAACCTCGATCATTGAATCTCAGCAGCCAGACGCTGCCGCAGCAGCTTGCCCAGAGGACTCCTCGGCACCTCTTGAACGCGATGCACCGCTCGAATGCGCTCGAAAGGCAGCACTCGCTCATTGAACGTTTCCACGATCTTTTCCGCGTCATCGCCGGCCAGGGCCAGGTGAATCACGGACCCGAGGCGTTCGTCTTCGACGGCGATTACGGCGGCATCCACGTCACCCCGAATGCTGTCCAGCACCGCATCGAGACGCTGGAGGTCGACCGACTCCCCGCCGATCTTCACGAAGTCGGCCGAGCGTCCCCGAACTCGCAGCGTGTCCCCTTCCACATCCCCCACATCCTCGGAGACAAACCAGCCGTCGCGCTTCGGGTCGGCCAAGCCGTCCGCGGTTGCGTAGCCGGTCAGAAGCGACGGTCCGGCGAACGCGAGGCGGCCGCCGGCGGCGACACGCGCGCGCATGTGCCCCAGCAGCCGGAGGACCCGGCTCTCGCCCGTGGCGGTGGCGATCTGCGAGCAACACTCCGTCATGCCGTAACTCGGCAGGACAGGCCAGCCGAGAGCGCGGGCCGCGTCGTAGATGACGTCGGGGACGGCGCCGCCGCCGAGGATCACGGCCCGTACCGACGGCAAGGGACGGAGTGCGGCCGAAACGAGGTCGCCCAGTTGAGCCGGCACGAGCGATGAGAGAGTGAAAGGCTGGCGGGCGAACCGGACCGGATCCCAATCGAATGCGATGACCTTCGATCGCGTCAGCGAGGCGCGCGCGTAGATCCCCAGCCCTCCGACATGAAACGACGGGAGTACACAGCACCAGGTGTCCTTCGATGTGGCCTCGAGGTGACGGTTCACGCCCGCGGCGGACGCCAGCATCGCGGATTTGGAGAGCGCGGTCATCTTGAGGGCTCCGGTCGTTCCCGAAGTCGCCAGCCAGAGGTGCGCGGGGAGCGGCGGTGCCCGGCGAACGAGATTCTCCAGCGCGCTCCTCTCAGAGGCAGGGAGCCGCGGATTCAGCAGAACGTGAGTCTCGCCGGTGGACCAGTCGATCACGTGATGTCCGCACTCACCATGTCATCATTCAGCGGGATGGGAGTCATTCTGCAGTCGAGGGCGTTCGTTGTTCTCTGCCTTTCCTCCATGTTAGTGCGCCTCGCACTCGTCGCGACCACTTTCGGCACGAACGACGCGATCTTCTGGACCCAGTGGCTCTCCGTGGTCAAACGCTTCGGAATCGGCGGCGCGTACGAGCAGAGCGCGATGGTCAACCATCCTCCGCTCGCCCTCGTGCTCATCGTCGTGGTCGACATGATCGCGCAGGCCACACATCTCGCGTTCACGGACGTCTTCCGGCTCTTCCAGGTTGCAGCGGATGGAGTCTGCGCGGCCGCGCTGTATCGCATCGGCGGGCCGCGCCTGGCGCTCTTCGTCCTCCTGTCTCCCGGAGCCGCCTTCGTGTCTGCATTTCACTGCAACAGCGACCCGGCCATGATCGCCCTGGTGGTGGTGGCAGCCGCGCTGGCGATGTCGGGCCGGCCATTTCTGGCAGGCATCGCGCTCGCTCTGGCCGGCGGGATCAAGGTCGTCCCGTTTCTATTCGTGCCGCTCTTCGTGCTCGCTCAGGCGCGGGAGGCGCGCACGCGCTTTCTCCTCGGGTTCGGCAGCACAGCCGCCGCCGTGTTCCTGCCGGCGCTGATGGCCGGCGGGCTGGTCGTGGTGAAGCACATCTTCGGATATGCGGGCGGGCTGCCCCACGAATGGGGAGTGCCGGGGCTGGCGTTCGCGATCTCGCGGAACTTCCCGGCGCTGCGCGAGATCGGCCAGGACGTCATGCGCGCTTACGTGGGTTACGGACGCTTCGTGGTCTACCTGGCCATCGCGGCCGTGATCGTCATGGCGGCACGACAGCGGCGGTTCTCGATCCTGCACGCGGTCGCCGTCATGGTGCTGGCGCTCTTCGCCTTCGCGCCGGGCTTCGGCGTGCAGTACATTGCGTGGCTCTTTCCTCTGCTCCCGTTCGCGTTGCCGTGGCGCGGGGCGATCGCCGTCAACATCGCCGGATCGCTCTTTCTGTTCGTGACCTACACGATCTGGAGCGGCGGTTTTCCCTGGTGGTTCGCCGATCTGGCCCGTCCCGGGCCCTTCCGCTTTCTCGCCGCGGTGGCCGGCTATGCGATGTGGGCCGTGGTCTGCTTCGCTCTCGTCGCCGCGGTGCGCCGTTTCAGATCATCGCCCCCGCCAGAAACAGCAGGCTGAATGCCCACTGCAGCGCCCCGGCCAGCGCCAGGCTTCGATTCAGCGCAGCGCCGCGGCTTCGGCCGACACGAGCGATCAGAAAGACGGCCAGCGGCAACGACAGAGTCACGAGCAGGAGCGACGGATCTCCAATCGCGAGCACGGCTGCGTAGGGGAGGAGCGCGGCCGCCGCGACCTCGACTCGCGCCGCGCCCTCGCCGATGCGAACCGCGACAGTCCTCTTTCCGGCCCGCCGGTCATTCTCGATGTCGCGCAGATTGTTGATGGCCAGCAGCACGATCGCCAGCGACCCCGCCGCGATCCCGCAGAGCGCGGCAGCGGCCGTGTAGCTGAGCGTGAGCACGTAGTACGTTCCACCGACTGCAACCAGCCCGAAGAACACCAGAACGAACAGCTCACCCAGCCCGTAATACGCGAGCGGCCAGGGACCGCCCGTGTAGGCGTACGCCGCGACGATGGACGCGACACCGATGACGAGCAGCGGCCAGCCGCCGCGAAGAACGAGCGGGATCCCGAAGAGCGCGGCGATGACGAAACAGATGGACGCCCCGCGCAATACCGACCGGGCGCTGAGCAGACCGGCCTGCGTGACGCGCAGCGGCCCAAGCCTCTCGCTCGTATCCGCGCCCTTCCTGAAGTCGAGGGCGTCGTTGACGAAGTTCGTTCCGATCTGGATGAAGATCGCGCCGAGCAGCGCGCAGGCGGCGAGCCGCCAGTCGACAGGCAACTCATCGCGCAGCACGAGGGCCGTCCCGATCATCACCGGCGACACGGCGGCGGCGAGCGTCTTCGGCCGCGACGCGAGAAGCCACGCTCGAATCACGGGAACCGCTGAAACTTCTTGAAGTCCGGCTTCCGCTTCTCCACGTACGCGTTGCGGCCTTCCTGCGCCTCTTCCGAGAGGTAATAGAGGAGCGTGGCGTTGCCGGCGAAGTCGACGAGGCCGATCTGGCCGTCGCAGTCGGCATTGAGCGCCGCCTTGAGGCAGCGCAGCGCCATCGGCGACATCGCCAGCATCTCCCGGCACCACTTCAGCGTCTCCTTCTCCAGGCTCTTGAGCGGCACGACGGCATTGACGAGGCCCATCTCCAGCGCCTGCTTCGCGTCGTATTGCCGGCAGAGGTACCAGATCTCGCGCGCTTTCTTCTGACCGACGATGCGGGCCAGGTACGACGCGCCGAGTCCGCCGTCGAACGAGCCGACTTTCGGCCCGGTCTGTCCGAAGCGCGCGTTGTCCGCCGCAATCGTCAGGTCGCAGACGACGTGCAGAACATGTCCGCCGCCGATCGCATAGCCGGCCACCATGGCCACGACCGGCTTGGGCAGGCTCCTGATCTGTTTCTGCACGTCGAGGATGTTGAGGCGGGGAATGCCTTTGGAGTCGACGTATCCCGCCTTTCCGCGAACGCGCTGGTCACCGCCCGAGCAGAAGGCCTCCGGCCCCTCTCCGGTCAGAATCACGACGCCGATCTCGCCGTCGTCGCGGGCCAGATCGAACGCCTCCTTCATCTCCGTCACCGTCTGCGGACGGAACGCGTTCCTCACCTCGGGCCGGTTGATGGTGATCCTGGCGATCCCGTCTCCGGTCCGCTCGTACCTGATGTCCTTGAATTTCCGAATCGTGGTCCAGCGCTGGGCAGCCATAAGCGGCGAGACTATAACGCCTGCAAGCGCCTCACGAAGGAGTGAGGCTGTTCCCACGGAACGCGGTGGGCGGCGCCGGGGCAGATCCAGAGCTCCGCATTCGGAAGCAGCGCCACCGCTTCCTGCGCCACGCCCACGTACTTCCGGTCCCGCTCACCCGCGATCCAGAGCAGAGGGATGGCGATCTCATGCAGCCGCGGCCTGAGCGGTGGAAGGACAGCGGGCGAATGGCGGCGCAGCGCACTGGCCAGCGCGGCACGGTCGAAGTCGCTCTCGCGCCGATTCATGGTGTGGCCGCCGAACAGCGGCTGCGCTTCCCAGTCCGCGACGAGCGTCTCCCACCGGTCGGACTCGAAGCGCCGCGCCCATGCTTCGTCGGCAGCACGGCGGCCGGCATCCGCGCCACCGAGGCCCGCGGAGACTATGACGGCGCGGTTGTAGCGGGCGCCGTCGAGCAGCGCCTGCAGCGCGAGTCGTCCGCCCATCGAGTATCCGAGAAGAACGTCGCCTGACGGCGGGATCTCGTCGAGCGGGAAGGCCTGCACGTCGAGACCTGCGTGGCGAAGAAAGTCCCAGTCCTCCGGACGCCCGAAGAAACCGTGAATGGCGACGATCATCCCCAGATCTCGTCGTATCGCGCCCAGACGCGGCGGCTGGCATCGTCGTCCGGCAGCAGCTCGATGAGCGAGTCTTCGATGCCGAACATCTCCGCCCACGCCCCGAAGCGAAGAGAGTGCGAGTTCTCGATGATGCGGTCGCGCACGCCGCCGTCGATGCGCCGCAGCGCCGGAACGCGCGAGAAGATCCTCCCCCCGCCGTTGTTGATGATGAAGATGCGGATGCCGATTGCGATGTCGAGCTGCGGGATGATCCACGGCGCATTGAGATCGTAGAGCGCGGTGAGGTCGCCGACGAGCGCATAGTTCGGCCCGGGCCGGCACCAGCCCAGGAACGTCGAGAGCTGGCCGTCGATGCCGTTGGCCCCGCGGTTTGCGCCGACCTCGATGCCGCGCGGCTCGCGCGAGGCGACGAGATCCCACTCGCGGATGGGAAGGCTGTTGCCGAGAAAGAGCCGTCCGCCGCGCTGCATCTCGTTCGAGAAGCGGCGAACCATGGCCAGCTCGGACAGCGGCTCGGCATCCAGGATCGCGGCGATGCGCGCGGCCTGCTCGCGGTCTGCCGCGAAGAAAGCCTCATCGCGGTCGCGCGGCGCGGGGCGCGGCAGCCGCTCCATCGGATGGAGCTCACCGCGACTCGATCCCGAGAACGGCACGGCGCTGTAGCTCACCACCGGCACCTCGCGCAGCGAGTCGTCCAGATCGCGCCAGAACCGGAGTGTCGGGACGCCGCCGATGCGGATGACCCCGTCGAACCCGCCGCGCGGCAGCATCCGCTCCCCGGACGTGATGGCAAGCGAGGCCAGCGCCTCGTCCTCACGCAGCCCCGAGGTGGCCTCGGCGTAAACCGGCGCATGGAGCGTGATGGCGAACTCGCGCACCCAGCCGCGATGCTCCTGCGCCAGTCCGCCGATGATCACGACCGGGCGGCGGAAGGGAATGTCACTCATCGATCAGCGGCTCATCGAACTCGATGTTCACGTGCAGCGGCTTCGTGCGGCTCCAGGACGAAAGGTCGGTCTCCGCGTAGAGGCCGAAGATCCCGAGCTGGTCGATGCACTGCGGGGCTCCCGTCCCGCGGAATCGCGCGGGCCGGTCGGCGGTCACCAGGAGCAGCGGAACCGCGGAGTAGAACGCCTCCACGGCCGCGGGCAGAAGCTCGGCCACGGCGGTGCCGGACGTCGTCACCACGGCCACCGGCTGTCGATCGCGTTTGGCGCGGCCCAGGGCGAAGAAGGCGGCGCTGCGCTCGTCGATGAATGAATAGAGCCCCTCGCGGGCGCTGCCCAGAACGGCCAGGAGCGGGCTGTTGCGGGATCCGGCGCAGACACAGAAGTCGCGGACGCCGGCGCCGCGCAGATCGGCAACCAGCCGGCGGGCGCGCTCGAGGTTGGTCATGTCCACGCTTCGACGCCGACGAGACCGAAGAGCGCCTTCACCTGCTCGCGTTTCTGCCGCAGCTCCTCGAGCTCGAGAGCGGCATCGCTTTCCGCGATCACGCCCGCGCCCGATCCGATGCGGACCTGGTCACGGTTCCACTCGATGTTGCGGATGCCAACCAGGGCCTGCGCGTGATCGTCGTCCTCGAATCCGAAGGGCGCGCCGAACGAGCGGCGCTGCACGTCACGATCGAATTCGCGCAGCCAGCGCTCCGCGGCCTCGTTTCGCGGGGAGAACCCGAGCGCGGCGGTGGGATGGAGCCTGCGCACCATGTCGCTGAACGACATCGGCTCCACGCCGTTCTCCATGAAGAAGACCGGCGTGATGAGGTGCGCGATGCCGGGAAGGCTCATGACGCCGAGCGCGCCGACCTCCACGTTCCCGAACGGCGCCAGACGGCGCACGATGTCATCCACGACCAGCCGGTGCTCGCGCAGCTCCTTCGGATCCTGCAGGAGCTCTCGAGATCGGGCCACCGGACGCGTTCCGGCCAGCGCCATCGTCGTATACCCGCGCCCGTGCGACCGGAACAGCACCTCCGGCGTTGCGCCGGCCACGCCGCCTTCGCCGATCGAGAAGCCGTAGGCCCACATGCCGCACGGCAGCAGCGCCAGGCGTGACAGCACGTAGCTCCAGGGGCTGGCCTGGGTGGCCAGCTGCCCGTATTCGAATGCCACGGGAACGATCTTCTTGAACTCGCCGAGCTCGATCGACTGCTGGGCCATGTGAATCGCCGCCGCCACCCGCTCCGCGGGCATGGGCCGCCAGTTCACCTCGGGCGTGACCTGGCTGTCGAAGCGGGTTGCCAGCTCGTGGAGCGGCATCTCCGCCCACTCCGCCGGGTGCCGCCACGGCCGCGGCTCATCGAGAAAAAAGTCGGTGATGAAGAACGCGGGATAGCCGGGGCGCCGGAACGGAAGCTGCTCGAATGGACCCCATCCCACGAACGCGCGGCCGGGCGAGGTCTGGATGAAGGCGAAGTCACGTGACATCCGGGCGAGATTCTATTGCGATGAGCGCGCCGGTATGCGATTGTCCGCGGGCTTTGACCAAGCCGGGCCATCTCGAAGGTCCCGAGCCCGAACGGATCCGGACGATGTTCGCCTCGATCGCGGGGCGGTACGACCGCGCCAATACGATCCTGTCGGGCGGGGTGCACCATCTCTGGCGGCGGCAGGCCGTGCGCTGGTCGGAGGCGGGGCCGGGCCACCGCGTGCTGGACTGCGCGACCGGCACGGGAGACCTGGCGCTGGCGTTCAAACGGGCCGTGGGCGAGAGAGGAGAGGTCATCGGGACGGACTTCGTCCCCGAGATGATCGAGCTGGCGCGGAGGAAGAGCGCGGAGATCCGATTCGAGACCGCGGACGTGACCGCGCTGCCCTACCCGGACGACTCGTTCGACATCGCCAGCATCAGCTTCGGTATCCGCAATGTCGGCGATCCGGGGCGCGGCATCGCCGAGCTGGCGCGCGTGGTCAAGCCGCGCGGCCGCGTCATCATCGTGGAGTTCGGGCAGCCGCCGAACCGCGCCATTGCTTCGCTGTACGACTGGTACAGCAGCAAGATCCTCCCGCGCATCGGCGGAATGATCACCGGCAAACGCGACGCGTACGAATATCTCGACCGGTCGGCCGCCTCGTTTCCGTCGGGAGAGGCGTTTGCGAGCCTCATGCGTGCGTGCGCAGAGTTTCAGTCGGTCGAGTACCGGCCGCTGACCTTCGGCATCGCCTGGCTCTACAGAGGCGTGGTGCAGTAGGCGCGCACGAGACCGCGCGCAACGAAAAAACGCCGCCGATACACCGGCGGCGCTTCGTCATGCGCGCGCGAAGGCGGTGGGCCGCCTATGCCTTCAGGTGCTTGTTGACCAGAGCAGTCATCTCGAACATCGAGACCTGCTTCTTGCCGCCGAAGATCTTCTTCAGATTCTCATCGGCGTTGATCATCCGCTTGTTCGTCTGATCCTGAAGGCCGTTGGCCTTGATGTAGTCCCAAACCTTCTTGGTGACTTCGCTGCGCGGCATCGGCTTGCTGCCGATGACTGCGCTGAGGTCTTCACTCGGCTGTACTTCGGCGGCGAGACCTTTGCCCCCGCCCTTCGATCCGGAACTCTTCTTAGCTGTCGCCATCGTCATCCTCTTCTGAGTTTTCCGCGGATTCTGGCCTGTTTCCCCTCAGGCGTCAAACAGTGACGCTCGGAATGGAGCGCGGGTGTCCTCACCGGCGCCCCGGGGACGGCGGTAGAGACCGCCGCTCCACAACCTATTTCTTCACGCAGTGGAAGACGCGGGCGGGCAGAATGTTGCGCGGCTCGAACCGCTGTTTGACCGGCCCGAAAAGCTCCTCGAGATGGGTCTTCACCCGTGAAGAGAACTGGTAGACGATGAACGAGCCGCCGGTGCGCAGCGCGGCATGCGTGTTCTCCAGGACGGCGCGGCGGCTCTCCTGCGGCATGATGCTGAAGGGAATGCCGGCGATGGCGCAGTCGGCAGGGCCGAGACCCAACTCGTCGAGCACCGCTCGAACATCGGCGGCCGACCGGTGAACCACCTTGAAACGCCTGTCGTCGAACCGCCTGGCCAGAACGCGGACGAAGTCGTCGTTGATCTCGAAGGCGACCAGCACAGCGTCCGGCCGCATGCGCTTGAGGATCTCGCCGCTGATGGTGCCGACGCCGGGGCCGTATTCGACGATGACCCGCGCGTCATTCCACGGGACATTGCGAAGCAGCTGCGCCACCAGGAAACGAGAGCTCGGAATGAGGGACCCGAGCATGCGTGGATTCTTGAAAAAGTTGCGCGCAAAAACGAGTGCGGGCTCCTCGGATCTCGCTGCTCCGTCGAACAATCGCGGTACCCCCAACTGCCATGACTTCAATTTCCGAGCCTGCCGGAGGAAAGGACGGTATCACGGGGAGTCGTCCCCGGCTGTAGTGGCCGGTCGCGCTCCTCATGCCGGTGCCGCGACCGCCGGACGGCCTCGCACCGCGGCGAGCGCCCGCGCCACGAGATAGATCGCCAGGACGATGAGCACCGCCGAGGAAATGCTGTTCACCAGCTCGACTCCACCACCCCCCACCCTGGCCGCCGCGAAGTTCGCGACCGTCAGCCGGGCCAGCGCATACAGCGTCGTCACCAGGACGAACAGCATCGGAAGCAGCGTGAACGCCACGCGCTGCCGCCGCTGATGCAGCCACACGCTGATCGACAGCAGAGTCAGAGCGGCCAGCAGTTGATTCGATGCCCCGAACAGCGTCCAGAACTTCACCCAGCTCCCGGATGGAGCGAACGCCACGAAGTACACGGGCAGCGCGATGGTCATGAACGTGCCCACCCACGCGCCCAGCCGGCTCGTCCATCCGAACAGCTCCTGCACGATGTAGCGCCCCAGGCGCGTGCAGACGTCGAGCGTGTCGAAGACGAACGTGGAGAAAGCCATGGCCCCGAACGTGATCGCGAAGTTCCGGTACTTCTCGCCGATGATGATCGTCAGGAAGTCGCCGATGCCGTTGCCGTAGATCGTCCCCGGCTTCAGCCCGGTGAGGTCCTTCTGCGCCACGATCATCACTGTCACCATCGCGATCAGGGCCACGAAACCCTCCGCCAGCATCCCCCCGAAGCCGACCGGCTTGATGTGCGTCTCGCGATCGATCTGCTTCGACGTCGTCCCGGAGCACACCAGGCCGTGGAAACCGGAGCATGCCCCGCAGGCAATGGTCACGAAGAGGAACGGGAAGAGCAGGCCGGTCATCCCGCCGGCATCGAACGTCTTGAACGCAGGCTGGCGGATCTCGTATCCGCCGAAGAAGATCCCGATCACTCCCAGGGCCAGCGCGAAGTAGAGAACGAAGCCGCCCAGGTACCCGCGCGGCTGGAGCAGTGACCACACCGGGACCATCGAGGCAACGCAGCAGTACGCCAGGATGAGAAGCGCCCACATCTTCGCGTCCATGATGAGCAGCGTCGAGAACTGCGTGCCCATCCACACCGCCGCGAACGTGGCCGGAACGAAGATCACCGTCATGAGCCACAGCGGCGGATTCAGAAAGCGCTGCACGAACCCCATCAGCACGGCCAGAGCGAGATAGAAGATGCTCGCCGCGGCGACGGCACCGCCGGGATGAAACGCCACCTCGGCCGCCGCCAGCTCTTCGACGCCGGTGACGAAGCTTCCCGCGGTGATATCCGCGAACGCGACGATCACGTAGACGAGCGCGAGCCAGATGAACGCCATCATGGCCGCGCCGGCTCGCGCTCCGAGATGCTCGCGCGTCACCTCGGCGATCGATCGCGCGCCGTGCCGCACCGAGGCCACGAGCGCCATGAAGTCGTGCACGGCGCCGATCAGAACGACGCCCAGCCCGATCCAGAGCAGACAGGGCAGCCATCCGAACGCCTGGCAGGCGATGATCGGGCCGGCGATCGGCCCCGCCGCCGCGATGGCCGCGAAATGCTGGCCGAACAGGTAGAACGGCCGCGTCGGGACGAAGTCGACTCCGTCGCTCTTCTCGCGGGCGGGCGTCGTCGCGGCCGGATCGAGCGCTACCTGACCCGCGATCCAGCCCCCATAAAGCCTGTAGCCGGCGACCATGGTGGCCAGAAAGACGATCGCGATCAGCGCGAGCTGCATCGCAAGATTCTAGTGGAGCGCGAGACCGGCAGATACAGCGTGGAATGGAGGGGGGCGCGGGTGAGGACACCCGCGCTCCATTTCACTCATCTACGACGTCTTCGATAGAAGATCCTGATACTCGGGATGCCGTTCGATGAATCGAGAGACGTAAGAGCACTCGGCCACGACCCCGAGCTTCTCGCCGCGCGCGTAATCGAGCCCGGCGCGGACGATCTCCCCGGCGATGCCCCGGCCTTCGAGCTCCTTCGGGACACTCGTGTGAGTGAAGACGATCTGCCCGGGTCTCAGCTGGTAGCCGGCTTCAGCGAGACGTCCGTCGACGGTCGCTTCGAACCGCGACCGGGCCTGGTTGTGTTCTACGGAAACCTGTTTCTGCGTCATGAAGTTTGCAGGTTTCACGAAATGGACCACTCTCGCTCACCGTACCATCGCGCCTGGAGGAATCTCGATGCGCCGTTTCGCCGCGTTCTTTACGCTTCTGCTCGCGTCCTGTGCCACCCAGACCGCGACATCGCCGCCACCGCAACCAGCCGGCAGCGGTTTCGACGTCGCCAATCTCGACCGCAGCGTCTCGGCGTGCCATGACTTCTTCCGCTTCGCGAACGGCGGCTGGGTCCAGCGGACGCAGATCCCGCCGGCGTACTCCCGATGGGGCTCGTTCCACATCCTGAACCAGAACAACAAGGACAAGATGCGGACGATCCTCGAGGCCGCCGCGCGCGGCGAGGCCGGCGACTCCACGGAGGCGAGGAAAGTCGGCGACTTCTACGCCACCTGCATGGACGAGGCAACCATCGAGCGCGCCGGTATCCGCCCGCTCGAGAGCGACCTGGCCCGCATCGACTTGCTGCGCTCGACCGCGGAGCTGCCGATGCTCATCGCCCACCTGCATACCTACCGGGTCCCGGTGGCCTTCGCCTTCACGGCGACGCAGGACGCCAGGGACACCGAGCGCGTCGTCGCCTCGATCTCTCAATCGGGCATCGGCCTGCCCGACCGCGACTACTACACAAATGACGATGCGCGCTCGGTTGAGATCCGGGAGCGCTATGTCCAGCACATCGCGCGCATGCTCGAGTTGAGCGGCTATCCGGCCGGCCGCGCCTCGGGCGCCGCGCAGGCGATCATGGCGCTGGAGACGAAGCTGGCCATGGCCTCGATGACCAACGTCGAGCTGCGCGATCCCGTCGCGACGTACAACAAGCTCACTCGCGCCGAGATCGAGGCTCTGGCCCCTTCGTTCACATGGAGCACCTACCTCGTGGCCACCGACCTCGCGTCGATCGACAGCGCCATCATCGGCCAGCCGCGGTTCCTCGAGGAGCTTGGCCGCCAGATCGACGCCACGCCGCTCCAGACGTGGAAGGACTACTTCCGCTGGCATCTCGTCAACAGCGCCGCCGAGACTCTCCCCTCACGGTTCGAACAGGCCGACTTCGATTTCTGGGACCGCTTTCTGGAAGGGAAGAAAGAGATGCTTCCGCGATGGAAGCGCTGCGCCGCCGCGACCGACGTCGCCCTCGGTGAAGCACTCGGCCGGCTCTGGACGGAGCGTTACTTCCCCGAGTCCGCCAAAGCCGAGGCGATGGAGATGGTGCGGAACCTCATGTCCGCGCTGCGCGAAGACATCAACACGCTGAAGTGGATGGGCCCCACGACGCGGCAGCAGGCCATCGTCAAACTCCAGGCTTTCGTGACGAAGATCGGTTATCCGGACAAATGGCGCGACTATTCGCCGCTGACGGTCGTTCGCGGGCCGTTCGTCGCGAACACGCTCGCCGCGAACCGCTTCGAGTTCTATCGCGACCTCGCCAGGATCGGGAAGCCGGTGGACCGGACGGAGTGGCTGATGACGCCGCCGACGGTCAACGCCTACAACAATCCGACGATGAACGAGATCGTCTTCCCGGCCGGCATCCTTCAGCCGCCGTTCTACGACCCCAACGCCGACGACGCCTACAACTACGGGGGCATGGGCGCCGTCATCGGTCACGAGCTCATTCACGGCTTCGACGATCAGGGCAGGCAGTACGACGCGCGCGGCAACCTGGCCGACTGGTGGTCGGCCGAGGACAAGGCCGGCTTCCTGGAGCGGGCGCGCTGCGTCTCGGAACAGTTCAGCAGCTTCGAAGTCGCCGACGGGCTCCGCATGAGCGGCGACCTGGTCCTCGGCGAAAGCATCGCCGACCTCGGCGGCCTCGACATCGCGTTCGCCGCGTATCTGAAGTCGCAGGAAGGAAAGCCGCGCCGCATCATCGACGGCTTCACTCCGGAGCAGCGCTTCTTTCTCGGATGGGCGCAGGTGTGGGCCGAGAAAGCCACGCCGGAGTTCGAGCGTCTCCAGGTGACGACCGATCCGCATCCGCTGGCGCGGTTCCGGGTCAATGGCCCCCTGTCGAACCTGCCGGCGTTCGCCGAGGCGTTCAGTTGCAGGGCCACGGACCCGATGGTGCGGAGCGACCAGACGAGGTGCGACATCTGGTGAGGTGGAGCGCCGCCGGCTCGGCGGCTCTTTACGAAGGCGACGCCGGGTCGGCGGCGCTCCACTGCTTCAGCGCCTCCTCCAGCGTCTCCGCCTCCGAACCCAGATGCCGCAGCGCCAGCCACAGCGTCTCGGCGACGCGTTTCTCGTCGAGCACGTCGAGCGGCAGCGCGCCCGTCCGCTTGCCGAGCTTGGCGCCTTCTTCGTCCATGACGAGCGGCACATGAGCGTATTGCGGCGTCGGGAATCCGAGCGCGCGCTGCAGGGCGATCTGCCGCGCCGTCGACGACAGCAGATCGCCGCCGCGAACCACCTGCGTGACGCCCTGTTCCTCGTCATCGACGACGACCGCCAGCTGGTAGGCGAACACTCCGTCGGCGCGTTTCAGGACGAAGTCGCCGGTGTCGTGCGCCACGTCCTCCTCGACCCGGCCGCGAATGAGATCGTCGAACGCGATCACACCCTGCGGGGCGCGGAACCGGACCGCCCGCGCCACACGGCCTGGCGGCAACCCGTTTCTGCACGTGCCGGGATACGTCAGCTCGCTCTGGGCCGGCGCCGACGCCGCCCGCTGCAGCTCCGCCCGCGAGCACGCGCAGTCGAACACTGCCCCTCCGCTGCGCAGCCGGGCCAGCGCATCCTCGTAAAGCGCTGTACGCTGCGACTGATAAACGACATCCCCGTCCCAGTCCAGACCGTATTTCTGCAATGCGCCGAGAATTTCCTGATCGGAGCCGGGGACGACGCGGGGGCGATCGAGATCCTCCATTCGAACGAGCCAACGTCCACCGGCCGACCTCGCGAAAAGCCATGACCCGACCGCCGCGACGAGGCTTCCGATGTGCAAAGGCCCGGTCGGCGATGGAGCAAAACGGCCGGTCACGGGCAACATAAGGCGTTTATGTCATATCTGTTCGACCCGTTCACGATCCGCAACGTCACGTTCCGCAATCGAATCTTCGTTTCGCCGATGTGCCAGTACTCGAGCCGGAACGGGTTGCCGAACGACT
The DNA here is from genome assembly GCA_035544675.1 of Thermoanaerobaculia bacterium. GTDB lineage: Bacteria > Acidobacteriota > Thermoanaerobaculia > Gp7-AA8 > Gp7-AA8 > DATKCA01. The sequence continues at coordinate 8,066 of DATKCA010000084.1, read as the reverse complement.
GGCACCTTGTGCACCTCGGCAGCCGCGCCGTCGGCGGCGCCGCACTGGTGATGGTGGAGGCCTCGGCGGTTTCGCCCGAGGGACGCATCACCGACTGGGACAGCGGGTTCTGGTCATCGGAGCACGTGAGGGGCTTCACTCCCATCGCGCGATTCATCGAAGAGCATGGCGCGGTGCCGGGGCTTCAGCTCGCCCACGCCGGCCGGAAGGCCTCGACCGACGTCCCGTGGCGCGGTGGCAAGCCGATCCGCACCGGATCGCACTCGTGGCAGCCGGTCGCTCCGAGCGCGATTCCCTTCGCCGAGGGATGGGCCGTCCCGAGCGAGCTGACCGAGCCGGACATCGACAAGGTCGTGGCGGACTTCGAGCGGGCCGCAGCGTACGCCGTGGAGGCCGGTTTCCGCGTCATCGAGCTGCACATGGCGCACGGATATCTCATCCACGAGTTTCTCTCGCCGCTCACGAACCACCGCGCCGACGCGTACGGCGGCTCCATGGAGAAGCGGATGCGACTGGCGCTCCGCGTGACCGAGGCGGTGCGGAAGCGATGGCCCGAAGAGCTGCCGCTGTTCGTGCGCATCTCGGCGACCGACTGGGCAGAGGGGGGGTGGGACCTCGAGCAATCGGTGGCGCTGGCGAAACTGCTGCGCGTGCGCGGGGTCGATCTCATCGACTGCTCGAGCGGCGGTCTCATACCGAACGCGAGAGTCGAGGTCGGGCCGGGTTACCAGGTCCCCTTTGCCAGAATCATCCGCGCCGAAGCGCGAGTTCTCACGGGCGCCGTCGGGATGATCACGCAGGCGAAGCAGGCCGAGGCGATCATTGCGGAAGGGTCAGCCGACGCGGTGCTCATGGCCCGGAAGCTGTTGCGCGACCCGTACTGGCCGCTGCACGCCGCACGGGAGCTGGGAGTGGAGCTGCAGTGGCCGCCGCAGTACCAGCGCGCGAAAACATAGTCGTTAGTCCTTACCTTAGTCCTTAGTCCTTAGTCCTTAGTCCTTAGTCCTTAGTCGTTAGTCGTTAGGCCCGGGCCCTGAGATACAACACTAAATCCTCATGCATCGCCGTTCCTCTAAGGACTAAGGACTAAGGACTAAGGACTATTCAGCGCGACTGGGCAAAACTAAACCGCGACACTCGCCGAAGCCGATGCGCGTGGCGCCTTCGCGCTCGCACCAGCCGCGCATGATCACTTCATCGCCGTCTTCGAGGAACCGGCGCGACTCGCCACCCGGCAGATCGATCGGCTCGGTGCCGCGCCAGGTGAGCTCGAGCAGGCAGCCGCGCGAGTCTTTCGCGGCGCCGGACACCGTGCCGCTGGCGATGAGATCGGCCGGCCGCAGGTTGCAGCCGTTGGACGTGTGATGCGCGATGAGCTGCGCGATCGTCCAGTACATGTCGCGGAAGCTCCCGCGGCTGAGAAGGTGCGGTTCCAGGCCGGCCTCGCGCATCTTCTGCGAGGAGATGAGGACCTCCAGGTTGATGTCGATGCCGCGATCCTCGTCATGCTCGAGATACTCGAGCGGAGGCGGATCGCCCTCGGCGCGCTTGAATGGCGGAACGCGAAACGGCTCGAGCGCGTCGAGGGTCACCACCCACGGCGAGATCGACGTGGCGAAGTTCTTCGACAGGAATGGACCGAGCGGCTGGTACTCCCAGGTCTGGATGTCCCGCGCGGACCAGTCGTTCACGAGACAGAGTCCGAAGACGTACTGCTCGGCGTCGTGCATGAAGATCGGCTCGCCGGGCGCGTTCCCGCGGCCGATGAACACGCCGACTTCCATTTCGTAGTCGAGCTTCCTGGCCGGCCCGAAGCCCGGCACACGGGCGCCTTCGTCGCGTGTCTGCCCGAGCGGCCGCTGAAACGGCGTGCCGCTGGCGATGATCGAGGATGCCCGGCCGTGATAGCCGATCGGCACGTACTTGTAATTCGGAAGCAGCGGGTTGTCGGGTCGGAACATCGATCCGACGTTCGTGGCGTGATGAATCGACGCGTAGAAGTCGGTGTAGTCGCCGATCGTGGCGGGGAGCAGCATCTCGGCGTCCGCGCGCCGGACGAGATGTTTCTCGACGTTCTCGCGCTCCTCCGACCCTTCGCCGAGCAGCTCGACGAGCCTCCTGCGAAGACGCCCCGCGGCCTCGCGCCCGCGCGACATCAGCTCGCTGAGCGAGTCACGCGTGCAAGCCCACTCGGTGATGAGACCCGCATCGTGACAGCCCTTCAGATCGAGGATCGAGTCGCCGATGGCGACGCCGACGCGCCCTTCGCCCTGCCGGAACACTCCGAACGGCAGGTTCTCGATCGGAAAATCGGAGTGGCCGTTCGCCGACTCCACCCACGATTTCAAAGCCACCCCAGCTCCTTCAGATCGGCGATCGGCTCTTCGAACGAGCAGGAGCCGAACGACACGAAGACATCCTGCCGCACTCGCGCGATCTCTTCAGTGGGCACGCGGAGATCGCGCCACCAGAAACCGCCGTCGTCGAAAGCGAAGGCGCGCACGTTGTCCTCCAGGAGGATCTTCTCCGCGTGCTCGGGCAGCGCCGACGCCATGAACAGATTGAGGAAGCCGTGCATCGTTCCCTCCGCCGCGCCGGCGTCGTACGTCAATGCGGCCACGCAGCGGATCGGATGGTGCAGGCCCGCCGTGGCTTTGAACGGGACGCCCAGCTCCACGCAGCCGCGAATGAAGGCCACCACGGAATCGACGCTCGGAAAGGCCTCCGCGGTCGTGCCTCCCGTCCGGATCTTCGCGCGCAGGCGATAGGCCTTGATCGTCGCCAGAAGCGCGAGGTTGACGACCTCGACGTAGACGGTCCGATTGCCCCGTGCTCGCGCAATGCGCTCGATCGCGTCCGCATTGCCGGCTTTGATCTCGATGACTTCAGTATCCGGCATCTCATCCGTCGCGACGACGGTCACCGGAAACCCACGCGGTACCGCGGCCAGTTGCGCGGCCGGAACCACGAAGCGGCCGAGCGCCCACATGTGTTTCCCCCGCCGGTACGAGGTGTAGTTGGCAACGGCCTGGTCCACGGTGAGGGCGGCCGGGGGATACATCCCGGCGTAGTCGATCAGCGACTCCAGCAGTACGACGAGCGCCTGATTCACTTCTGATCCGCGCGAAAGTGTTTTTTCAGGCCCTGCCAGCAGCGGTAGTACTCGTGCTGGAGCTGGGCGGAGTCGATGGCCGGCTGAGTCGGACGCAGAACCAGACGCGACTCGAACATGAACGCCAGCGTGTCGGCGAGAAACTGCGGCTCGAGGTCTGCCCCGGAGGCGCGCTCGAAGGTGGCGGCGTCGGGACCGTGCGCCGACATGCAGTTGTGCAGGCTGGCCCCGCCGGGCACGAAGCCTTCCGCCTTGGCGTCGTAGGTGCCGAAGATCAGGCCCATGTACTCGTTCATGAAGTTGCGGTGAAAGTACGGCGGTCTGAACGTGTGCTCGGCGACCATCCATCGCGGCGGAAAGATCACGAAGTCCAGGTTCGCCGTGCCGGGGGTATCCGTGGGCGAAGTCAGCACGGTGAAGATCGAGGGATCGGGATGATCGAATGAGACGGTGTTGATGGCGTTGAAGCGGCGCAGGTCGTATTTGTACGGCGCGAGGTTGCCGTGCCAGGCCACGACGTCCAGCGGCGAATGGTCGATCCGCGCCGACCAGAGATTTCCGGCGAACTTGGCGACGACCTCGAAGTCGCCGTCGCGGTCCTCGTAAGCGGCGGCCGGCGTCATGAAGTCGCGCGCGTTGGCCAGGCCGTTCGCTCCGATGAGGCCGAGGTCAGGCAGGCGCAGCAGAGCGCCGAAGTTCTCGCAGATGTATCCGCGCGCGGTTCCCTCAGGCAGCTCGACGCGGAACTTCACGCCTCGTGGCACGACCGCGATGTCGCCCGGCGTCAGGTCCAGAACGCCCATCTCCGTGTAGAGGAGAAGCGCGCCCTGCTGTGGAACGATCAGCAGCTCGCCGTCCGCGTCGTAGAAAAAACGATCGGTCATCGACCGGTTGGCGGCGTAGACATGGACGCGGATTCCGGTGGCCATGGCCACCTCGCCGTTGCCGCAGATCGTGATCACGCCGTCGACGAAGTCCGCCGGCTCGGACGGCAGCGGGAAGGGGTCCCATCGCAACTGGTTCGGCGTCCCTTCGCCCAGAGCCGTGCCCTCGCGCAGGCGGCGAAACGGCTCGTGCGTGACGGACGGCCGGATCCGATAAAGCCACGAGCGGCGATTGGCGTGACGGGGCGCGGTGAACGGCGTGCCGCTGAGCTGCTCGGCATAAAGGCCGTACGGGACTCGCTGCGGCGAATTCTGGCCGGCAGGCAGCGCGCCAGGCAGCGCCTCCGTGGCGAACTCGTTGCCGAAGCCCGACTGATAGTTGAGTTCCATGCGCGCTGGTCCGGCCATTGTGGGCTATCCGGTTACCGGTTACCGGTTTCCGGTTTCCGGTTTCCGGTTTCCGGTTTCCCCGCTAGAGGTTCCCCCGCCGGGCCTGCTCGGCTTCGATCGACTCGAACAGCGCCTTGAAGTTGCCCTTGCCGAATCCGCGGCTGCCTTTGCGCTGGATGATCTCGAAGAAGAGGGTGGGCCGGTCTTCGAGCGGCCTGGTGAACAGCTGCAGCAGGTAGCCCTCCTCGTCGCGGTCGACGAGCACCCTCAACTCCCTGAGTCTGTCCAGCGGCTCTTCGATGTCGCCGACGCGATCGCGCAGCTCGTTGTAGTAGCTGTCTGGAACGCGGAGGAACTCGACGCCGTTCTTCTCGAGCTGCGTGATCGTCTTCACGATATCGCCGCACTGCAGCGCCACGTGCTGCACGCCCGGGCCGTGATACCAATCCAGGTACTCGGCGATCTGGCTCTTCTTGCGGCCCGGCGCCGGCTCGTTGATGGGAAACTTCACGACGCGGTTGTCGTCGGACATCACGATCGACATGAGCGCGCTGTACTCGGTGGAGATGTCCTTGTCGTCGAATGTGATGTATCGGGAGAAGCCCATGACCTTGCTGTACCACTCCGCCCACTCGTTCATCTTTCCCAGCTCGACGTTGCCGACGATATGGTCGACCATGAGCAGGCCGGCGTCTTCGCCGGCCACCTCCGCGCTCGCATAGCCGGGCAGGAACGCGCCGTTGTAGTCCTTGTACGAGATCAGCGAGTGGATCGTGTCACCGTACGTGTGAATGGCGGCGCGGCGGACCGTGCCATGCTCGTCGTGCACGTCGTGAGGCTCCACGACCGCCTTCGCGCCGCGCTTCACGGCCTCGTTGAACGCGAAGTCGGCGTCTTCGACCTGCAGCGCGATGTCGTGCACGCCATCGCCATGCTTCCTGATGTGATCGGCCGCCGGATGTTTCGGATTCAGCGGCGTGGTGATGACGAAGCGGATCTTCCCCTGCCCCAGCACGTACGAGGCCAGGTCGCGGTTGCCGGTCTCCAGGCCGGCGTACGCGAGCTGCGAGAAACCGAATGCCTTCCGGTAGAAGTACGCCGACTGCTTCGCGTTCCCGGCCCAGAACTCGACGTGGTGGATTCGCTTGAGGCCCAGCGGATTCGCGCTGTCCTTTTGTCCCCGCGCAGCGGAGTCGCGTTCGATGGTCATGGTCATCAGGGTCCTCCCTGTCCTGTCACAACCGCAGAATGAGCTTGGTCATGTCGTGCTGATTTCCATCCGGGTCGGTGCCGTAGCCCCTCTGCACGTACGACGTGAAGCCGAGGCCTTCCAGCGTCTTGACGGCGTCCGCTTCCAGATCGGAGATCAGCATCGAGCTCACGTGACGCAAACCTCGCTCCTGGGCGATGCCGAGGAGCTGATTGACGAGCAGTGTCCCCAGGCCCACGCCGCGGAATTCGGGGTCCATCATCCACTTGATGCGCCCGACCAGGCGCAGCGGACCGCCATTGCGCCGGTGCAGGGTGGCGTCCGCCACGATGCGGCTGCCGTCGACCGCGATCAGCGGAAACACCCGCTCGTAGTCGATCTCGCGGCCCCATGTCTCGATGAGCTGGCGATTGTCGATGTTGTCCCAGGCGAATCGCCGGTAATTCGCCGGAAGTCGATGAAAGAAGTCGTAGAGCGCTTCGGTGTCTTTCGCGTTGAAAGGCCGCAGCAGAACGCGGCGGCCATCGCGCAGCACGGCCTCATGAGGATAAATGTGCGGCACGGCACCTCCCGTAAATGAACTGGTCTGAAGCATATATCAGGGCCCGCAGCCCGGGGCTCAGGGCTCCAGGAGCAGGAAGACGGCGAGAAATTCGGCCATGGAGTGGAAGTGATCGATGTGGTCCGGCGCCGCGTCGCCGCGGAATCCGAGAATCAGCAGGTTGCCGCAGGAGGCTTCGTACGTGGTGATCATTCCGAAGCGTCTGGTGAGGCCGCTCTTTCGCTGCAGCCCGATGGCCCTGGCGATGTCGTCCGCGGTCTCGCTCGTGCTCGCGTAGTAGCCGGGAATGATCTCGGAGTGTGTGATCAGGAAACGCTTCCCCCCGTCCGCCGCGCTTCTGGCGAAGGCGCGGAAAGGCTCCATCTTGCCGGCCTCCACGTCACCCTCCTCCGTGTATCCCGTATGCAGCCCGTCGAGCAGCAGCACGCCGTCGACCGCCTCGGCGTGATTGCGCAGGATGGCGCGCACGGCTCCGTACCCGGCGCTGAACGCGGTCAGGTATCGCTTGCGCACCGGCGGCGTCTGCTCCTCGATGGCGGCCACCAGACGCTGATATGCGCCCGGCTCGATGAGCGGGCGTTCGTACACCGAGCTGCCGGCGCCGAGATGCACCGCGGCCACGCAGAGCGGACGCCCACCTGCCGCCTGAAACGGAATCCACGCTGCTCCGTGGAAGTGGATGAGCAGATCGCACGACCCGCGCTCCACCGCGGCCGGCGTGACGAGAAGGTCGACCGGGCCGGGGAGACCTGCATCCACCAGCAACCGCGTTCCGGCGATCTCCTGACGCTCCACACGGCGGTGCTCCGGAATGGGCGCGGCCGATCTGCACGCCACCAGGACGAGAGCCACTGCGCACGCGCGCCTCATTGCGGCAGAGATTTTTCCATACGCGTCAGCGGAAACGGCGTTCCATCGGGCAGTTCCGACTCGACGTCTTCCACGGCCGAGTAGCCGAGGGCCCGATACATCGCCGCGCCGCTGAGCATGGCCATGAGCTCGAGCCTTCGGAAGCCGGCCTGGAGCGCCGCGGACTCCGACTCGCGGAGAATCTCCCGGCCGACGCCCCGCCTCTCCGCAGCCGGAACGACGAACATGGCGCGGATGCGCGCCGGCTCGCTGTCCGGATCGAGGAGCCGGGCCTCATCGCCCCTGGCCAGGCCGCCCGCGTACAGCTTGGCGCGCCGGCTCCATCCTCCGCATCCGACGATCGAACCGTTCATTTCGGCGACGAAATACGTGCCGTCGTCGACGAGCTCGCGATCGAGATGCGCGACGTACTGGAGCGAGCTCGCCACGGCCTTCTCGTCATAGGAGCGGCTGCTGATGCCGGAGATCGACTCGCGCATGACGCGCTCGATCTCGGGGATGTCGGCAGCTGTGGCCTTGCGGATGGTGAAGGGCACGGGGCTCGGGGCTCGGGGCTCGGGGGCATCATCAGTGATGAGTGATGACTGGGACGTTCTCGTTTCATTCAGCATCGTAGTGCATGAGCGTTTGAAGGATGAAGGATGAAGGATGAAGGCGGAACCTGACAGGGCCGAGGTTGAAGGCTGAAGGATCAAGCCGGCATCCCGCGTTCATCCTTCATCCTTCATCCTTCATCCTTCAAACGTGGAGATCACCGCAACGTTCATCTCTGACAGATCGTCCATCGTTCATCGTTCATCGTTCCCGACCACACCCCGCCCCTCCCGCCCCCCGCCCGCCCGGTCCCGTTCCGCGATCAACTGGGCGGCCACGCTGATGGCGATCTCCTGCGGCGCGTCCGATCCGATCGGCAGCCCGACCGGACAGAAGAACGCCCCCTGCGCCTCCCCGGGCAGCCCCGCCGCGATGATGTCCTGGCGCAGCCGCTTCGCCTTGGAGTTGCTGCCGATGACGCCGAGGTATGGGAAGGTGCGGGTG
>DATKCA010000083.1:0-5955 GCA_035544675.1 Thermoanaerobaculia bacterium | reverse complement strand
CCGTCGGATCTCCGTCGATCAGCACCAGGTCGGCGAGCTTTCCCGGGGCGATGCTGCCGCGATCCGCGGCCCGCGCGTAACGCGCCGCGTCCCACGTGGCGATCTGCAGCGCCCGCGCGGGCGTCATCCCGGCCTGCACGTAGAGCTCCAGCTCGCTCTGCAGCGTGAATCCCGCGATGTGGTCCGTCCCCGCCACGATGGGAACGCCGGCCCGATGCAGCCGGCCGACGAACTCCACCATCTTCGCGTAGGAGGCCCCATACCGCCGGGCCGTGGCCTCGTCGGGAATCTTCATCGCTCCCGAACGAAACTGGCGCTGCACGTCGGGAGGCATGTGATCGAGGATCGCGGCGAAGGGGACGGGGACTTCACCGTCCCGCTGCTTGAGGAAGTCGAACGTGACGAGAGTAGGGTCGACCACGATCTGTTTCTTCGCCAGCAGCGCGATGAAGTCCTGCACCGGCTTCGAATCGAGATCGAGCGCGGCGGTCTTCTCCGCCGGCAGATAGAAGCGCTCCAGCGTGCGGGTATCGGTCGTCGGGGTGACCAGGAAGTTGAGAATCACCTGGTTGATGTGCTGCAGCTCGTCGAATCCCGCGTCCACCACATCCTGCGCGCGCATGAACACGGGCACGTGTCCGCTGACGCGCATGCCCCGCTCGTGCGCGTACGCGACCGTGTCGCGGACGAGCTCTCTGGGGAACGAGTTGTAGATCTTGAGCTGCGGATAGCCGTGCGCGACATACCAGTCGATGGCCTTCCTCGCTCCCTGCAGGTCTTTCACCACGAAGCCGCCTCGCGCCGCGTGCGGACTCTCACCCTCCAGAAAACCGGCCGGCACGATCTGAGGTCCGAGGAGCTGGCCGGCGGCGGTCTCCTCGATGATGCGCTGGACCGTCGGGTTGTCGTTTCCCATGTCGCGCGCCGTCGTCACTCCGGCCGCGAGGTTGAGCCCTCCCTGCCAGTAGCCGATGTGTCCGTGCATGTCGAAGAGACCGGGAAGCATCACCCGGCCGCCGGCATCGATCTCGCTGGTCACACCCTTGGTCGATGATCCGGCCGGAACTACCGCGGTGATCCGTCCGCGAAGTACGTAGACGTCCGACGGCTGCCCGACCGTCGCTTTCTCGCTGTCGAAGACTCGCGCGTTGCGAACGACGGTCAGGCCTTCCAGCGGGTGCCGCAGCTTCGCCGACATCTCCTTCAACAGCTTCCCCTCGGCTGCCTTCTGACGGGCCTCGAGCTGCTCGAGATTCGTCTCCCACCCCGCATCGATGGCGCCGAGGTAGCCGGGGATGACGAAGGCGAAGAGGCGAGGACGCGCTTCTGTCGTTGCCCAGAAGAACGAGGGAGTCAGGCCCTGTCCCGTCTGCGCGATCAACTGCAGTTTCCGGGACTCATCTCCGCGCGTTGCTACGGCGGTGTCGATGGTCCGCTGCGTGAGCGTTCCGCCCGGAAGGAGCGGGAGCTTTCCGTCCGGCCGCGCCGCGACGGCCGCGATCGAAAGCGACGCCGGCTCGAGCGAGCCGTTGAGCGGAACGTACTGGGCGGGCCCGCTGACGGTGCGATTGCCTTTCTCCGAGGTGGAGCGCCATTCGGCCTTGTCGCCCTTGCGCGTGTAGCGTTCGTCGATCGCGGAGCCGAAGGTGGTCGTCCCCCTGGAGCGGTACTCGGTGAACGTCCCGTCGGGCGCGACACGGAACTGCTCCTCGATCTCCGGACCGCGTCCGTTGTCCTTGAAGATGTAGCGGACCTTCACGAGCCCGTCGTCGCGCCGGGTCACGACCTGCTCGCCGGCCTTCGTTCCGTCGGCGACGAACAGCAGCATGCGCGAGACGCTGTCCGCTCGCGCGGAGAGCGAGAGCAGCGTCAGAAGAGAGACGACCGTCAGTTTGCAGATCTTCATGGGAGGACAAGCATACCGAGCATTGCGAAAAGTGACACCATGGTCTGCTCGGCAGGCGGCGGGAACGCGCTATTTCCCACTCGTCTCCCGCGCCATCTCTTTCATGAACTCCGGGTCGCTGGTAGGGGGAACGACGTCCTTCATCCGCATGTAGGTGACGAGATTGCCGTAGTGTTCGATGGAGTGGACGACGTTGATGGTCAACACGCCGAGCTTCGGCTTGTCGCCGCCCATGAACTTCACCATCTCGGCGCCGGATGTGTCAGTCAATCCGCCGTATGCCGTGTCGCACCAGGTGAACGACTCTGTGAGCGCGGCGATCAGGCCGGCTTTCGCCGTTTTCGTCTTCTCGATTTTCGGAGCGGGGTTCTTGTCGCCGCGGACGGCCGAGCAGAACACGTATTGTGATTCGGCGATATGTCCGATGATCTCGCCGTAGCTTCGGACCGAGCTCGCCGGCCGGAAGCCGTAGCTCTCCTCGGGCATCTTCTCGGCGGAGCGGAGGAGGATCCGCTTCACCCCGCCGTAGAGACTCTTGTTGTGCGCACTGAGGGGGTTGGTCGCCGTGGAAACGGGCGGCGCGGGCCGGGTCTCCTGCGCCGAGACGGCTGCGGCAAGGAACAGCATGAGAAGCGTTTCGATGAGAGCTCGCATTTTCAGATTCTCCTTTTGGGGTAGAGGGTTATTGCGCCTCGGACGGCTGGCGCAGTCCCTTGATGACCAGCCAGAGGCCCAGACCGACTTCGTAGAAAAACATCGGCGCCATGTAGCTCATCCCCACGACTCTCAGAGCTGGGAAGAGCATGATGGCCACGGTGCCGAAGGCGAGGACCAGCGAGGCGAAGATTCCCCAGGCGGCCAGACCTCGAGGGACGTAGCGCGACTTGAGCCACAGCCAGGCGAATACGGTCGACCCCAGACCGAGAAAGACGAACCCGATCTGAAATCCCGCCCCCTCCACGCTGAGAGACAATTGCACCAGTGCCTGCAGCTGCGCAGGATTGAACGCACGCAGAGAACCGGCGCCACTGAGCAGTGTCAGGACGGCAAAATCGCCCAGCAGGATGACCGCGAGAATCGAGCAGTTGGCGAGCCGCCAGAACGCGCCGAGCAAGGCCACGTTCCTGTTGATGCGACTGAGGACCACGTAGAGAGCCACCGCCACCACGGCGTCGCTGGCGAACGTGATCAGATGGATGACGGTGCTGATTCGGAAGAGCCGCTCCGATTCCGCAATATTGATCGCGGTCTGAATGGCGTCGCCGCGGGCGATGAGCGGACCACGCACATAGAGCTCCGCGAACATCGAGGTCGCCATGGCCATCAGATGGATGAAGCCGACCACTCTGGCGGCGGTCTGTTGCTCCGGTTCGATGGCGCGGAGTCTCGCTTCGGGCCGGTCCGGATGGATGGTCATTGCCTCTGTGCTCATGGTGATTCGCTCCTCAGCGTGGGATGGGGGCCGGAGTGGATGACGCGTTGCGATTGCCAGGCAGCTGCGTCGCCGCGCCGGGCCCCGGTGGCGTTTTCCTGTGGCAATCGTTTGTGAAGGCGAACTCGAACCATCCAGAAAGCGATCGACCCGATCAGCAGAATGTGGGGCACAAAAAGAAAACCGGTTTCGCGCAGCCATCCTGGAAAGAGCTTGGCCTGGCCGGGATAGAAGGAGATCGTGGCGATGGCCAGCGCCAGGCCCATGCGCACCAGATGCCGCGCGATGCGACGCCCGCCGGAAACGCCTCCCCGCACGAGCATGCGAATGTCCGACACGGCACAGAGCAGGGCCACCGACCCGAAGATGATGTACACGGCGGCGGGGATTCCATCCTTCGACCCCTTCGGGCTGTTCGCCGCTTCCAGACCAAATGCCAGGCCGGCCGCACCGACGCCCATCGCGAACAGGAGGGCAACCACACCGAGAATCCCGGTGCCCCCATCGCTCTGCCTGGCGGCGCGCCGTGCCGTGACGACCAGATAGAACGTGAGAGAGGCGGCCACGACGTTGATCGCGTTCGGCTTGAGGAAGGCTGCGATGTACGCGGCGCTCACCGACATGCCGAGCATGGAGACGAAGAAGACGTTTCCGGCCGCGCCATGCCAGCCCGAGCCCTTGCGGAGCGACATCGCCAGGAAGCCCGACAGCAGTCCCGCGGTGGCGCAGCAGATATGCAACATCAATAACGGCCACAACATCGTAGAGGCCTCCTCAGCCTTGAGTCAGTGGAGCAGTTGGGGGTATCAGTCAGATCGGCTCGCGATAGCGGCGCAGCCGCACCGCCGCGGCGATGGAGATCGCGGCGAATGCCAGGCCGGCCCACAGGCCGGGTGTGCTCAGGAACTTCACCGGAGCGAGCTGCGCGAGCCGATCGATGCTTCCATCGCCGCCCATCTTCGGCCTGGCGAAAGCCGTGGCCATCGCGCCGATCACGCGGTACTGCAGCAGGGTCATGAACGACCAGGTGTTGAACACGATCCTCTCGACGGCCGCCACGGCCAGCAGCGGAAGAAGGGCCCAGAGGAACGGCGCGCGCCGCGCCCATGCCGAGATCAGCAGCAGCCAGCCGTAGACCGGCGCAAACCACAGTGCATGCACGGCCAGGCCATAGAACATCACCACCAGCCCCTCGAAGAAATGCAGGTCAGCCCACAACCTGGCGGGGCTCAGACCGTTGCCGAGGAGGACGGGGGTGCTCAGCAGCAGGAGAATGTATTGGGTGGCCACGCTGATCGAGAGTGCGATCAGCGGCAGCACGGCCAGCGGAATGGCAGCCTTGGAGAGGACGGTGGTCAGGTCCGAGACCGGCAGCGACTTCCAGAACAGGATGCTGCGATCGCGGCGCTCGCCGTACAGCGCGTCGAGCGAGTAGAAAATCCCGACCAGGAAACACGTCAGCATCACGGGAGCCGGTGCCATCTGGAAAGGCTTGAGCACCGAAGCGCCCTTGTGGGCGAGAGTGATCACGCTGATGAAGGAGCCGAACAGAACGAAGGCGTTGACGATCAGCGGCGCGATGTAGAGGAAGCGGTTCTCCCAGAGTTCACGCCGCACCGACCAGTACATCGGCTGCGTCTCCGCCATGGCTGCCGGCACGATGTTCTGCGGGTCCATCGGGAGCTCGCGCACACCGTTCGATGGAGTGCTCATCGAGCCGCTCCTTCCGCCCCGCCGGCCTCTTTGCTCATCACGGCAACGAAGAGGTCGGCGATGCCGGGCGTGCGCACCTCGCCGAGCGCGGCGAGCTGCTGGCGGTCCACCCCGTCGAACAGCAGGATGCTGCGGCCGAACACCGGCCGCTCCCGGATGGGCCCGAGCGCCCGTGCCGCGGCCAGCTGTTCGGGATCCACCATCAATTCGAGATAGCGCGACTCGAACGCCTCCATGCTGCTCTCCAGGACGATGCGGCCGCGGTCCACGAACACGAAGTCGGTGAGGACGTCCTGGATCTCATCGATCTGATGCGTGGTCACGACGATGGTGCGGTTGCGATCGAAGTAGTCGCCCAGCAGCGAGTCGTAGAACTGCTTGCGATACAGGATGTCCAGCCCCAGCGTCGGCTCGTCCAGCACCAGGAGCTTCGCGTCGATGGCCATGATCAGGGCCAGGTGCAGCTGCGTCACCATCCCCTTCGACAACTCCCTGACCTTGCTGGCCCGCCTGATGCTGGTCTTCGCCAGAAACGCTTCCGCCCTGGCCCGGTCGAATCGCGGATGGACGCCGGCCAGATACTGGAGCGCCTGGGACACCCTCATCCATCGCGGCATCACGGCCACATCGGCGATGAAGGCGACATCGCGCGTGAGCCGGTCGCGCTCGCTCCAGGGGTCGCGTCCGAGCACTCTCAGTTCACCCTGATAGGGGATGAGCCCGAGGATGGCGTGGAGGGCGGTGCTCTTGCCTGCGCCGTTGGGCCCGACGATTCCGACGATGCGGCCTTCTTCCACGCGCAGATCGATGCTGTCCAGGGCCACGGTCGAGCCGAAGGCCTTGCGCAGGCCGCGCGCTTCTATCGTTGCCATCGGTTCAGCCCTCTTCCTCTGCTGCATCCGGC
>DATKCA010000082.1:0-11720 GCA_035544675.1 Thermoanaerobaculia bacterium | reverse complement strand
TCGGCCGGGACGGAGTCGATGCTGAACGACGCTCCTTCTGCTCTCGTCCACACGAAGCTTCGCAAACCATTCAACATCAAAGATGTCGTCGAGGCCGTGCGCGGATGCCTGGAGAGCCTCGGCACCGGGGAGCCGCCTTTCAACAACTATCCGGACAAAGGGCACCAAAAGTGAGGCAATCAATTACCGCGGCCATCCGGCAGGGGGTGGAGCGCCGCTCCACTCACTGGAACATCCGCCGAAACGGGCGCGGCGTCTGAATGGTGGCGCTCGCGGTCATGCTGAGTGAGAATGGGCAGGATGCCGATCGACCGTGACGAGATTCGCAACCGCCTGGCAAAAGCAGACATCGCGTTGGGGCTGCTTCGCCGGGCAACGCTCGATCTTCTGGCGGCTGGTCGCGCCGCGCTTCAGAAGCGCAATGGCAACCACGATGAACTTCGACGACCCGGTGGCCACCGCCCTGAGGGTGGCTCGGCTCCTGGAGCGAGCTGATCTCGCCTACGGTCTTTACGGGGGGCTGGCAGTCGCTGCGTGGGGTGTCCCTCGTGAAACGAAGGATGCCGACATGGCGGTCGTGTCGGCCGACGCGGCGCGACTGGTCGAGATACTCCAGCAGGACGGCATACGAGCGGTTGCGGCGTTCGATCGAGTCCGCTTCGGAGGTCTCGTCGTCAGCCGCGCCACTCTCCTCGGCGGGCCAGAGGACACCGGCCTCAACACCGTCGATCTTGTGGAGCCTGAGAGTCCGCGATACGCCGCGGTCGCTGTTGCCCGCGCCTTGCGGGCACCTTTGCGCGGCAGCGAGATCTCGTTACTCACACCCGAGGATGTCGTGATTTTCAAGGTACTGTCGACGCGCGATAAGGATCTGGAGGATGCCGCCGCGATCATTCAGGAGCTGGGCCCGCAGCTCGATCTTGCGACAGTGAGAGCGGAGCTCGAAGAGCTCGCAGCGGAGATCCGCGATCACGATATCGACGCGCGTTGGCGCCGCTGCCTGCCGGGGTGAGCGCGCGTCGTCGAGCGAAACTCGTGCGGTTTCGCAAGGATCGAGTCGCGCGCTACATCCCCTCGAGCATCCAGATGTCGCCGCCCTCCGGCCGCGAACGGTCGAACACCACCCACTTCCCGTCGGGGGACCACACCGGATAGTCGATGCGCACCTGCGGATCGTCGAACTCGAAGATGTCCGTGATCGCGCCGTCGCTCATGTTGCCCACCCACATCACTCGGTGATTCAGCACGTCGATGATGCGTTTGCGGTCCGGCGAATAGGAGTGGTGCGAGCCGCTTCTCTGGATGGCGGTGAACGTCTCTTCGCCGCCCGCGGCAGGGCTGGCCGCCAGCCGCGGCGCACCGGCCGCGAGTGATGTGTACGTGATCTGCGCGCCGTCGGGTGACCAGCGGATGAAGTGTTCCGTCACGCCGTTGCGGCTGATCTGCCGCTGGTTCGATCCGTCGGCGTTCATGATCCACACCTCCAGCCGTCCCGTGGCGTCGGAAAAGTACGCGATCCGCAGGCCGTCCGGTGAATAGAAGGAGTGCGTCTCGCTCGAGAGCCCTTTCGTGAGCTGGCGGAGCGCGCCGGTGCGAACGTCGGCTTCCCAGATGTCGAGCGAGTCGCCGCGCCGGCTGAAGAATGTGACGCGCGAGCCGTCGGGCGACCAGTCGGGCTGAAAATCGCCGCCCGGGCCGCGCGTCAGCTGCCGCTCCACGCCGGTCTCGAGGGTGCGTATCCATAGATTCATGTCGCCGCTACGATCGGAGCTGAAGACGATCGACGAGCCGTCCGGTGACCACGAGCCGCGACTCTCTTCGCGTGTGGTCGCCGCCACTTCCTGCGGCGGCCCGGTCACAGCGCCCGCCGGTGTCACAGGGACGCGCCAGAGGTCGGCGTTCACCCGCAGAGTGGCCATGGCCAGGCGGCGTCCGTCGTTCGAGACCGCCAGGTCGAGATCCTGTCCCGCGCCCGTCGTCACCTGCTCGCGCTGCGACGCGAACGTGCCGTCGGGAGCGACCGCCACCCGCCACACGTTGATGCCGCCGCCCTTGTACGACGAGAAGTAGATGTAGCGTCCGGTCGGGCACCACACAGGGTTGACGTCGATGGTTCGATCACTGGTGATGTCATGCAGTCGATTCGTCTCGATGTCGACCGCCCGAATGTCGAATTGCGTACTGCGGGTCGTGTTCTGGAAGACGATGCGCTTCCCGTCCGGCGCCCACCGCGGCCGCGAGTGCGTCACCCCCTCGGTTGTATCGACGGTGACCTGCTGCGCGTTGCGGCCGTTGCGATCGGCGATCCAGATTCGCGGAGGTCCGCTCCACTTTGCGGCGAAGGCGATGCGTGAGCCGTCCGCCGACCACGCCGGCTCCCCGGCTTCGCGGATCACCATCGACTCGTCGCCCGTGGCGATGTCGACGCTCCAGATGTCGCCGTCGCCGTAATCGGTATAGACGTCACCTTGCGATACGCGCAGGCCCGGACGATTCGAGCGCATGAAGAGGATCGACTTGCCGTCCGGCGACCATGACGGGTAGATGTCGTCCTCCACGCCGCGCGTCACCTGCCGCTCGGTGCCGTCAGCGAGCGAGCGGATGAAGATCTTGCGCGGCCGGCCGGTCTCACGAGAGAAGGCGATGCGCGTGCCGTCGGGCGACCATGACGGAAACTGCTCCACCGCTTTCGCGAACGTGATCTGCGTCAGCGTTCGTCGCGGTGCTTCTGCCGGTGCCGGGGCGGCCGGCTCGGGCCGCGGGCGCGTCAGGATCCATCCTGCGATTGCTGCCGCGATGACCGCGAAACTCGCCGCCAGCCAGAGCGTGCGACGCGGCGCGCGTCGCTTTCCTTCGCCGCTCAGCAATCGCAGATCGAATGCCAGGTCGCGCGCGGATTGGAAGCGCTGATCTTTCCTCTTGGCGAGGCATCGCTTGACGATGGCGTTGAGCTCATCCGGGACGCCGGCGCGATCGGACGGCTCGTCGCGGAGGATCGCCGTCATCGTTTCGGATGCCGTCGGCCGGGCGAACGGCGCGCGCCCGTTGATCATCTCGTAGACGATCGATCCGGTCGCGAAGAGGTCCGTCGTCGCATCGACCGGTTCGCCGCGAAGCTGTTCCGGCGACATGTAGGTCAGCGTCCCCATGACCGTACCGGGTGCGGTCTTGAGGTCCGTGCTGTCCGATTCGTTCGTGGCGAGGCGGCTGTCTTTGGCCAGTCCGAAGTCGAGGATCTTCACGCGCCCGTCGCGCGTGACCATGATGTTCTCCGGTTTGAGGTCGCGGTGAACGATGCCTTTCTCGTGCGCGGCGGCGAGGCCGTCGCAGATCTGCGCTGCGATGGACGCCGCTTCGCGCCACGACGGCCGCTGCCGCGCGATGAAGCTTCGCAGCGTCTCCCCGGTCACCAGTTCCGTGACGAGATAGTGCGTCCCGTTGTCGACGCCGAACTGGTAGACCTGGAGCACGTTCGGATGGGAGAGCGCGGCGACCGCGCGCGCCTCGCGCTCGAACCGCGCGATCGACTCCGGATCGCCGGCCTGGACGATCTTCAGCGCCACTTCGCGATGGAGGCGCCGGTCGACCGCGCGGTAGACCTCGCCCATGCCACCTGCGCCGAGCGGCGCGGCGATCTCGTAGTCGCCGAGGCGGGAGCCTGCGGGGAGAGACATGGGTCGGTTGGGAGAAGCTTACGCCGGATGGGGGGATCCAAAATCCAAAATCGGCGGACTGAACGTTCTACGGAGTGTAGAAAACGAGCAGGCCGACGCTCGTCCGAGGGAGACTCGGGGAGTGGAAAGTGAGCTGACGAGCAGCGTCATCGGCGCTGCGATCGATGTTCATCGCAACCTCGGTCCCGGGTTGCTCGAGTCAACGTATGCCGAATGCCTGTGCTACGAGCTCCTCACGCGCGGCATCCACTTCCAGCGGCAGGTGCCGCTGCCTGTCGTCTACAAAGAAGTGAAACTCGACTGCGGCTATCGAGTCGACGTCGTCGTTGATTCGCGTCTCGTGCTGGAACTGAAGTCGGTGAGGGCGATCGAGCCGGTGCACGAGGCGCAGCTGCTCACGTACTGCGACTCGGGCACTGGAGCCTCGGGTTGCTGATCAACTTCAATGTGAATTTGCTGCGAGATGGTATTCGCCGGCGGGTACTCTAACTCTGTGTCCTCTGTGATCTCTGTGGTGGTAATCCACCACAGAGGACACAGAGGACACAGAGGAAGCACGGGTGTAGAAATACCGCCTCCCGTCACTCCTTGAGTAACCGGTCAATTCCGTCATTCCCAAGGAGCGAACGATGCGCTGCTGTGTTGCTGTGCTCTCGCTGTTGCTCGCCCTCAATGCTGCCGCTGCCGAAGCGCGAGCTCTGCCGGCGACGAATGCCGTCCGCGAGCTCCGGCTTGGCGTGGTCTGTTATGGCGGCGTCTCGCTGGCCATCTACATGTACGGAATCACCCGCGAGCTCCATCATCTCGCGCTGGCTTCTGCGGCGCTCGAGTGCGATGGCGAAGGTGGCGCTGCGGCCTGTGGTCGCGTGGTCCAGGGCACGGCTCGTCAGACTCTCCCGCCGGCGGCGCAGGTCTATTACGACGCGCTCGCCGGCCAATGGCACGCGGAACGAGTGCGCACACGCGTCGTGATCGACGTCGTATCGGGCACGTCGGCAGGCGGAATCAACGGAATCATCCTGGCCAAGGCGATTGCGCATAACCGTCCGATCGTCGGGTTGCGCCGAGTCTGGTTTGAAGAGGCGGACATCACGCGTCTGGCAACCGGTCGTCCGTGGCCGCTGCGCGCAGCGTTCCGTCTGGCCCGCGGGAAATCGGCGCTCGGTGGAGACTCCTGGCTGAAGCAGCTGTACCTGGCGTTGAACAAGATGGATGAGCAGCCAGGAGATCCTGTGAAGACTCTTCCCAGTCTCACACCGGCCGGTCAGTCCATCGAGCTTCTCGTCACGGCCACCGATTTTTACGGGAGTGGGCGGCTGCTGGAGATCGGCGATCCGGCCACGAGCTGGGAGCGCCGCTACGATCAGGTATTTCGTTTCGCAATGGAGCGCGCGGCGGACGGATCCGCCGGTAAGACGGACTTCGATCGTTCCAGCAATGCCGCTCTCGCATTCGCGGCGCGATCGAGCGCCTCGTTCCCGGTTGCTTTTCCGGCGATCCGGCTGGACGATCTCGAACGCGCTCTCGGCGAAAAGGTGAACACGGCTGACCTGGCCCGTCGTCTCTTTTCGGATCGGCTCTCGGAGCGGCGCGATGATGCCGCTGCCGAACAGTTCGCCCGCAACGTTTATCTCGTGGACGGCGGGATCCTGGACAACTATCCGTTCAGCATCGCCTACGCTCGAGTCAGCCGGCGTGCTCCTGTTCTCGAGACGCGGCGCGTTTTCATCTACATTGAACCCGATCCGCGGCCTTCCGCTGCGCTGGCCGGTCCGGCCGGTGGGGATGCGCAGACGCCGACGGCGTTCCAGATGCTCTGGAGCGCGAAGGCGTCCATACCCGGCGCTGAGCCGATCGCGCAGGACCTGATCGAGATTTCGCGTCACAACGAGCGCGTGCAGCGTATCGCCGAGATCGTTCGCCGGGACGAAGATCGCGCGCGCCAGGAGCTGCTGCGCAGCGCGCCCGGCGATGGTGGCGAGGCATCGGCATCGGTTGCTCGCCGCGTCGAGCGTGCCATGAAGCTTCGCGCCTACGATCTAGCGAAGCCGGAGATGCTTCGTGAGTCCGTTGCTCCGATGTCGTCCAAAGACGATCAGCGCCAGCGAGCGCTCGAGGTCTTGCAGCAGATGCGAGAGGCGGTCGAAGAGGACGCCGCCTCGCGTATGCCGCTCGCGGAAGAGGCGTACGTGCGGCTGCGTGTGCAGTCCGTCCTCGATCAGCTCGGCCGGGTGATGGCCACGGCGTTGTGCGGCGTACCCGAAGACTATGACGGACCACGCAGGTCGCTGATGAGATCGATCGTGGCCGAGTGGGCCGAACGCGAGCGGCTCATCGGAAGCGACGTCGCTCCCCAGCGGCGCGACGAGTTTCTCCGCGCCTTCGACCTCGGCTACCTGCGGCGCCGGCTGCGCTTCGTCAGCGACTGGCTGAATGCGCAATACGACCCCGCCCGGTACGAGGAACACGACTATCGTCTGGAACGGAATGACATCCGCGAGGCCCGGCAGGCCATCGCCATCCACGTCGGCGAGCTCAGTGGCGTTCTCCGCGGACAGCGTCTGCGCTCTCTCGGTCTCGGCGATGAGCTGGATGAGGGGCGGAAGGTTCTATGCGTTCCGGTGGACGAGAAGCTGCCGCCTCGCCAGCAGGCCAGACAGATTCTCGATCAACGCGCCAACGCCGATGCCGTCGATCGTCTGGAGAGGGGTCTGGAGCGGGAGCTCCTCGATGTGCAGCGCCGCGTTCTCGCGGAGCTCTACGCGGACTTCGTGCGAGAGACCTCCCGCTGGAACAATCCCACTGCAACTCGAGCGGTCCTGGCGCGGTATCTCGGCTTCCCGTACTGGGACCGTGTTTCTTACCCGTACACGGCCTTCTCGGGCACGGGCGATATGACGCAGATCCACATCATGCGTTTCAGCCCGAATGACGCGCCAGGCGTCAGCTCGAAGAATGCCCTGAAACTGGCCGGCAGCGGACTCGCACACTTCGGCGCGTTTTTCGATCGCAACGGGCGAGAGCGCGACTATGTCTGGGGACGGCTCGACGGCGCGGAACGCGTTCTCGCGTTGCTCGGAATCAGCCAGCCGTCGAAGTGGCGCGCAACCGCCCTCGACGCGATCCTCGACGAAGAGCAGGCTGCGCGCGCGGTCGCGGCGAAAAACCTGCAGTTCATGCGCGACTGTGTGGCCAAACCGGGGTCATGTTAGTCCCAGGTCGATGGCTCATCGCCATGTTGCTCGCGCTGACCGGATGCGGCAGCGTCGTCAGCAACCGGCATCTCGACGCGGGAAGCAGCGACTTCGACTTCCGGCATCCAGGATGTCCTCAGATGCCTGCCGCCGTCGATGCGGCTGAGGTCCGATACCTCGGCTCGGGCGGCGCGGCGGTCACCTGGCGGGGAGACACGATCCTGCTCGGACCCTATTTCTCGCGGCCGGGCGGTGTACTTCAAGCGCAATTCGGCTCACTGCAGTTCGACCTGGCGCGCATCGAAGCCGGGATGAGTCTCGTCGATGCCGCGAAAGTGCGCGCCATTCTCGTCGGGCACAGCCACTTCGATCATTTCGGAGACGTTCCGATTCTTCTCGATCGGTACGTTCCACAGGCGCGTGTATTCACGAATATCGACGGCGCCTACATGCTCGCTGCGTATCCTGAACATCAAAGCTCCATCCAGGTGATCGACAAGATCGAAGGGGAGTGGGTCGGAGTCGGCGCCGCCATGCGCATCAAGCCGGTTCGTTGGGATCACGCACCCCAGGTCTGCAGGTGGCGCGACGGCTGGCCCTGTACCTACGCAAAGTGTCGCGTCGGAGAGGAGTGGACGCAGAAGTGGGACACGCGCAAGCTCAAGCATCTCTGCGGCGGATCGACCTACGCGTACCTGATCGACCTTCTCGAGCCCGGCGGCGGCATCGCCCTTCGACTCTTCTACAACGACGCGGCGGCCGGCGGTCACCACGCGAAGCACGTCGGGGAAAACATCGATCACGGCCGTCCAGTGGATGTGGCGATCGTTTCGGTTCCCTCGTATCACCTCGTGACCGGATACCCCGAGGAGCTGCTGCGGGCGGTGGCGCCGCGGCATGTGGTGCTGACGCACTATGAGGATTTCTTCGTGCGGAGCCGGGACCGGTGGCGCTTCGTGCCGCTGCTCACGAACTCGAGGGCAGACCACTTCATCCGCACGGTCGTCCAGGAAACGGGATCGCTCGACAACGTGCCGCTCCGGCCGGTTGCAGAGACCTGCGGGCCATCCACGGCTCGATGGTCGATCCCGGCGCCGGGATGGCCGCTCTACTTCCGACCATGAACCACGCTCGACGCGTTTTCACCTCCTTTCTCACTGCAATCGTCCTTGCTGTTTCAGCGTCCGCGGCGCCGCCGCCTCCGATCGACTGCGCGAACCGCCAGCCGCACGTCCTGAAAGTGGGACTCCCCGCGGATGTGGCGCCGGGGCTGAGAGACGCAGCCCGGCTGACCGGTGAAGTACGCCGGGTCATTGCCACTCTGCCGCGGCGGGCCGAAGAAGGTTGTCCCAGTCCGCGCCCGGTCCGCCTGAGCGTGGCATTCGGGAACGACTACGAGCTTCTCGACTGGTTTTCGCAGGGCTCGATCGACGTGGCCGTGCTTCCCGATCTCGCGGTGACGCTTCTGACCGGAGACGGCATGGCCATCCGGGAGATCATCCTGCCCGAACGGGCCAGGCGGATTCTGCTGCCTGAGTCGCGAGTGGCCGCGCCGCGCGTCTACGCGCTCTCCAGCGGCGGTATGACGATGCGGCCCGGCTCGCTCGATGTGTACGACGCCTTTCTCGAAGAAGTCTGGACGGTCGCGCAACGTGTCGATTCCGGCCGGGACAGGCGGTTCGTTCCCGCACGTCTTCGACACGAGGTGCTCTTTTCCTCACACCTCTCTTCGGCTGGTTACATCTGGCCGCTGAACCGCGCCGTGGAGAACTTCAATGCCCGGCTGACGGCCACAGGCCGCTCCGAGGACTCGGTTCTGGAGAATGCGTTATGGGATCAGTTTTTTGCGTCGACCCGGTTCGCCATCCACTGCCAGAGCGCCGAGGATTGCATCGACCCGCAGGAGGAAGAACAGACTCTCATCAGCTTCGTCGACCCCGCGGAGGGCGCACCCTCCGGCAGCGCAGTGTTCACCTCGTACGCGGTCGTCACCGATGCGGCTGCCAAACGGGTGTTCGATACGGCCGCGGCGAATTTCACCGAAGTGAAGTCACGCACGCCGGGAGCGATCGTGGCCCTGGTCCGGAGGCCGGACATGCCGGACGCCTTCCGGTCGATGTTCGTGCCGGAACCTCAGTTCGGTGTCCGCACGTATTCGTTCACGGTGGACGAGAGCATCCGCCTGGTGCGGCACAACCAGCGGAACACATCGGATGAGAGCCTCTCGCTCGTGCTGCCGGGCGGCGGCGTGAAGGCGGCGTATCAGACGCGCATCGTCGATGAGCTCTATGGGAAGCCCTACCTGCGCAACGAGCCGCGCAGCAGTCTGAGCGAGGCCAAGCCGTACGTTCCGGTGCGCACCGTCATCGGTACGAGTGGCGGCGCGCTCCTCGGGTACTTCGTCGCGCAGACGCCGGAGAAGCCGGTCGCGCTATTCGATGTGCTCTGGAAACGGGACGGACGCTCCCTGCGGAGCACGGACATCTTCGGATGGACCGATCTGCTTCGATACGTGAGCATCGTGGTCAGTTTCGCCATCTTCTGCGGAATGTTGTTTTTCCTCTCGCTGCGAGTGCCTGGGCAGCTCGGCCAGTCGCGGTATCGCGGCAGGCTGACGCTGGTTCTGGTCCCCCTGTTCGTCCTGCTGCCGATCGTGCTGCGCGTTGTCAGTCTTCCGAATGTCGAGCATGTGCCGGAGATCGAAGGAATCTTCTACGCGCTCATGGCCATCCTCGTGATGGTGTTCGATCAGGGTCTGGTCAAGGGCGCCGGGCCGTCCGACACACAGCCGGAGCGGCTCGAACTGCTGGAGGCCAGGCTCAGGCGCTGGAACGTCCTGCTCATCACGAGCGGCATCGCTCTCTTTCTGGTTCCGACACTCGGACCGGGCACGCGCGACCAGGTCATGTTCGGCGTCTCGTTTTCAGTCATGGTCGTGGCGGTGGTGGGCGGGACTCTGGCAGCGGTGTGGGCGCACCGCGGCACGATCGATCAACCGGTGCGCAGAGCGATCGAGATCGTCCTGTCCATCGTTGCGGTCATCGTTTTGTGCCGGCAGGGTCTCGTCCTCCGCGATATGCACATCGTGGCCGGATTTGCACTGCTCCTCGTCGCCGCCAGCCAGATTGCATACGTACGATTCCGTCCTCGCTTCGACTTTCAGTGGCTTCTGACGTTTGCGGCGATTTATCTGCTTGCTGCGTTGTGCTGGCCCGCGGGGACGAGCCGGCTTCCCCTCGGCGAGCTGTTGACGGCGCCGTCGCTCGAGATCAGCACCGGAGCGTTCTTCCTCTCGCTCGGATCGCTGCTGCTGCTCGTGGGTGGTGCGGTCTGGGTCTATCGCTCGCCCGATTACGCGCTCCCCCCGAAGGCGGAGGACATCGCCGTGGCCATGGTCGTCCTGCTGGCATACGTGATGGCGACGCTGCTGATGATGCTGGCCGTGACGACGTTTGCCGCCGACTGGGTCACGCCTCTGGAGTTGACTGCTCGTTTCTGGATTGCTCTTGCGGCCGTCAGCACCGTGATCGGACTGGTGATCGTCGCCCTGTCGCGAACGCAGACCGTTGCTGGACGCTTCTGCCACCGGGCGATCACCTTTCTGTGCGGGTATCACCCCAATGGAATCGTGATGCAGCGTCGCTACGGACGGATGCTGGCGCTGGCGGTGTTCGCGGTGGTGTGGTGGAACGTCGTCCAGGCGCCGGGACTCTACGGGAACAAGCCGGCTCGCAAGTACCACACGGACACGATTGCGGAGTACAACAGCACGCGGTGTGGTGGCAAGCCGGATTGTGGGCGGTTCCATCCCACGGCCACATTCGTCACGCCCGCCAACCTCCTCAAGCAGGATGGCACCCGTTACTTCATGTTCCTCGCGGACGGGCAGGAGTGCCCCCGTATCCCGGACCGGCCGGCCAGCGGCGCGCGATGGTATGTCTTTGCATCGACCGCCGGCGCTGAGCGCCCGTGTTACGCCAGGCCTGATGATGAGACGATTCAGCGCGTGGCCTTTGCGTCCGGCTCGCCGTTCCCGATCTTTCCCGCGCACGCTTTGCAGATCCCGCCGGCGATTCCAATGACCGAGGAGTTTGTCGACGGCGGTTACTCGAACAATGTCCCGATCGACGCCGCGCGCACGGTCGGTTCGAAGCAGGTGCTGATCGTCTCATCGAGCTCTCCTCTTCCGCCGCCGTCCGTCGAAGAGTGGTGGCGTGCGGGTTTCCAGTTCGCGGTGGGGAAGCTGGTTCGAAACTTCGAGCGGCTGCCTGGCTACCTCTTTGAGCGGTCCCAGCAGCTCGACCGTCTCAGCGCGCGCGACATGTTCGTCGTGTCGCTGTCGCCGTCACGACACGAACGCAACTGGCCCGCGCTCTTCGATTTTCGGACTGAGGTCGTGAACCGCATGTCCAGCACGGCGTCAGGAGATCTGAAGAGGCGCATCGGGATCGTTCAGAGCTGGGGGCAGCCCACGTTCGCGACTTACATCGATCTCTGAGCGGCCGTGCTGCGTTGTTTGAGCCATCCGACCACGTCGCTGAACACGCGGTGCCGGGCGCGTTCGTTGAAGACTTCGTGCCGGAGCCCGGCGTAGATCTGCAACTCCTTGTCGGCGCTGCCGAGAAGATCGAAGACGGTCCGGGCCAATGTGTGGTCGGCGACTTTGTCGTCTTCGCCGAGCAGCATGAGAAGAGGAGTCGTGACTTCGGGAGCGTGCCGAACGAGCATCTTCTGTGCGGCTTCCACTTCGATGAACCAGCGAGGGGTGGTCGTCCGCTGAACGAGAGGGTCCGCCTGGTACTCCTGCACGATCGCTTCATCCGTGCTGAGCCACTCCGCCTCCAGGGTGTTG
>DATKCA010000081.1:0-3425 GCA_035544675.1 Thermoanaerobaculia bacterium | reverse complement strand
CGCCAGAAGGCAGGGCGTTCGGTGCTGACGGAGACGCGGCCGCCGTTGACTTGCCACGTGATCTTGTCGCCGGGGCCGACGTCGAGCGCGTCCCGCACTTCCTTCGGCACGGTGGTTTGTCCCTTGCTCGTGATCGTGGAGGTCGGCATCTCTTGTCTCCTTACCTCATGGTAACACTGGTAAGGATTGGCAGGAGACGCCGGCCGGCCGTCTGCCATGGCCTTTGCAGGCAACAAAAAAGCCGCCAGGTGGCGGCTGGTGAATCACTGAATTTGGCGGGGCCGACGGGACTCGAACCCGCGACCTCCGGCGTGACAGGCCGGCGTTCTAACCAACTGAACTACGACCCCGCGATCGTAGGAATTCTGACTAACCGGGCTCGGTGGGGGAGCATTCCCCCTCGAAGGTGGCGCATCGTAGTCACCACGTAGAGGCGAGTCAAGCCGGTTCCCGGTTTCCGGTTTCCGGTTTCCGGTTACCGGTTTCCGGGTCACCAGCCGTGACCTCGTACGCCGGCAACACCGTGACTTCCGCGAGCCGCGGCGCAGATGCATCCTTCGGCGACACCACCGGATCGGCCACCGGCCACCGGATCCCGATGGCCGGATCGTTCCAGGCGATGGCCCGATCGCTCTTCGCGTCGTACAACTCGGAGCACTTGTAGATCAGGTCGGCCTCGTCCGTCAGCGCGCAGAACCCGTGCGCATAGCCGGGCGGCACCCACAGCATGCGCGGATTCTCTCCGCTCAGCTCGATTCCGAACCACTTGCCGAACGAGGGGGAGCCGGCCCGGATGTCGACCGCCACGTCGAAGATCGTGCCGGAAGAGCAGCGGACGAGCTTTCCCTGCGCATTGGGCTCCTGGTAGTGCAGGCCGCGGAGTACACCGCGGCGGGAGCGGGAGTGGTTGTCCTGCACGAACGCGCCGGCGATCCCGGCCTCGCGGAACCTCGCGGCGTTGTACGTCTCGAGGAAGAAGCCGCGCTCGTCGGCGAAAACGCGGGGCTCGAGGATCAGCAGGCCGGGAAGGGGAGTCGGGATGACGTTCAAGGCGCGCGGATGATACAACGTGCTGAACATGACGATCGCCCCGCCCGACGCCGGCCCGCCGGCAACACCGCCGAATCCGCCTCAGCCTTCGCCCACCGCCAATCTGCAGCGCGAATGGCGCCTGGCCGGCGTGATCTTCTTCGGCCTCCTGGCCCTGGCCGTTCTGTGGGGCGCGGCCCTGATCATCTGGCCGTTCATGACCGCCATCCTCCTGGCGATCATCCTGGTCACGCTGACCTACCCGACGTTTCGCCGGGTGCGCACGCACACGAAGGGAAAGTCACATGTGGCCGCGGTGCTCATGCTCACCGGCATCACGCTCGTTCTGGTCATCCCCGCCGTGATCCTGTCGATGCTGCTCGTGCAGCAGGCGAACACGGTGATCGAGAACCTGCAGTCCCCCGAAACGGTCAAGACGCTTCGCAGCATCGACGTGACGAAGTACCTGAGTCCGATCCAGCGCATCGCTCCGAACTTCGATCCACGCTCGCTCAGCCCGGAGAAGCTTCTGCTGCCCGCCATCCAGCGGGTCCCCGGATGGGTGGCGCGAAACGGAGGCGCTGTGGTCGGGGGTCTGGCCGGCGCGGTCCTCGGATTCTTCCTCGTCCTGCTGGCCGCCTTTTTCTTTTATGTGCAGGGGGAGGTGATCGTGCGCGAGCTGGCGCTCCTGTCGCCGCTGCCCCAGCGGTATGACGACGAGTTCGCGAACAAGTTCAAAGACGTCGTCGACGCAACGTTCCGCGGACAGATCCTGACGGCCCTCGCCCAGGGCCTCGCCACGGGGGTCGGTCTGGCCATCGTCGGAGTGCCGGGCTCGATCTTCTGGGGTGCAGTGGCCGCGATCTTCTCGCTGATCCCGATGGTGGGGGCGGGGGTGGTGTGGGTTCCGGCAGCGATCTATCTGTTCATCTCCGCGTCGATGGGCTCGCGGCCGCTCTGGCAGTCCATCTTCATGGTTGCCTGGGGCGTGCTGGTGGTCTCGGTGGTGGACAACATCGTCCGTCCGTGGGCCATGAAAGGCAAAGCACAGCTTCCGGCCATTCCGCTTCTGTTCGCGATCCTCGGAGGGTTGCAGGCGTTCGGCTTCGTGGGGCTCGTCATCGGGCCGCTGATCTTCTCGCTGCTGATGACGATCATCGGCATCTACCGGCGGACGTTCAGCGACGAGAGCGTCGAGATCGCGTCAGGCTGACCCGGCTGTGTTCGCCATGAGTGGCCTCACCGGCGACATGGCAGCCTATTTGTACGGAATCGAGCCGGATGGAAACCGAGCCGGATTCGCAGGTGCTGATCGCCGACGCCGACCCGGTCGTCAGCCAGCAGATCCTCAAGCGGCTGCACGGCGCCGGCATCGCTTCCGATGCGGTGGCGAACGGCAGAAGCGCGCTGGAGAAGCTCCGCGGCGGCCGCTACTCTCTCGTCCTTCTGGACATGTCACTGCCTCAGGTCGCGGTCGAGCCGATCGTCGAATATCTCAGCGCGGTGCCGCTCAGCCGCCGTCCCGTGATCGTCGTCCTCGACCGCGCGTATGAGGCGCGCTCGCTCGACGTCGATCTCGTGCAGATCGTCCTTCGCAAACCGTGCGATCTCACGCGTCTCAGCGAGATCGTGGGAAGCTGCGTCGCTTCCGCGGTCAGGCCTGACGAAGCGACGTTGCCCGCTGCGTGAGCTGGAAGCACCCCTCGCCGCGCCAGCGCGCGCGGCGCTCCACTCGCCGCCGCGCTACTGGATCACTCTTGCCACGGTCGCCAGCAGGTCGTCCGCCTCGAACGGCTTTCGGATCACGGCGAAGACCTCTCCGGCGATGTTCTTGAGCACCGGCGTCGGTGTGGCGGTGAGCAGGATGACCTTCTGCAGTGAGCCGGGACTCTTATCGCGGAGATGGCGCAGCACGGTCATCCCACCCTCGTGCGGCATCATCAGGTCGAGCAGGATCGCGTCGTAGGTCCGTTTCTGGAGAGCCTCGATCGCGCCCGCTCCGCGGCCCACGACGTCGACGCGGTGGCCCTGCCGCCTGAGCAGCATGGCCACGAGCTTCTGAATCGCCACGTCGTCGTCGAGGACGAGGATCCGTGCTTTGCGTTTGAAGAATGGAAGCATTCGAACTGGTGCGGGGTGAGGGATTCGAACCCCCGACCCCCTCGGTGTAAGCGAGATGCTCTACCGCTGAGCTAACCCCGCACAAAGAAGGCGCCGGAGTATAGCAAGGCCTTCCGAGCCCGTGCCCGATCCGGGCCCGACTCCCCGAGCACATATGCGGTAAAGCGAATATAATGCCCGCATGGAGATCACCCGCCTCTTCGAGGTCTTCTCGGACGGCACCCGGCTCAGGCTGCTCAACCTGATGAGGGAAGGGGAGGTCTGCGTCTGCTTCT
>DATKCA010000080.1:0-3087 GCA_035544675.1 Thermoanaerobaculia bacterium | reverse complement strand
GGCCAGGGCCGAGGCGCTGGAGTCCTCGCTCGCCTCGCTCGAAGAGCGTCAGGCGCGTCGTTGGGTCGATGACCTGGCCCGCGCGTACGAGATCACGCTGCTGGTCGAGGCCGGCCAGACCGCCGCGGCCGAACGGCTCCGCGCCCGACCGCTGGGCGTCCTTCCGGGAGCAGCGCCGCTCTGATTGTTCCGCGCGCGAGACTGTGCGTTCCATCCGTCAGGGGGACTGCTTCAGAAAGTCGCGGATCAGCACCAGGTCGCGCGTGAGCTCGCCGCGGGCGACCACCAGCTTGCCGTCGGGTGTCCAGTCGTAGTGGGCGATCACTCCCGACCGGAACTCTGTGAGCTGCGCCGGCTCACCGCCAGTCAACGGTTGCAGATAGATTTCGTGCACGCCGGGCGGCCCTCCTACGAACGTCACGCCGTCTCCCGATGGCGACCAGCGGAGGCCGCGGGATCGCGGCAGGAGCTTGTCGAGCAGCGGCGGTCCTCCCGCCAGCGGCACGACGCGAAGAACCGGTCGAACGTTTGTACCTTCGATGTGCCACTGTTGAACGGCCAGCAGCTTCGAGTCAGGAGAGAACGCGACGTTCCGGCTGAAGAGACTCGTGGCGATCCTGGCCGGCTGGCCGCCGCCCATCGGTACCTGCCACAGCGCATCGTCGGCAGTCACGAACAGAACAGTCTGTCCATCGGGCGAGATGTGCGGATTCGTTTCTCCCTGACCGTTGGTCAGCTGGCGCAGGCCCGAACCATCGGCATTCACGACAAAGATGTGCGGGACATCTCCGTTTCGCTCGGAATCAAAGACGATGATGCGGCCATCATCGGAGATCGCCGGCGCGAACGCGGTCGCGTCATCGATGATGACGCGATGGACTGCGCCGCGTCCATCAGCCATTCCGATGCCGCGCCTGCCGCCGGTCGTGAACTCATAGACCACCGAACCGGTTTTCGAGGCGTCGACGGATTCGAACTGAATGTCCTGATTCCCGCTCCGTAAGAAAGGCTGGCCATCGAGCTCGAGCGCGATCCGTCCGCTTTCCTGGGCGGCGGCGGCGACGTTGCCATCGCGCGTCGCGCTCAGCTTGAAATACCCGTGGAGGTCATTCGTGACACGTGACGGCGCTCCGCCGGGATGAGGCTGCAGCCAGATCTGATGCTGCGCCCCGATCGTGTCTCGCGCAGAGAGCAGCAGCGCTCCTGCCGGCAGCCACACGACCTCGTCGATGCTGTCCCATCGCGTCGTGCCGATCTCCCGCCGCGATCCCGTCGACACATCGATCTCCACAACGCGCATGTGGTATCCGCCCTCGATACTGGCATCCGCTGTGGCGATCCGACTCCCGTCCGGCGACCACGACGGCGGGGAAGGAAGTCGAAAGCGGCGCTGCTTGTACACCAGCCGCTCCTGTGAGCCGTCGGCGTTCGCGATGAGGTAGTGGTTCTCGCCGACGTCGGGCCGTCCGCGACCGAATACGATGCGCTTGCCGTCAGGCGAGTACGCAACCCGCGTATCGACGTCGTACAGCAGTTTGCGCGGCGTGCCGCCGAGCGTCGGCACCTGGTGCAGCGACGAGTAGGCCGACGCCGCGCTGTCACGCGCGGAGTAAACGACGTAATCGCCGTCCGGCGTGAATGCCACGCCGGCGACGATCTGCACAGGCGAAACCACATCCACGTCCGTCCCGGTGTTGACCTGGCGAATGCGCAGATGAAAGCCGCCGGCGCCTGGTACCACATGGGCGACATACCTGCCGTCCGGCGAGATTGCCGCCGTAGCGATGTTGGCGCTGGAAGTGAGGCGCTGGATCTTCATCGACGCAAACGACGACACCGCCTGGCCTGCCGCGGTCTGCGTCCGTCTCCATTGATAAATGCCGAAGGCAATGCCGGCGACCCCCACCGCCGCGGCGAACACGATCGCCGGCCAGAGCCACCGCGCCGATCTCTGCGCGACGAGCTGCGCCGCGGGACCGGACGCCGACGACGCGGAGGCGGAGAGCTCCTCGAACTCGTCGACGATCTCGGCCAGCTCGATGGCAAGATCCTTCATCGACTGGTACCGCTTGTCCGCATCCTTGGCCATACAGCGCCGGATCATGCGGCGCAGCTCGGCGGGAACGGCCGGATTGATCTCGTCGACCGGCACCGGCTTGTCGTGCACGATCTTGTGCATCAGATCGACATCGGAATCGGCTTCGAACGGCCGCCGGCGCGTGGCTGCCTCGTAGAGAATCGCCCCCATCGCGAAGATGTCGGCGCGGTGATCGACGACTTTGCCGAGGACCTGCTCGGGCGCCATGTAGGCAACGGTGCCGACCACCTGTCCCTCGCGCGTTTCGTCCCGGACGACGGTGGAATGGCCGCTCTCTTCACCCGGTGCTTTTTTCACCGTGAGCTTGGCCAGGCCGAAGTCGAGCACCTTCGCAAAGCCGTCGTGCGTGACCATGATGTTGTCGGGCTTGAGGTCGCGATGAACGATGCCCGCTGCGTGCGCCTTGGCCACCCCGTCCGCGGCCTGAGCGAGGAACCCGAGGAGCGCACGAAGCTCGGTGCGCTCCTGGTGGATCTTGCGGCGGAGCGTGTGGCCGTCGATGAACTCCATGGCCATGTAATGGATGCGCGGCGGGAGATCGGCTTCGCCGATCTCGTGAATGGTGACGATGTGGGGATGATTGAGCGATGAGGCGGACTTTGCTTCCTGGATGAAGCGCCGGACGCGCTCCTCGTTCCGCATGACGGCCGGCGGCAGGATCTTCAGCGCCACCATCCGCTCCAGCCGGCTGTCGTGGGCCTTGTAGACCTCGCCCATCCCGCCCGCTCCCAACGGCTGCACCACGCGATAGTGTGAGACCGGAGTACCCGGTTCGAGGGTGGTCGTCATGCCGGATGAGTTGATTCTAGTATGCGCCGGTGAGGCCACCGGCGCCCCATTCATCGCATTCACACTTCGCTGACTGCGCCGAGCAGCTCGGCCGGGTCGAACGGCTTGGTCACGCGCCGCGAGAAACCTGCTTCACGCACGCGCGCCTCGTCCTCCGGCCGCGCGTACGCGGTGATCGCGATCGCGGGAACGGCAAACCC
>DATKCA010000079.1:0-8164 GCA_035544675.1 Thermoanaerobaculia bacterium | reverse complement strand
GCCGTTCGCGTTGGTCAGCTCGAGCTTGCAGTTGCCGCCGCCGATGGTGCCGATGAGAGTCTCGCCGCCGATGGTGCTCGTGGTGATCGGGAACGCGCTGTTGATCCTGCCGAACGAGGTCCGGGCGGTCACGGCGTAGCTTGCCGTCGACGGCAGTCCGAGCTTGATCGACGAGAAGCTGGTGCGCAGCGAGATCGGGCGGCAGGGGCCGCCGGTGACGCCGCTGACGGCGATGGCGCCGTTCTGGTTCTGCACGTCGATCGCCCCTCTCACATCGTTGAGGAAAGCCGAGGCGAAGCTGGTGCGGACGCGGGCGTCGCTGCCGACGTCGTTCAGCTTCACGCTGCCGTTGGCATTCACGACCGCGACCGCGCCGCCGACGTCCTTGACGTCGACCGCGCCGAAGGTCGTGTTGATCGTGGCCGCGCCGCCGACGTCCACCACGTCGACGCGCGTGTTCTGCGCGCCGACCGTGAGATTCCCGTTGATGTCCTTCGCGCTGAGTGTGCTGAAGGAAGTCTTCACCGACGCGTTCCCGTTTACGTCCCTGACGTCCACCCGTCCATTGGCATTCGTGATGTCAGCCGAGCCGGCCACGCCGACGACGACGACAGACGCGAACGCGTTCACGACGGTTGCCGAGCCGTTCACCTCGCGCAGCTCGACGCTGCCGTTCGCATTGCGGACCGAGGCGTTTCCCTCGATCTCCCTCGCCGTCACCGAGCCGAAACGGTTCGTCACGCTGAGGTTGCCGCCGATCTCCCTGACCGTCACCGACCCGTTCGCGTTCTTCACCGAGGTGTCGCCTTCGCTCTCGGAGACCTCGATCGAGCCGAATGAGTTCTCCACGACCTGCGCCGCTCTGGTGTCCCGCAGGCGGATCGAGCCATGGGCGTTGACGATCTCACCGGGCGCACGCAGGCCCGACACATCCACGTTCCCGAAGCGGTTTCGCACGGTGAGAGGCGCTCCGGCCGGAATGAGGATCTCGAAATCGACCGAGAACGAGAAGTCTCCGCTCGTCCGCGATGGCCTCTGCGGATACTCCGAGCGGACGCGAACGCCGTCTCCGCTCTTCTCGGCCGTCACGCGGATCCTGCGTCCGAAATCGGGATCGGATGCGCGGATGACGGCGCGCACATCGACTCTTGACGCGGAGTGGGCTTTCAGCACGAGCTTGCCGAAGCTGTGGTCGACCGTGACTCTTCCGCCCGGGTAAGGGATGTCGCGCGCGAAGCGCAGTTCGAAACGATCCTGGCCGTTGGCGACCGAGGCCGCCGCCAGCACCGCCAGCAGTGCCGCCGCCCGCCACCTATTGATTCGAGACATGAGTGCCCTCCCGGACTACCTCTTCGAGTGTCTTCTGCTTCACCCGGTACACCGCCAGCAGCTCCTTGCGCAGGTGCGCGTTCTGGCGGTTGCGGCCGATCTGCGCCTCGCACTCGGCGATGGCGTCGTCGAGCAGCATCAGTTTCTCCCTGTAGCTGATCATGAGCGGCGCCGACGACTCGTCCAGCCGGGGCGCCGCGATCCTCTCCAGCCGTTCGATGGCCGCGACGTGCGCCTCCTCCGCCTGGTGCACGGCGTCGAGGGCGGAGACGCGCAGGATCTGCTCGTCGAATCGCGCGTCGTGCGACGCGGAGCGGACCGCGTACCAGGCGCTGCCGGCGATGCCGATCGTCAGGACCGCGGCCGCGGCGGCCTGCCAGAGCCACGACCGCGACGCGCGCCGCTTCTCTTCACGCAGCGCGCGGTCGATCCGCGGCCAGAGAGTGTCGCTCTTCCACGATGTCTGGAGCTCGCGGGCCGTGGCCGAGATCTCGTTCCAGGCCGAAAGGCTCCGGAGGCAGGCCTCACAGCCGTTCGCGTGCCGCGCCGCCAGCTCCATCGACACTCCCTCTCCGTCGAGGAGGAGGTCGTCCATCTGTTCGCATCGAATGTTCATGAGTTTTTCCACTGCTGCTGCAGTTCCTTTTTCGTGGCGAAGAGGATCCACTTCGAGTTGCCTTCGCTGATCCCAAGAATCCCCGCGATCTCGGCGTGACTGAGTCCGTCGATCTCGAAGAGCGTGAAAACCGTCCGGCGCTGCTCGCTCAGCGAGGCCAGCATCTTCCGGAGCATGATCCGTTTCGCGACGTCCGCACCGGGCACGCTCTTCTCCAGCACGGCCGGCGACTCGTCGAGCGGCGCCTCATCGATCCGGCGCTTTCGCCTGCGCAGGAAGTCGTAGCAGGTGTTGATGAGGATCCGGAACGCCCAGGTCGAGAAGGCGGCTTCTCCGCTGTACGTCGCCGCCGCCCTGTGGATCTTCAGAAACGTCTCCTGCACCGCATCCTCGGCGTCCGAGACGTCGCCGAGATGGTTGTAGGCGATGCTCTTCATGCGGTCACCGAATTCGCGATAAATCTGTTCAAAGATCGACGAATCGCCGGCAGCGCAGGCGGCGGCCACTTTGTGGTCGTCTCTGACGTCAGTCATTACGAGTGTCGCGAGCGGCAGCGTCGCTCCGTGCATGCGGCTGTGTTGATAGACGCTCGGGCATTGGAAACGTTAGAGCGGGCCGCGGGCCTCGGGAGGCCACCGCCCACCCACGCCCTCCGGAGCCCGAAGCCCCAAGCCCCGAGCCCTTCACAAATCATCGATCGACTTCGGCCAGTCGCTGTGCAGCAGGCGCGACAGCGCCCGGTCGGCCAGCAGTTTCCCGCCGGTCTGGCATCGCGCGCAGTAGTTGGTCTCGTTCTCGGCGTACACGATCCGCTGCACCGGCGTCCTGCAGTCGGGGCAGGGCTGGTTGTAGCGGCCGTGGACGGCCATCCCTTCGCGGAAGGCGGTGACCTTTTCGGGGAACCGCCGGCCGGCCTCCTTGCGGAGGTGTTCGGTCCAGTCCTCGAGCGTGTGGCGCGTGGCGATCCAGAGGCGCTGGACCTCCTCGTCGGAGAGATTCGTGGTCATCTGCACGGGGGAGAGTCGGGCGCGGTGGAGGATCTCGTCCGAATACGCGTTGCCGATTCCGCTGAAGACGTGCGGATCGGTGAGTGTTCGCTTGAGGGTGTGCCGTTCGCGGCGGAGTGCGTCGCGAAACTGATCGAGCGTCGCGTCGAAGATCTCGATGCCGCCGGGATCGAGATCTCTCAGCGCGGCTTCGCCTCGCAGCAGATGAATCGACGCGCGCCTCTTCGACCCCGCCTCGGTCAGAACCAGCGTCCCGTTCTCGAAATCGAGGGCGGCCAGACCGAGCCTGCCGGGCACCTTCGCCCCCGGCGCGAGCCATTTGAGGCGGCCGGCGATCATCAGATGGATGACGAGGAACAGCTCATCTTCGAGCTCGAAGGCGATGCGCTTGCCGATCCGGCGGATGTCGCGGATTTCTTTTCCGATGAGCGCGGCTGGAGCGGGCTCAACCGTGCGGAGGACGAAAGGACTGACAACGCGGAACTTGAGCAGGGAGAGGCCGAGGAGCCGGGCCCGGAGAGCCTCGACGTAGACGGTCACATCGGGAAGTTCTGGCACTCTCCATTCATTATCCGATTTCATGCGGATTGCGGTTTCATTTCTGGTGGGTTGCGTCCTCGGCGCGACGGGCGTCCTGCTCTACCTGCAGGAGACCTCGCAGCTCGCCATCGCCGCGGAGCCGCGTGGAGCGGTGGCGGTGCCGGTGGCCGGTGTGCCGGGGTCCACCCGGTCCGGCGTGGTCCCGGCGTCGCTCCCTCCGGCCGGCGTGGCGCGAGCGCTTGCGGCCGTCGACCGGGACGCCGATGTGGTCATTCCCGTGGCCGGGATCAAGCCGGAGTCACTTCGCTCGACGTTCCACGAGCGGCGCGGCTCACGGGTCCACGAGGCCATGGACATCCTGGCGCCGCGTGGAACGCCCGTGGTGGCGGCTGTGGACGGCAAGGTGCGCAAGCTGTTCACGAGCAAGGCGGGCGGGCTGACGATCTATCAGTACGACGTGGCGGAAGAGAAGGTCTATTACTACGCGCACCTGGACCGCTACGCGGATTCGATGCGCGAGGGCCTCAGCGTGAAGAAGGGCGACGTCATCGGCTACGTCGGAACGACCGGCAACGCGCCGCCGGGGGCGCCGCATCTGCACTTCTCGATCTCGGTCCTTCCGAGCACGAAGGAGTGGTGGATGGGTGTGCCCGTCGATCCGTATCCGATTCTGACGTCCGCTACGAAACGCGCTTCAGTGCTGCGGTGACGTCCTTCGCGCCAGGGGCGAGCTGGAGCGACCTCGCGTAACTGTTGCGCGCGTCGGTCCTGCGTCCCTGCTTCTCGTGAGCCTGGCCGAGCCAGTACCAGGCGCGCGCGAGAGACGGCTCGTTTTCTCCAGGGGTGTGGGCCAGGTACTTCTTCAGCGCTTCCTCGCCGCGGGGAAGGGCGCTCTCCGAAAGCACGGCGACGACCCCGATGCGGAAATACGCCGGCATGAACTCCATTCGCGCGGCCGATTCGAATTCGTCGAGTGCGGCCTTGTAGTCCTTCTGGTTGGTGAGGAACATGCCGTAGTAGTGACGGGCCTCCGCCGACGCAGGATTGTCGCGGATGGCGTCGAGGTATTCCTTCCGCGCCAGGTCGGGTTTCTTCTGGATCGTGTAGATGCGGGCGAAAGAGCGGTGCCCGAAGATCGTGTCGCGCTTCTTGATCTCGGAGGCCTGCTGGAGGGCTTTCTCCTCGCTGCCGCCCATGATGCCGGGAGCGATCATGTAGTACTCGAGGAGGGAGTAGCGGGCCTCGAGATGAATCGGATCGAGGGCCACCGCGCGCTCGAACGAGGCCTGGGTCTTCTTCGCCAGCGAGGCCTGCTTGAAAAGGTTGGCGCTCTGTGCCATCCGGCCGTACGCGTTGCCCAGCCAGTAGTGATAGTCCGCGTTCGCCGGCTGGGCTTTGACCGCCTTCTCGAACAGATCCACGGCCTTGTCGAGCTCTCCACTCGTGAACGCCTTCTTCCCGGCGGCAAACATCTCCTCCGTTGTCGCTGCTGCGGCGGTGGATGCAAGAAGGGCGAGGGCGAGAATGGCGCAGAAATGTCTCATGGTTACATTGTGTACGCGTTCTGCACGGGCTCGGTTTCGTTAGAATCTCGCGCTCGATGAGTCTCGTCGTCTCACAACGCCCGACGATCCCGATCATGACGGCCGCCCAGGTCACCGCGGCGTCGGATGCCGCGCTGGCGGCGGCGAGGGTGCGCCTCCGGGAGATCGAGGCCATCCCGATCGAAGACGTCAGCCCGGAGAACGTGCTGGACGAGTGGGATGGCGCGGCGGTCAAGCTGGAAGACGCGTTCGGAACGATCTCGCTCCTGAACAGCGTCCATCCCGACAAAGAGGTGCGTGACGCGGCCGACGTCGCGCTCGTGCAGGAGGCGAACTTCATCACCGAGCTGTTCCAGAGCGAGGCGCTGTACGAGCGCGTCCGTCTGGTCGAGCCGTCACGGCCGGCGCAGCGGCAACTCCGGAAGGACCTCATCGAGTCGTTCGAGGACAGCGGCGTCACGCTTCCGCCCCGGCAGCGCAGACGGTTCAAGGAGATCTCGGAACGGCTCACGGAACTGGCGCAGGAGTTCGCGCGCAACATCCGGGAGAACGAGACACGGCTGGCGTTCACGCCGGCCGAGTGCGACGGGCTGTCCGAGTCGTGGCTGGAGCGGATGCCGCGCGACGAGCGCGGGAACCATCTGGCCGGCTTCGACTACCCGGACTACGTCCCCTTCATGAGCAGCGCGCGCAACGAGGATGCGAGGAAGCGCTACTACGTCGCGTACACCAACCGCGGCACGCCGCGGAATCTCCGCATCCTCGACGAGATCGTCCGGCTGCGCCGCGAGATCGCCGCGCTCTACGAGGTTCCGAGCTACGCGCACTACGTGACGAAGCGCTGCATGGTCGAGAACCCGGAGACCGTCCTGCGCTTCCTCGACGAAGTCCGCGACGTGGTGACCGAGGCGGAGGTGCTGGACCTGGCCCAGCTCAGCGAGGTCAAGGCGGCCAACCTCGGCATCCCCGTGGAGAAGGCGAGCATCCATCGATGGGACATGTCGTTCTATCGCGAGCGGTTGCGCGAGCAGCGCTACGCCATCGACCAGGAAGAGCTTCGCAGATACTTTCCGACGCCCGGCGCGCTGGCGTGGATGCTCGACATCAGCGAGCGCCTCTACGAGGTCCGCTTCGAGCGCGCAGCGGTGCCCGTGTGGCATGAGGACGTCGTCTACTTCGACGTCAGCGATGCAACCACCGGTGAGTTCATCGGCGGCATCTATCTCGATCTCTATCCGCGCGACGGCAAGTACAAACACGCCGCGGCCTGGCCGGTGCGCGGCGTCAGCCGCCGCGACGGCAGAAAGCCGATCAGCGTCCTGGTCACCAACTTCGATCGCCAGGGACTCACCCACGACGAGCTGGAGACCCTCCTGCACGAGTTCGGTCACGTCCTGCACGGCGTGCTCTCCGACACCGAGTACAACCAGCACTCCGGTACGAGCGTCGAGCGCGACTTCGTCGAGGCCCCATCCCAGATGTACGAGGAGTGGGCCAGCCGCTTCGAGAGCCTGTCGCTTCTCGCCGCACACTGCTCTGGCGCTCCCCCCATCGACCCCTCGCTCGTGGAGCGCCTCACTGCCGCCGCGAAGTTCGGCGCGGGCATCGACTACGGCCGGCAGCTTCTCTACGCCTCCTTCGACATGGCCCTCTCTGCCGAAGAGCCCGGCCGCGCGCTCGACGTCTGGAAGGACATGGAAGGCGCCACTCCCATGGGCTATGTCGAAGAGACCGCGTTTCCCGGAACGTTCGAGCACATCGCCAGCGGCTACGCGTCCGGCTACTACGGCTATATGTGGGCCAAGGTCATCGCCCTCGACCTGGTCTCCACGTTCGGGGCTGATCTGATGAACCGCAGCATCGGGCGGCGGATGCGGGAGATGATCCTGGCCCGCGGCAGTGAAGAGCCGGCCCGAAGCCTCGTGGAGCGATTTCTGGGGCGGGCCGTGTCGAGCGAAGCGTTTTTCCGGCGCATTCGTGGCGAATGAGTCAGTAAGAGGCACTCCGGAATGAGTGGAGCGCCGGTGTCCTCACCGGCGCTCCGGGAAACACGCCGCCAGGAATGGCGGCGCTCACTTACCCGATGCCGATGTTCGTCGGGACGTCGTTCTTCGTCGCCTTGCGCACCGCCTCCTTGGCGGCGCCGGTTGCTGCCGTGGCGACGTCGCCGGCGATGTCTTTGGCGTGGTCGACGCCTTCGCGGGTGAGATCCCTGGCGCGGTCGGCGAGACGGTCGCGGGTGGCGCCCATGAGCTCGTGCTCACGGTCGGTCTCCGGGATGAGGGAGCCGACGATGGCGCCGAGGGCCACGGCGACGAGGCCGGCGGCGAGGGGGTTCTGGCGCATGAAGTCGGCGCTCTGCACTCCGGCCCGGCGGGCTCCGTCGCGCGTGCTTGTGCCCCACGACTCGACGCGCTCGCGCGCAGTGTCCATGGCATGGCTCACGCGTTCGCGAGCCTCGTGGGCGGCCTCGCTCACGCGCTCGCGCGCCTCGTCGAGGCGTCCCGCGCCGGCGGCGGAAGGCTCGAGGTCGCGGTACTCGGCCGCGCTGCTGAACGTCGAGGCGTCACGGCCCCGGCCCAGGCCTGAATCGGGGCGGAGGTCGATGCTCGATTCGTCATCGTTGTTGCGGGCCAGCAGAAACAGACCGATACCCACCATGGCGGCGGGGATCGGATTCGCTTTGATCTTGTCGATGAAATTGCGTGATGTTCTCACTCCAGCCTCCCTGACTGAGTCTTTCGTTCGCTGCATCATGTTCTGCGGAGAGAGCCGGCTCTGGATCTCCTCGATCGTCCGGCTCATCTCGCGCTGCGTCCGCTCGATGTCGCGGCGGATTGCGTGCGTGTCGTCGCTGCCGCTCACCGCATCTGTTCTTTGATCCATTGTGTCGTCTCCTTGACCTGGGCCTTGGTCTCCAGCGGCGCGAGCGGCGTTCGCTTCATGGCGCCGAGCGCCTTCATGACCAGAAATGCTCCGATGGCCGTGATGACGATGCCGACCAGCAGCGCCGATGTGGCGTAGCCGATCTGATGGCCCAGCGCGATCACGATGCCGGCGAGAATGGGCAGCACTCCCACCAGTGCCACGACGGCGCCGGCGGCCACGAATGCGGTGTTCTTTCCGAT
>DATKCA010000078.1:0-2292 GCA_035544675.1 Thermoanaerobaculia bacterium | reverse complement strand
GACGCTGAACGGTCCTGAACCGTACGCGGCGAAGAAGAGGAACAGAAAGCAGTACACCGCGGCCAGCTCGCCGCGGTTGAGGATCGGCCAGAACCCATTCGGGAAATGACCGATGAAGTACGCCGCGGCCATCTGGCCGCTGGCGAGAAATGCCGCCAGGCTGGTCACGAGGCCGATCGCTATCAGCGTGCCGCAGACGATCTCGATCACGCCCGCAAACCACGGGAGCGCCGGAAAGGCCGGCCCCGGCCCTGGCCGTCCGCTCGGCGGCCAGCCGAGCAGCTTCTGCGTGCCGTGCATCGCGAACATGATGCCGGTCATGATCCGAAGGATGGCGTAGATCGGTCCCTGGTACCGCCCGAGCAATGGCGTCATCAGTCCTCCCCTGAAGCCGTGCAGCATAATCGAGCGATGGACCGAGGCGGTGTCAGCTTTGCAACACCACGCCGGTAGGATGATTCGCACCACCCCCCACCCGCCACGAGTGGCTTCGACGAGATGATCGAGCGTACCGAAAAGGACGGCATCTCCATCCTCCGGCTGGCGCACGGAAAGGCGAGCGCGCTCGACCTGGAGCTGCTCGAGGAGTTGCGGCGCCACTTCCAGAGCGAGACCGCCGGCGCCCTCGTCCTCACCGGGACGGGCAGCATCTTCTCCGCCGGCGTCGACCTCTTCCGGCTCACCCGAGAGGGACGGGCGTACGTCGAGGAGTTCGTCCCCGCCCTGGTCTCCATGCTCGAGGCGCTCTTCACGAAGTCGACGCCCGTGGTCAGCGCCGTGAACGGGCACGCCATCGCCGGCGGCTTCATCCTGAACGCCGCGGCGGATTACCGGATCATGGCTGCCGGCAACGGACGCATCGGCGTCCCGGAGCTTCTCGTCGGCGTGCCGTTTCCGGCGCTGGCGCTGGAGATCGTCCGCTTCTCCACTCCGAACCAGCACGTCCAGGAGCTCGTCTACACGGGCAAGACCGTTCTGCCCGACGAGGCGCTCGCGAAAGGCATCGTCGACGAGGTGGTCGAGGCCTCTGCGCTGCTCGATCGGGCCGTCGCCGTCGCGCAGCAGCTCGCCGCAATTCCGCGCCAGGCCTTCAGCATCGTGAAGCGGCAGCTGCGGCAGCCGTACGTCGAGCGCGCCCACAGCCTGGCCCGGGCGGACCGCGACGCCCTCGAGGTGTGGGCCGATCCCGCCACGCACGAGCACATCCGCGCCTATCTCGAGAAAACGGTTGGACGGAAATAGGCCCGGGGCTTGAGGCCCGGGGCCTGAGGCCCGCGGCCTACTTCCCGGCCTTCGCTTTTCGCTTCGCTTTCGCCTTGGGTGTTGCGGCTGGTTTGGCGAACGCCGCCGCCCTCGCGAGGCGGTCTTTCACCCGCTGCGCCGTCCGCCGGCGGCGGGTGATGGCCGCGCGCGCTTTCTCTCCGCTGACTCGTGACATGGTTCCTCCCCCGGGCGCGACTGTACCACCGGTTCCGTTATGATCCGCGCGTGATGCGCGCCATCGACATCGGCAAAGTCCTCGCTCTGGTCCACGACACCCTCGGCGATTCGCTCGACCATCTCTCCGATCGCTTCTCCGGGGAGGAGTCGGATGATCTGAAGCACGTCGCTGAATTCGCGAAGAGC
This sequence comes from Thermoanaerobaculia bacterium, assembly GCA_035544675.1. GTDB lineage: Bacteria > Acidobacteriota > Thermoanaerobaculia > Gp7-AA8 > Gp7-AA8 > DATKCA01. The sequence goes on along the minus strand of DATKCA010000078.1, from coordinate 666 downwards.
TGGAAGAAGCTCTCGGCGAATGCCCGAAAGACTTTCGTTCAGCAGTTGGTCAAATCCACCGGGCTGGTCATCGCCACCGCGCTGGCCACGAAAGCAGGGATGAAGGTGGCGTGGAAGAACCACAAGAAGATCCGGAGGGTGCTCCTGGCCGCCGCGGACGCCATCGAGCCCGTGGCAAAGAGGCCCAGGAAGAATGTGAAGAAGAGGGCCAGAAAAGTGAAGTAGGGCGCGGACGAAGGAGTCAGCGCCCGATCGCTCTTCGCCGCGGACCGGTCACAGGCGGGCTGATCACCGTCTGCACCTCGCCGCGCGCATCTGTGGCCGCCCTGAAATCGCGCTCCATCAGCTCGCGATAGAGCGCCATCTGCACGAGCTCGGTCGGGCCCGGCTGCTCGCCGCTCGTCAGCAGCACGAACGCTACGCGGAACCTCCGCTGCGATTCGCGATGCGACGGCACGCGCAGTCCGGTGCCTGCGATGACCTGATCCAGCGTCACGTCTTTCCGCAGGCCGGTGAACCGCTGGTTCGGCGGCGCGTAGTATTCGCCGGCCAGCGTGGGGCTGGAGTCGGCGATGTAGAACCACGGCTTCACCTCCGCCGGGTCCGCCAGTCCCATCAGATAGAGATCGAGCCAGCTGAACCCGTACGCGCCGTACGGCCCCGTCG
>DATKCA010000077.1:0-19797 GCA_035544675.1 Thermoanaerobaculia bacterium | reverse complement strand
TGGCCACGAACTTCGCCGGCTTCTACGCCACGGCGCTCCTCACCTCGATCATCTCGGAGAAGCTGCAGAAGACGTTCGAGGAGCTCGATGCGAACAAGCAGAACCTGGCCGAGCTGCGCGCCCTCAACCAGAACGTGGTCGACTCCATCCCCTCGGGCCTGATCACGCTGACGCAATACGGCACTGCGGCATTCGTGAATCCGGCCGGATGCAACATCCTCCGGGCCGAGCCCGCCGGGATCCTCGGACGTCACGTCACGGAGCTCGGATTCCTTCCAGCCGAGGAGTGGAGCGAAGTGCGCGAGGAGCTCGCGCTGGATGCGAACGTCCGTCGTGAGAGCTCCATCGTCATCGCCGGAGAGGAGAAGACGATCGGCTTTGCCCTCAGTCCCCTGCACACGCTGGAGGGGAAGGCGGCCGGCTACACGCTGATCTTCCAGGATCTCACCGACATGAAGAGGCTGGAGGCCGAGCTGCGGCTCAAGGACAGGATGGCGGCCGTCGGCGAGCTGTCGGCGGGCATCGCGCACGAGATCCGGAACCCGCTCGCGGCGATCGCCGGTTCGGTGCAGGTGCTGAAGAAATCGAGCTCGCTCAATCCGCAGGAGCAGCGTCTGATGTCGATCGTGCTCAAGGAGTCCGAGCGGCTGAACAAGTCCATCGCCGAGTTCCTGCGTTTCGTGCGGCCGCAGGAGAAACGCACCGCCGAGTTCGACGTCGCGGCCAGTCTCTCCGAGACGCTCGACCTGCTGGCGAACTCGCCGGAGCTGCCGGAGGGATTCGAGGTCCGGCGGGAGATCAGCCCGCCGTCTTTCATGCTCGTCGGCGACGGCGACCAGATCAGGCAGGTCTTCTGGAATCTCGCCCGCAACGCCGTACAGGCCATGGCCGCCGGCGGCACGCTCACGGTCAGGACCGAGGTGCGGGACGGCGCGTACGGGATCGTGTTCGCCGACAGCGGGCGCGGCATGTCGGCGATCGACCAGCAGCGTCTCTTTCAGCCTTTCCGAACCAACTTCCCGACCGGCACCGGCCTGGGAATGGCGATTTCCTATCGAATCATCCAGGAGCACGGCGGGCGCATCGACGTGCAGTCGCGAGTCGGCGTGGGGACGACCATCACGGTCGTGCTGCCGCTGATCGCCAGGGCTCATGCCGAGCGGAGCGAGGCTTCGCTCAGCAGGATAAACTGATCCCGACAGTGACCGACTCCCGCATCCTCGCCGCAGATCCACTCGAAGACGACCTTCAAACCGAGCTTTCCCTCCGCCCCAGGCGGCTCCGCGAGTACATCGGACAGCACAAGGTCAAGGAGAACCTGGAGATCTCCATCGCCGCGGCGCGGAAGCGCAAAGAGAGTCTCGATCACGTTCTCCTGTTCGGCCCGCCCGGGCTCGGCAAGACCACGCTCGCCAACATCATCGCCAACGAGATGGACGCGAACATCCGGACCACGTCCGGACCTGCTCTGGAGAAGACGGGCGACCTCGTGGCCATCATCACCAACCTCGAGCTCGGCGACGCGCTCTTCATCGACGAGATTCACCGCCTCCCGTCGCCCGTCGAGGAGGTGCTCTACTCCGCGATGGAAGACTTCTTCATCGACGTGGTGATCGGGCAGGGTCCGGCCGCGCGCACGCTGAAGGTCGAGATCCCGCGCTTTACCCTGATCGGAGCCACGACGCGCGCCGGTCTGCTCACGGCGCCGCTCCGCGCGCGCTTCGGCATCGTTCACCGGCTCGACTTCTACGACGTCGACTCGCTCACGGTCATCGTGCGCCGCTCATCGGAGATTCTGGAGATTCCGATCACTGCGGAAGCGTCGACGGAAATTGCGCGGAGGTCGCGCGGGACTCCGCGCATCGCCAACCGCCTGCTCCGCCGCGTGCGCGACTTCGCCGAGGTGCGTCACGAGGGGAGGATCGACATCGAGATCGCCCGTCAGGCGTTGCTCATGCTCGAAGTCGACGAGTACGGCCTCGACGAGATCGACCGCAAGCTCCTGACCACGATGATCGAGCGCTTCGGCGGCGGTCCGGTCGGCGTGAACGCGCTGGCCTCGTCGGTGGCCGAGGATCGCGGCACGATCGAGGACCTGTACGAGCCGTATCTCATCCAGATCGGCTTCGTGCAGCGGACGCCGCGCGGCCGCGTCGCCTCCCGGCTCGCCTACGAGCACCTCGGGTACAAGCTCGGAGCGACGCGCAAACAGACCGATCTGTTTTAGCTCCGACGGAGGAATCAACCACAGAGACACAGAGATCACAGAGTGTCACAGAGCCACTCTGTGTCCTCTGTGACTCTGTGGTGAACCCCCGGTCGGCTTCAGTCTTTCCGGTAGTGCGCGCCGCGCGACGTCGGATTGCGGATCGCGGCCGCGGCCACGATGGCGGCGCACTGCTGTCCATGGAACAGCTCGACGATCGGCTTGGAGATCCGCGCCTCGTGGTAGAACTTCGTGAGACGGTTGCCGAGCTGTCGCATGTCCGCGACGGCGCGCTTGAGACGCTCGTACGTCCGCACGATCCCCACGTAGTTCCACATGGTGTGCTGGATCGTCGTCCAGTCCTGGAGGATGAGTGCCGGATCCTCGACGTTCTGCGTTCCGGCGGCCTGCCAGTCGGGGATGGAAGCCAGTGCCGATCCGGGAACGCTGCCGGTGCCGGGGGCTCGCGACGAGTCGGCACGTCGCACGGCCGGTGACGCGCTGCTCGACGCGCTGGACATCCTCTCTCGAATCGAATGCGCGGCGTAGTAGCCCCAGGTGAGACCCTCCAGGAGCGACGTCGACGCGAGACGGTTGCCGCCGTGCAGGCCGGAGCACGACGTCTCGCCGACCGCGTAGAGCCGGCTGAGCGTCGTCTCCCCGGCGGTGTTCACGAGGATGCCGCCGCAGAAGTAGTGCGCGGCCGGGACGACGGGGATCGGCTCGCGCTCGATGTCGACGCCGATCTCCGCGCAGGCCTTGCGGATGTTCGGGAACCGCTCCGCGATGGGCTGGTGCCCGTTGTAGAAGTTGGCCAGGTCGAGGAACACGAATTCCTCTTTGTTCGCGGTCATCTCCTCGACGATCGCGCGGGCCACGATGTCGCGAGGGGCCAGGTCCTTGTACTCCGGCGCATACTTCTCCATGAAGTACTCGCCCTTGTGATTCAGGAGGCGCGCCCCTTCGCCCCGCAGCGCCTCCGAGATGAGGAAGTGGTTGGCCTTCTTGTCGGCCAGCGCTGTGGGGTGGAACTGGACGTACTCCGCGTTCATGATCATGGCGCCGGCGCGTTGAGCCATGACGACGCCGTCGCCGATGGCGTGGCGTGTGTTCGTGCTGTGGAGGAACACCTGACCGATCCCGCCGGTGGCCAGGACGGTGAAGTCGGCGAACACGGTGAAGACATCCCCGCTCCTGTTGTCGAGCAGGTACGCTCCGACACACTCGTTCGTGAGCCGGTAACGGATCTGGATGTCGGTGGGATGGTGCTGCATCGTGAGGAGGTCGATGGCGGTCACCTCCGTCGCCAGAGTGACGTTTGGCTCCTCCTTCACGCGATTCAGCAGCGAGACTTCGATGGCCCGGCCCGTGGCATCGCCCGCGTGAATGATGCGCGGCAGCGAGTGCGCCCCTTCCTGCGTGAGATCGAGCTCCCCTTCCTCGGTCGCGGAGAACGGAACGTGAATCTCGTCGAGCAGGAGCTCCTTGACCACGCGCGGTCCTTCGGACGCCAGAAACCGCACCGCCTCCTCGTTGGAGATCCCCGCGCCGGCCCGCAGGATGTCGGACACCAGCTTCTCGGCACTGTCGTTCTCACCCTGATAGATGATGCCGCCCTGCGCCCAGAACGTGTTGCAGTCCTTCGGGTCCGCTGCCTTGGTGACCAGGAGAACGCGGATGCCGGCGCTGGCCAGGACAAATGCCGTGGTCAGGCCGGCGATGCCGGTGCCGATGACCAGCACCGGGTAGTGCTCCCGGTTTTTCAGTGGCGACACGCCGCGTATTCTACGTGGTGCCCGCCCGCGCTCAGGATTGACCAGAGCGAATCGCCTCCGCCACCAGCCCGGCATCTCTCCTGATGTTGAACAGCGCGCCGGTGCTGTCGTAGTTGTGGCCGACGAAGAACAGGCTGGGGTGATCGGCGCTCGCCACCCGGTCCTTGCGCACTGCGAAGCCGCGGCGGTCGACCCGGATCAGCGACCCGAAGAGGTCCACCGTGGCGCGGAACCCTGTCGCCAGGATGATCTCGTCGAACGGCTCCTCGACGCCGCCGGTGAATCGCGCCCCGTCTCCGGTCAGCTCATCGATTCCGCCGCGGAGCTTGACCCGTCCGTCCCTGATCGCGTCGACGAGCTTGAACCCGATCATCGGAATGGAGTCGAGCGGGCCGTAATCGGGCCGCGCGATGGGCGGCGGTCCCTTGATCAGGTCCACGAACCGGCGCATCGCCGCCACGATCAGGTTCTGCGCCGTCCGCGGAAGCTTCCGCATGCCGATCGACAGGTACTGGATGGGAACGCCGAGAATCTGCAGAGGGACGACGTTCGCGCCGGACCGGACGGCGATGGTCGTGTCGACGCCTGCGCGCCCCAGCTCGCTCGCGATCTCGCCGGCCGAGTTCCCCGCGCCGACGACCAGCACGCGCTTTCCGCGGCATTCTTCGGGACTGCGATAGGTGACGCTGTGACGGATGCGCCCGCCGAACCGCTCGCTGCCCTTGATCCCGGGCGTTCGCGGTGTGGCCATGATGCCCGTCGCCACGACGACGGCCCGGGTCTCGATCTCGCCGCCGCTCGTGGCGACGCGCCACGCCTCTCCGTCGCGGTGAACGGCCGTCACGGGCGTCCCCTCCCGTACCGGAAGGTCGAACCGGGCGCGATAGTCGACGAGGTACTGCCGGAAGCTCTCGCGCCCGATGAAGAGCGGCGTGGCCTTCGGGAATGGCAGTCCCGGAAGCGAGGACATGTGCTTTCCGGTGTGCAGAGTCAGCGAGTCGTAGACGCGTGACCAACTGGCGGCGACCTGGTCGCGCTCGAGCACGAGGTGGTCGATGCCGCGCCGTCCCAGCTCGTAGGAGGTGGCCAGGCCGGCAGGCCCCGCGCCGATGATGACTGCGGGACGAGGCGCCGGTGCGGACACCGGCGCTTCACTCACGCGGCCGGCTGTGCGAAGCCGGTGATCACGTACGACCCCGACTTCACATCCTTCTTGATCTTGATGACGTTGTTCTTCTGCGCGTCTTCGAGCAGGTCGCTGAACGTGTTGTAGCCGTAGTACTCCTCGTTGAAGGTCGGCTTCTTGCGCTGCATCGTCTGCTTGACCATCGAGCCCCACAGGATCTCTTTGTTCTCGCGCATCAGCGCCTTGATCGAGTCGATCAGCAGCTTGAACACTTCAGCCTGCTTTTTGTCCTTGAATGCGACGGACGGTCCCCTGGTGACGCGTACGAGATCCTCGTAGAAGATGAACTCGTCGCAGTTGTCGATGAGGAGGTCGCTCGACGAGTTCTTCACGCCGCATCCGATGACGTACTTGTCGTTCTCCTTCAGCTTGGAGACCAGGGGGGAGAAATCGGAGTCGCCCGACGCGACCACGAACATGTCGATGTGCTCTTTCGACCAGCACATGTCCATGGCGTCGACGGCCATGCGAATGTCGGCCGAGTTCTTTCCGGAGTATCCGCGGCCCGGGATCTCGATCATCTCGATGGCCGCCTCGTGCAGTTCGCGCTTGTAGTCCGGGAACTTGTCCCAGTCGCAGTAGGCGCGTTTGACGACGATCTTCCCTTTCTCCAGGAGTCGCTCCAGGAGCAGGTTGACCTCGAATTTCTTGTATTTGGCGTCCGTGACGCCGATGGCAATGTTCTCGAAATCGATGAAAAGCGCGATCTTGCTATCGCTCATAGCGCGGGCTGGTGGCGCCCCCATATCCTCGTCTGACTCATTCTCTGAATTGGGCTTGGGTGACATTCGGCCCCGAGAGTCTAACGGCTGAACCAGCCGGTTACGAACAGGATTTCACTTTAGGGTACATTGTGGGGCCGCCCTGAGCTGGCGGACCCAGAAATGTCCCTCCTCGACCAGCAACTCGAAGAGCGGTATCGCCTTACCTTCGAGCACGCCCACATCGGCATCGCCGTGGCCGGTCCGGACGGCCGTTTCGTCCGCGTCAACCGGCGTTTCTGCGAGATCGTCGGCTACGACGCATCCGAGCTCCTGGGCCGGACCTACATCAGCGTCAGCCATCCCGATGATGCCGAGATGAGCCGGGAGCGGTTCCAGTCTCTCGTGACCGGAGAGGCAAAGTTCACTTCCTTCGACCGCCGCCTACTGCGCAAGGACGGCACCGTTCTCTGGGTACACGTCACGCTCTCCGCGGCGACCGACGACAGCGGCGGACTGGTCGGCGTCATCGGCGTCGTCGAAGACATCACCGAGCATCGCGCGGCCGCGGAGCAGATCCGGTTCCAAAGCACGCTGCTGGGCTCGGTGAAGCAGGCCGTCGCAGCGACCGACACGCTCGGTCGCATCACCTATTGGAACCCGTACGCCGAGCAGCTGTTCGAGTGGCCGGCGCCCGAGGCACTGGGAAAGAACATCCTCGAAGTGGTGGTGATGACCGGGAAAGACAATGTCGCTGCCGCGCTGTTCGACCGCCTCGGGCGCGGGGAGTCCTGGACCGGTGAGTTCGAGGTGCAGAACCGGTCGGGTCACGCGTTCTCGATCCTCTTCTCCGGCGCGCCGATTCGCGACAGTGAGGGCGCGCAGATCGGCGTCGTCAGTGTGGCCCAGGACCTGACCGACCTCAAATGGCGGGAGGCGGAGATGCAGCGCCGCGCCTCGCAACAGGCCGCGCTGGCCCAGCTCGGACAGATCGCTCTCGGCAATGCCAGCATCGGGTTCCTTCTGTCGCAGGCTGCCGAGATCGTGCGGGACGTGCTCGCCATCGCCAGCTGCGAGGTCTACAAGCGAAGGGACGACGGGATGGTCGTCGTCGCGGCCGCCTTCGCGAACAAAGACATCGCGGCAGGCGCCGACGACTACTCACAGGCTGCCTACACGACCGAGACCAATGCGCCGGTGGTCTGCAACTACCTGGCGACGGAGACGCGTTTCGCTCCATCGCGGCGGCTGATGACGCACGGCGTCATCAGCAGCGTCACGGTTCCCATCGACGGCGGGGTGGAAGGGCCCTGGGGCGTTCTGGGGGCATTCTCACGGTCCGCTCACGATTTCGCGGCGAGCGAGGTCGATTTTCTCCGCGCCCTGGCCATGACCCTCGGCCAGGCCATCGAGCGCCGGCGCGCCGAGGTGGAGCTGCAGGTCCGGGCCGTCCAGCAGAGCGCCATTGCCGAGCTCGGACGCCGCACCGCCACTGACCTCGGACCGGAAACGCTGAATCGCACGTGCGAGCTCGTCATGGATGGCCTCTCCGTCGAGTATTCGACGTTTCTTCAGCTGGTCGACGATGGGTCGACGCTGTCGGTCCGCGCCGGCAGCGACTGGATGCCGGACCAGCCGCACGTCATCCCGGTGGTGGGAACGCAGGCCGGCCACACCTTCCGCGACAGCATGCCGGTCATCGTCCGCGACTACTTCGCGGAACGTCGCTTCGCCAGCAGCGCGTTCGTGCAGCACGGGATCCGGGCCGGGCTCACCGTCCCCGTGGCCACGCAGCACCGGAAGTTTGGTGTTCTGACCGCGTACACGCGCGTGGCGAAGGAGTTCACCGGGGGCGACATGCAGTTTCTGCAGTCGGTCGCCAATCTGCTGGCCGAGGCGCTCGAGCACGACGCGGCCGAGCGCGCCCTCATCCAGTCCGAGCAGCGTTTCCGCGGCGTCATCGAAGGGGCGTCGGACATCATCTTCACGGTCGCCTCGTCCGGTACGATCACGTCACTCAACCCGCGGTTCGAGGCTGTCACGGGATGGCGCCCCGACGAATGGGTGGGACGCTCTTTCAGCGGGTTGCTGTTCCCCGATGAGCGCGCTTCCATGCAGGAGGTGTTCGAGTCGCTCCTCGCCGGGCGCGGACACGTGCGCGTGGAAACGCGACTCCTCGGCAAAGACGGCCGCGTCATCCTCATCGAGAGCGCGGCGTCGGCCAGAGTTGGAGAGGGGCGTGTCGAGGAAGTCGTCGGCTTCGCGCGCGACATCACCGATGAGCGCCGGCTCGAGGACGAGCGCCGCCGCCTCGAGGCCCAACTCGACCAGTCCAGCCGTCTCTCCAGCCTCGGACGTCTCGCCGCAACGGTCGCTCACGAGTTCAACAACGTGCTGATGGGAATCGCCCCCTTCGCCGACGTCCTGCGCCGCGAGGTTTCCACCGAGCGCGGCGTCACCGCCGTCGACCAGATCTCCCGCGCCGTCAAGCGCGGCAAACGCATCACCCAGGACATCCTCCGTTTCACACAGCCTGCGCAGCCGGTGTTGACCGCTCTCGACACGGAGGCCTGGCTCTCTTCGCTCGTGCTGGAAACTCGGACCGTCGTGGGCACGTCGCATTCCATCCACAGCACCATCGGTCCAGGCGATCTGCGAGTCCTGGGCGATGCCAATCAGCTGCATCAGAGCTTCACCAATCTCATCCTCAATGCTCGCGACGCCATGCCCGACGGCGGGCGCATCACCATCTCGGCCTGCCGGGAGAATGCCCGAGCCACGTTTTCCTTCGGTGGCGTCGACTCCCCGGAGAAATACGTTCACTTCACCGTGGAGGACACCGGCATCGGCATCCCTCCCGCCACGCTGCAGCAGGTCTTCGACCCTCTCTTCACCACCAAGCGCAACGGCACGGGACTCGGTCTCTCCGTCACGAGCAACGTCGTGACGCGCCACAAGGGTGAGATCTTCGTCGAGAGCACCGTCGGCGTGGGGACGAAGTTCCACCTCTTCCTTCCCATCGCCGGCGAGGCTGCCAGTCAGGACTGGTCTGCCGATGAGCCGGCGGCCACCGCCCGCGGCGGACTGCGCCGGGTCCTGCTCGTCGAAGACGACGTGACGGTGGCAGTGGGGCTGTCAGCGCTGCTCGAGAGCGAGGGCATCGGCGTCCAGGTCGTCCACAACGGCGCGGACGTGATGCCCGCGCTGGAGCGCTCGCGGCCCGATGCGGTCATTCTGGACATCGGCCTCCCCGACATCGACGGCACCGTCGTCTACGCGTCGATCGCGGAAAGCTATCCTGATCTGCCGGTCGTCTTCTCCAGCGGCCATGCCGACGAGAAGAAGGTGGCGGCGAGTCTCGAAGTCCACGTCGCCTTTCTTCACAAGCCGTACGACCACGAGACCCTGTTCGCCACGCTGCGCCGCGTTACCGGAGCGTCAACCTGATCGCCGTGGCCAGCTCGGTGAGCGCGTCGTCGCTCTCGATGATCACTGCTGACGCTTCGCCGACCTGATTCTCCGGACGGTTCGTGAAGATCACCGTCGGACTGGCGATGCGCGTCGTCCGTCCGGTCTTCAGCCCTGCAGCCGATGCGGGCCGGATGTCCAGGACCACGCAGTCGTACTCATGAATGTTGAGCAGCGTGGCGGCGGCATCGTCGGTCGCAGCGGAATGGACTTCGTGTACCGGGCCGAGGATTCGCTCGACCTCGCTGGCCAGCACCGCTGCGCTGCTCACGATCAACACCCGTCTCAATGTGCACGGATGTTACAGACACGAGACGATTTACGGTTCCTTCATTCCGGCCACTCAGCGAATTGTCACCGGGCAAAACGTCTCAACGGCGGGCGATCACGATTTCCACGCGGCGGTTCTGCTGTCGTCCAGCGCTCGTCTCGTTGGTCGCCACCGGCTTCGATTCGCCGAGGCCTGTGGCGGTGAGACGGCCGCGCTCGATGCCGCTTTTTGCGAACCAGTCCACGACCGACTGCGCGCGCTGCTCGGACAGCTTCTGGTTGTACTGGTCCGAAGCGATCGAGTCGGTGTGCCCTTCGATGCGAACCGGGCGCCCCTGGTACGAGGCGATCACGCTCGAGACGTCGTTCAGGGTCCGCTCGGCATCGGGACGGATCGCTGCCGAGTCGAAGTCGAACAGGATCGCTCCCGACAGCTGAATCGTCACCTCGGTCTCGGTCACTCTCGCGCCAAGACGGGTGAGCTTGTCCTCGATGTTGTCTTCTTTCGCCACCAGGCCGGTCGAGAAGCCCGAGAGCTCCGATGTCCTGCCCACCAGGGTGGTCATCTTCATCTTCAGCGACGTCGTCTTGTTCTTGTTGAAGTCGGCGAAGACGACCGCCTCGGCCTTCGCCTGCGCGTCGGGCGGTTCCGGGTCGTTCGGATCGACGGCAGCCGGAGCAGCCACTCCGGCGCTCACGTCCGGGAGCGGGGCCGGCTCGACGACTTCACTCCTGCCACACGCGACGAGAAGCGTGGTGGCGAAGACGAGAGCTCTCATTTCTTGTCGGTGATCGGGGCGTCTTCGACCGGCTCGGCCTGACTGAACATGATGTTGATCGTCTTCACCGCTGCCGGCGGTGCCGGGAACTTCGCCCAGAAGCGTTTCGTAGCGCCCGCTTCGACGTATTCGGAGATCCCGTAGGAGCTGCCGGTGTAGTCGTGCTCAGTGGCGAGGGAATTCCCCTCTTTGTCGGTCAGAACGTAGTACTTGGTGCCGCTTTCCTCATCCACCAGATACGTGGTCACTTTGTCGCCCGTCAGTGCGAACTGCACCGTGGCGGTCTTCGTGCCGCTGTTCTTGACCGCGAACTTGAGGGTCAGGACGCTGCCCTTCCGCTCGACGGCGGTCACATCGATGTTGACGCCGTCGATGTTCATCGCCGAGGTGGCGATGGCCGCGGACAGAATCGAAGTGGAGAAAGCGATGACGATGAGAAATATCGCAAGGCGAAGCCGGTCCGCGTTCATTGTGAGCCTCCGGAAGTTTTGGGTTTGCACATCATGAATCCGAACGGCCCCGGGGTGCAACTCTCGCTTACACTACGCGCCCTGTGAAGCGGTACATCGAGCTGGCCCGGCCGTTCACCCTCCTGCCGCCGCTGCTGGGAATCGTCTCCGGCGCCATCTGCGCGTTCGGGTCGGCCTACAACCCCGATCCGTCCAGGGAGCTCACCGGAGCCGTCATCTGGACAGTCGTGCTCGGCTCGGTCTGCGCCGCCTTTCTGAACGCCGCGAACAACTCGCTCAACCAGATCTACGACCTGGAGATCGACCGCATCAACAAGCCGAAGCGGCCTCTCGTCACCGGAGAGGTCTCCATCCGGGAGGCCTGGATCTTCACCGTCATCATGTACGTCCTGGGCATCGTCCCGACGTGGTGGGTGGTGGTGTACCCGTACACGACGTGGGAGGAGAAGTTCCGCGCGCCGCTTGCAGCGCACGAGTGCTTCTTCATCTATCTGGCGGCGCTCGTGGCGACGTTCATCTACTCGGTGCCGGCGTTCGGACGGACGAAGGCGCATCCGATCGGCGCGAACCTCACCATCGCCATCCCGCGCGGCCTGCTGCTCAAGGTGGCCGGCTGGACCATGGTCGCGCGCGCCGGTTTCGCCGAGCCGTGGTTCATCGGCGCGATCTTCATGCTCTTCCTCCTCGGAGCGGCTTCGACGAAGGACTTCAGCGACATGGAAGGCGATCGGGCCGGCGGATGCAGGACGCTGCCGATCCGCTTCGGTGTGCGCCGCGCGGCCTGGATGATCGCCCCGTTCTTCGTCTTCCCGTGGCTGCTGATGCCGGTCGGAGCGCGGAACGGAGTCCTCACCGGCAACCCGGCGTTCCTCTCGCTTCTCGGCTTCACGCTCGCGCTGTGGGGCGCCTACACGGTGTGGCTGATCGTCCGGAATCCCGACGAGCTGACGGCGACGGAGAACCACCCGTCGTGGCGGCACATGTATCTGATGATGATGGCCGCGCAGGTCGGCTTCGCCCTGGCGTACGTTTAGGGAGCCTCTGCGCAACTTTGTGATCTCTGTGACTCTGTGGTTGACGTCAAACCACAGAGTCACAGAGGACGCAGAGCTTACGCAGAGGGTCCTCAGAGGGCTCGGCCCTGAGCCCGGAGCCCCTATGATGGACAGGTGATCAGCTACGAGCCCGAGCTCGTCCGCCTCGACGCGCCGCCGGCGCTGATCGCCATCGAGCGGCGCGAGGTCTTCTCGGTTCATCGCGAGGTGCGCGCGCTGGCATGGGGCGGCGCGATGCTGGCCGGCACCGGCGCGGCCATCCTGGTCTCGAAGAATCTCGACCGCATCGGTCCCGTGACTCTGGCCGCGGCGATCGCCGTCGCCGCCATCGCCTGCTACGCGTACAGCGCCTTCTCCCGCCGCACCGCCATCCACGACTACGTCACCCTCCTCGGCGCGCTGCTCGTCAGCGTCGACGTCGCCTACATCGAGTCGCAGTTTCAGCTTCTGGACAATGGGTGGCCGCGGCATCTCCTGATCCTGGCCGTGCTGCACGGCATCGCCGCGTACCTCTTCGACTCGCGCATGGTGCTCACGCTGTCGATCGCGGCGCTGGCCTCGTGGCTCGGCGTGGAGCAGAACGCGGAGGCATTGTTCGACGCCGATCCGGCCGGCACCGGGTTGCGCGCGTTCGTGGCCTGTGCGGCCGTCGCGCTGTGGCGGGCCATCGACTTCCGTTTCCGGACCTCGCGCACATTCGAGCGCGTCTTCGAGCACGCGGCCGCGAACCTCGCTCTGTTCGGCGGGTTGCTGCTGACGATCGACGACCGCTGGCGTCTGGCCGGCCTCGCCATCACGCTCGCCGCCGCCGCGGCCGTGATCCTGTTCGGCTTCCGCCGCGACGCCGAGCCCTTCGCGATCTACGCGTACATCTACGCCGTCGTGGCGGTCGACATCGTGATCGTCGACGCGTTGAACGAGGAGGTGCTCATCACGCTCTACCTGATCGTGTCGACGATCGCGGCGATTGCCGGTCTGTTCATCCTGCACGGCCGGTTCAGGAGAAACGCGTGATTCCGAGCGTCGCCGAGGAGCGGGCCATGGCGCTGGCGCGGAAGTATGAGCGGTTCGAGCCGCAGCTCCGCACGGCGTGGCGCTCGAACGGTCTCTTCGTGTCGATCGTGTTCTCCGTGCTCACGCTCATCGCCGTGGCGGCGACGTTCGGCTTCTTTCATCTGCTGGAGATGCCGAAGGGATTCATCACCGCCGCGATTGCCATCGCCGTCGCCGAGCTCCTCATCCGCCGCCTTCGCTTTTTCGGGACCGGCGTGGAGTCGGCGCTGTGGCTCGGCGGTCTCTTCGCCCTCATCTTCGGCCTGCCCGGGGAGGGGAGGGCTGAGGCGATCCTTCTCTTCGCGGCGGCGTCGTTCGTCGCCGGCGCGCGCGTCCGCAACGCGTGGTTCGGCGCCCTCGGACTCGTTCTGATCACGGCGTACTTCGCCCTGCGCGATCTCGATGCGGTCGCGCTCGCATTTCCGCTGGCTCTGACGCTGATGGCGGTCGTGGCATTGATGCGTGAGTGGCAACGGCCCTCGACGGAGTCGTTCTTCTCCATCGCCGTCGTCGTCATGCCGGCAGCCGGTGCGATCGCCGGGCCTCGACTAGAGCCCGGGTGGGCCCTCTTCTGGCTCGTCGCGGCCGCCGCGCTGCTGGTCTCCGGTCTGCGCATGCGCCACCACGCCCTGCTCACCGCGTCGGGTGTTGCGGTCGTGATTGCGGCGATCGCGGGCCGCGATGTCCTCCCATGGCCCGCGGAATGGCAACTGATCGCGGCTGGCGCATTGCTGATGGCATCCGCGGTGCTGGCCACGCGCGTCTTGCGCGGTCGCGAGCGCGGCATCGTGATCGCGCCGGAAGCGGCCGGCGACTCGCTGGAGATTCTCGCCACGCTGCAACTCTCTCCGACGGTCGAAACCGTTCCGCGTCAGGAAGGTCGCGGCGGGTCGTTCGGCGGCGCCGGCGCCTCCGGCGAATTCTGAAATGGAGCGCCGGTGTCTTCACCGGCGCCACGGACGGGGTGGGGGCTTGGCCCTCCTGTTCCACGTGTCACAGCGGAAAACGCGGTCTCGAGTTGCTCTGCCTACTCCGAAAGGCCGTTTTCCGCAGCGGCGCGGACTCCGCTTGCCTTTCGCCGTTTTTCTCACCGGCCGAGTCTGCTAAATCGTGCGGAAATCATGCGGGAAAATGATTGAAAAACTGTGCATGAAAATGATGTGCAAAACGTGCGGAAAACGGGTGGAAAAACTGTGGATTGACGGCCTGAAAGCTGTGCAAAACACTGTGGATTTCCTGTTGGAAAGCGGCGGAAATGCATCGGAAATGCATCGGAAAACGAGGTTGCGACCAGGTTTGTGCGACTCAGCGTAAGTCGCGCAGAGACGAATACTTACGCTAGAAATAGTGTTGTCGCAGTCCGGCACCACAAGATCTGGTGGTGCCCGACTTGACATCCCCTGGAGCGGGGCGTAGTTTGTGGCGAAACACAAACAGCGCGGGATGCGAGGGAGGAACATGAAGGATTTGAAGCATCAGTCACGTCTTGCCACCCGTTCCCCGACCAGGTCGGTCTCACTCCAGATTCGCGACTATCAGGTGACGGTCAAGGTCAGGACTGCGGTGCCTCAGGTGAAGGGGTCGGCTGTTCGTTGAGTTAGTCAAATGAAAGCTCTTGGCTCTTGGCTGTTGGCTCGTGGGTACACCGGCGAGATCCCGCCCAAGAGCCAGCAGCCAAGAGCCAAGAGCCAGTAGACAGGAGCCCGAAAGGGGACGAGGACGCGCGCACTCGTCCCTTTTTTGTCTCCGGAAGGGAAGCGAGGAGAGGGTTATGACAGCCATCGATGTGACGGCGCAGACGGTTCGGGTTCGGAACAGCGGTCCGAAATCACCGAAGCGAAAAGAGACGCGACCGGGCGGGATCGAAGTGCAGCGGTACTTCACCCGGCCGGGAGTGGACGTCTATGACACCTGCGAGTGGGAGCTCCGCGGCGCGGTCATCACGAATGAGCGCGGCGAGGTGGTCTTCGAGCAGAAGGACGTGGAGATGCCGAAGTTCTGGTCGCAGATGGCCACGAACGTCGTTGTGTCGAAGTATTTCCGCGGCCACCTGGGAACTCCGGGGCGGGAGACGTCGGTCCGGCAGCTCATCGGCCGTGTGGTGCACACCATGACGCAGTGGGGCCGCGAAGGCGGCTACTTCGCCAGCGAGGCGGACGGCGACACGTTCCGCGACGAGCTGACGCACATCCTTCTGTACCAGATGGCGTCGTTCAACTCGCCGGTCTGGTTCAACGTCGGCATCGAGCCGCGGCCGCAGTGCTCGGCGTGCTTCATCAACTCGGTCCAGGACACCATGGACTCGATCCTCGGGCTGGCGCGCACCGAGGGGATGCTGTTCAAGTACGGCTCGGGAGCGGGGTCGAATCTGTCGAACATCCGCTCCTCGAGGGAGTTCCTGGCCGGCGGCGGAACCGCGTCCGGTCCGGTCTCCTTCATGAAGGGTTACGACTCGTTTGCCGGCGTGATCAAGTCCGGCGGCAAGACCCGTCGTGCCGCCAAGATGGTCATCCTCAACGCCGACCATCCGGACATCGTCGACTTCATCGAGTCGAAAGAGAAGGAAGAGAAGAAGGCCTGGGCTCTGATCGAGGCCGGCTACGAAGGCGCGTTCAACGCCACGGGCGGAGCGTATGACTCCGTGCAGTTCCAGAACGCAAATCACTCCGTGCGCGTGACCGACGATTTCATGCGCGCGTACGAGCGCGACGGCGACTGGCAGACGCGCGCGGTCACCGATCCCAACCGCGTCATGGGCAACTACAAGGCCCGGGCCCTGATGCGCAAGATGGCCGAGTCGGCATGGGTCTGCGGCGATCCCGGCATGCAGTTCGACACCACCGTCAACGACTGGCATCCCTGCCCGAACACGGCCCGCATCAACGCGTCCAATCCGTGCTCGGAGTACATGTTCCTCGACGACTCGGCGTGCAACCTGGCCTCGCTGAACCTGATGAAGTTCTACACCGACGCGGCCGGCTTCGACGTGGAGGCGTATCGCGCCGCCCTGCGCGTGGTCATCACGGCGCAGGAGATCACGGTCGACTTCGCGTCCTATCCCACTCCGGCCATCGAGAAGAACTCTCACGCCTTCCGTCCTCTCGGGATCGGCTACGCGAACCTCGGTGCGCTGCTGATGGCGCGTGGTCTCCCGTACGACAGCGACGAGGGTCGCGACTATGCGGCCGCGGTGACGTCGATTCTCTCCGGCGAGTCGTACACGCAGTCGGCGCGCATCGCCGCGAAGATCGGCCCGTTCGACGGCTACGCGGCGAACGAGGAGCCGTTCCTGCGCGTCATCGACAAGCATCGCCGCGCCGCCTATCGCATGAACAACCGCTCGCTGCCGGCCGACCTGGCCGATGCGGCCACGAAGGTGTGGGACGAGGCGTACGCCCTCGGCCAGGAGCACGGCTACCGCAACGCCCAGATCTCGGTGCTCGCCCCCACCGGCACGATCGCCTTCATGATGGACTGCGACACCACCGGCATCGAGCCCGACATCGCTCTGGTGAAGTACAAGAAGCTCGTCGGCGGCGGGATGCTGAAGATGATCAACCAGACCGTCCCGACTGCACTCAAGCGTCTCGGCTACAACCAGAAGCAGGCCGCCGAGGTCGTGCAGTACATCGATGAGAACGACACGAGCGAAGGCGCCCCGCATCTGCTGCCCGAGCATTACGCGGTGTTCGACTGCGCGTTCAAGCCGGCCAACGGCACGCGGTCGATCCACTACGGCGGACATCTGAAGATGATGGGCGCGGTGCAGCCGTTCATCTCCGGGGCGATCTCGAAGACCATCAACATGCCCCCCAGCGCCACGATCGAGGAGATCGAGCAGGCCTATTACGAGGCGTGGAAGCTCGGGCTGAAGGCGGTGGCCGTCTATCGCGACGGCTGTAAGCGCTCCCAGCCGCTGTCGACGGCGCGGGACAAGGGGTCGCTCGAGGCGCTCGGCGTCACGCCGGCGGCGGTGCGGCGCAGGCTGCCCGACGAGCGCGAGTCGATCACGCACAAGTTCTCCATCGGCGGGCACGAGGGCTACATCACCGTCGGCAAGTACGAGGACGGGACGCCCGGCGAGATCTTCATCACCATGGCCAAGGAAGGCTCGACGATCTCCGGTCTCATGGACTCGTTTGCCACGATGACGTCGATGGCGCTGCAGCATGGGGTGCCGCTGCAGCTGCTGGTCGACAAGTTCACGCACATGCGCTTCGAGCCGTCCGGGTTCACGAAGAACGCCGAGATCCCGATGGCGAAGTCGATCATGGACTACATCTTCAAGTGGCTGGCCATCAAGTTCCTGTCGCGCGACAGCCAGGAAGAGGCCGGCGTGATCAAGCGGGATGACGTCGGGGCGACGGTGTCTTCACCGGCGGCGTCGAACGTGGCACCGCCGACGCCGAAGGACGTGAGCTTCATCGAGTCGATCGCGCCGTCGAGTGGAGCACCGACTGTTGGGGCGGCGGTGTCCTCACCGGCGTCTTCGTCGATCGGGTTCGTGATGCCGCCGCGTGACGCGGACGGCCCGGCCTCGTCGAGGAGCGGCGCGTCGTACCGGTTCCAGCAGGATGCGCCGAGCTGCTCGGACTGCGGCTCGATCATGGTGCGCAACGGAGCCTGCTACAAGTGTCTCAACTGCGGCAGCACAAGCGGGTGCTCGTAGTCGCGGCGAATGGCTTAGTCCCGCCGAAGAGCATTCCGTGAGGTGGCAGCAAAAGGGCGGCCGAAAGGCCGCCCTTGGTTTTACCCCGCGATCACTTTCGCCTGCGCGAAGAAGTCCAGCGGCATCGCGCGCTGTAGCTTCCAGAGAATCGCCATCGGACGCTCGCCCTTGTGCTCCATGTAGGTTGCCGGGCCGAGGAAAGTGAATGCCTCGGTGCGTCCGTTTGCGTCTTTGTTTCGCGGTCGGACGAGAAGCATCACGTTCGAACCGCGCGCCGCGTGATGAATGTAACGCTGGCCGGTCGGACTCTTCTCGGGTGTTTGTGACTGCGACTCCCAGTGAAAGATGTCCGGGGAAATGGCGTAGTCGCGGTAGCGCGTCGACGGTGAGTAGTATTTCTCGCTTTTATCGAGGGTGATGAAGAAGTAGTCGGTGTTTGTCGCCGGATGCCACAGAGGGCCCTCGCGATGCGTGAGGCGCTTTGCGAACGTGGCGCGACCGATCGCTGCCAGCACTTCGTCACGCGTGTACCGTGCGTGGAGTTCGAGCGGAACGTCCTCGAACAAATGCTGTCTGTCCTGAGGCAGGTGCTTATTCAGCGGGAACGTGAGGTGCGCGGCGCGGCTCTCCAGCACCTCCAGCAGTTCGAGCATCTCGGAGAGAACGGCCGGCTGTCGCCATACACGGAGAAGCGCCGAGTTGAGATCCCGTTCCTCGCCGGACCATAAGGTGAGCATCAAGCCGTTGATGATTCGCGCCTCGGGGGGACTGATTGATTCGACTTCAGGAGGCTGCTGGTTGCTAAGAATCGTGTGGAGGAAGGACAACCGCCTGGTGTCGTCGATGTGCAGCAATCGGCTGACGCCGCCGAGGAGCTTCGTTTCATCCGTGGGGTCTTCGCCGGTCGCAATGGCGCTGTCAGCGACCCGTAGGACCGGAGAGGGGTCAAATCCGGCGTCGCGCTTCAAGCGCGTCCACGACCAACTCCGGTTTCGGTACAAGTCCTCTGGCTCAATCGCCGCGTCGAGCAGGAACTTCGACAATGAAACAGGCGGCGTCATCGTTTTCAACTCGGCAACGAGGCTTTTCAGCGTCGAACCGATGGACTGTTTCAAGTTTTCCAGCACGATCTTGCTGGACTCGCGGTCCAGTTGAATCGCGCAGCCCGCGGGCAGGTACGGGAATCCGCCGGCGATCTCCTCTTCGAGCTCGCGGCGCGTAGCACCAGTTAGAGCGCGGTAGCGCAGGTCAAAGCGAAAGTTACGGTTTGCGTTCCCGATGAAGTCGAGCACTGTCAGGCACTGCTTGTCGCGGGCTCGTCGCAGTCCGCGTCCGAGCTGTTGGAGAAAGATCAGCGCACTTTCGGTTGGCCGAAGAAATAGAACGGTGTCGACCTGCGGCACGTCCACGCCCTCGTTGAAGATATCGACCGCAAAAAGGCAGTTAATCTCGCCTTCTTTGAGGCGGCGCAACGCGCGATCGCGGTCGTCGCTATCCGTCGTTCCCAGTACGGCCTCGGCCGGAATCCCTGCGGCGCGAAATCGCTCGGCCATGAACTCGGCGTGATGAACACCAACGCAAAAGCCGAGGGCGCGCATCTGCGATGCGTTGACGATCTTCTCCTGAAGCGCCGCAATGATCTGAAGGACTCGCGCATCGTTTCCCGTGTAAACGTTCTCGAGCTCCTTCTCGTCGTAGCGACCACGCTTCCATGCGACATGAGAGATGTCGACCGTGTCGTGGATGCCGAAATAGTGAAAAGGCGAAAGGAGGCCGCGATCGAGCGCATCCCAGAGTCGGAGTTCTACAGCGATGCGACCGTCGAACCATTCCAGCACTGAGACGCCATCAGTTCGCTCGGGCGTAGCCGTAAGTCCCAGAAGGACATGCGGCCTGAGATGTTGCAGCAATCGTTCGTATGTCGGCGCGGCGGCATGGTGAAACTCGTCGACAATCACGACATCGAATGCGTCGGGTTGGATCGTGGCCGGGTCGAGTGCGTTCAATGACTGGATGGAAGCGAAGACGTGGCGCCACTCCTCGGGTCGATGGCCATCGACATACTTTTCACCAAATGATCCGTCGCGAATCACCTGGCGGAAAGTGACGAGCGACTGGTCGAGGATCTCCCGCCGATGCGCGACGAACAGCAGCGAAAGGGGCCG
>DATKCA010000076.1:0-2994 GCA_035544675.1 Thermoanaerobaculia bacterium | reverse complement strand
AACAGATGCGCAGTGTCCTCGATGGCTCGAAGCTCCGCAACGCCGCGCGGCTTCCGGCGCCGGTGCCGATCGAGGAAGGGATTCGCCGCACCGTGGAGTGGATCAGGACAGCGTAATGTCGCTGCGCGTCGTCCAGGCGTCGAGCTTTCTGCCGCGGAAGATGGAGAGGATGCCGAGGAACGCGGCGGCGTTGACGAAGCAGAAATAGTAGGGGACGGTGAGAAACCGCGAGCGGCCGGCGGGACGTTGGCGCAGCGCGGCTCCCAGCAGTGCCAGCCCGTAGATGAGTAGTTGCCCGGCCATGGTCAGGACGTAGAAGGGGCCGGCCGTGACGAGGAACGCGTTGGCGATGAACAGCGGGATGAGGAAGAAGGGAACGAAGTGCCGCACGAGTTTGTGCGAGAGCAGCTCGACCGAATAGAAGCCCGACGTCAAGAGAGCCGGCCCGAGCGCCAGCAGTGCGCGGACTGAGTGGTTGGTGACGCGGATCTTGCGGCGGAACTCTTCGCGCGCGCCGATCACCGCTTCTTCCCACGCCGTTGCCTTCGGCTCGAAGAGAAGGCGGTACCCCTGCAGCGGAACGCGTGTGGAGATGGCGATGTCGTCCGCCTGCGCCGCCAGCGCGACGGGAACGTAGAGCTCGCGGCGGATGGCGTAGAGAAGCCCGTCGGCCGCGAAGACGCTGCCGATCCGGCTCTCCCGCACCTTCTGCCACTTGTCCCAGCGGTGGTACATCCCTTCCCCCTTCGCGGTCGATCCACCCTCCGCAACCGGCGCCGGTCTCCGCGCACCGCAGACGCCTCCGACCTCCGGATCGGCGAACTTGCGCGCGATCTCGCGGAGGGAATGGAGGTCGAGGTAGAAGTCGGCATCGGTGAAGACGACGATCTCGCCGGAGGCCGCCCGTGCTCCTTCGTTGAGCGCGGCCATCTTCCCCGGCTGGGGGAGGGCGATGAGACGAACGCGCGGGTCGGTCGATGCGCGCACGATCGATTCGGTGGCGTCGGTCGATCCATTCGAGACGACGAGGACCTCGAGCTTCGCGGCCGGATAGTCGAGCCCCAGCGTGTTCTCGATTTTCCGGGCGATGGTTCTCTCCTCGTTGAATGCCGGAATGATGAACGTGACCGCCGGCGTGACGTCCGCCTCGCGCACCGGCCGCGAGCGGAACCGGCTGATGATCCAGAGAAGCGCCGGATAGCCGAAGTAGATGTAGACGCAGACGGCGAGCGAGAGCCAGAAGGCGATTTTCGCGGCGATCACCGCCGGTTCTCCTCGTCGAGGCGCGCAACGAGCTGCCGCACGCAATCGGGAAGCGTGAACTCGGCGCGGACTTTCTCCTGTCCCCGCCGTCCCATCTCCGCCGCGCGCGCCGGATCTCGAAGCAGGTCTTTCATCGCCGCGGCGAACGCGGCGGCGTCCCCCGGTTCGACGAGCAGGCCGTTGACGCCGTGCTCGACGAGCTCGGGGATTCCGGAGATCGACGTCGTCACGACGGCACGGCCGCTGGCCATCGCTTCCATGAGCGCGACCGGGATGCCCTCCATCTGGCCGTCCGCCGCGATGATGCTGGGAAGCGCGAAGATGCGGGCCTCGGCCATCATCCGCGCCACCTCCTCCTGCGGACGCGGGCCGGCCAGCGTCACCGTTTCTTCGAGGCCGCGGTCGCGAATGAGCGCCTCGAGCTCGGCGCGCATCGGCCCGTCGCCGACGATGTCGCAGCGCAACTCGATGCCGTCGTCGCGCAGGATGCGGCACGCTTCGATGAGTACCGGCAGCCCTTTGTACGGCTTGTGCGCGGCAACGCAGAGAATGCGGGGAGGGCCTGCCGCCGGCTGCAGCCGCCGCGAGCTCTCTTCATAGACCTCCGGCTCGATGCCGACGTGGATCACGACGATCTTTCCCTTCGCCTCCTTCGGGTAGAGGTTCTCGAGGAAGCGGCGGTTGAAACCGGAGATCGAGCGGACGAAACGCGTTTCCCGCAGCTTCCACCGCAGCAGGCTGCGGTCGACCTGAATGTCGTGCGCATGGACGGTGAAGCTGAACGTGATCGCCGACAGGCGGGCGATGATCAGGGCCATGGTCGACGGATGCGTCGCGTAGTGGGCGTGGACGTGCCGCACCCCTTCGCGCGCGAGCTCTTCGGCAAGGAAGACCGATTTCGGAAAGACGGCGAGCGTGCGCGCGAGCACGGCCGGGCTCGCTATGGTCCCTGCCACCAGGCGGACCAGCAGCGACAGGTACCGCAGCGGCCGGCTGAGGAAGAGGCGAAGGTTCGCCGCGGCGATCCGCCCCGAGAGCCATGGCGTGTAGAGCGCGCGATCGGTCCATGGTCTGGCCGCCTCATGAATGACCCTCGGCTGCTCGCGGATCATCGGGACGACGCGGACGGGCTGCTGCTGCCGCTCCATCTCGATCATCTCGCGGAGGATGAACGTCTCGGTCACGGTCGGGAAACGCGACATGACGACGGCGATGGAGCGGCGCTGCGAGGCGGCGTCCCGGCGGGTCTGGTCGATGCGTTCAGGTGAGCTCATCAGTCGGGGAAGTGACGTGAGACGGCGAGAGCAATCTACCGGCCACCATGGCGGCCATCTTGCAAAAACGGAAGACGGGTAGCGACGCAAATGTACGTTGCGTGAGCAATTTGGAGCCATGACGACCTACGACTTTGATTACGAAGCTCCCAAACGAGCGCGCCGGCGTGCCGACCAGCAGCGGGCCCGTCGCGCGAAGGGCATCATCTTCCTGAGTCCGAACGACTCGGGCTCCTACTATTACGATCTCGCCACGCGTCATCCCGTCGGGGCCCGCGCCAAGCGCGCCGTAGACCTGGCCGGTGCCGCGGTGCTGTTCACGCTCCTGTCGCCGCTCCTCCTTCTGATCATGCTGTTGATCAAGCTGACCAGCCGCGGGCCGATCATTTTCCGGCAGCGGCGGATCGGCTTCCGCTGCCACGAGTTCGGGATGTACAAGTTCCGGACGATGTACGAC
>DATKCA010000075.1:0-17547 GCA_035544675.1 Thermoanaerobaculia bacterium | reverse complement strand
ACGGACCCTCCCAGCCGACTTCACATGGAGTCCTCCATCCTTCACCCATCGCTCACTTCCGTTTCACGAAGACTCATGCGCCAGGCAGGGAAGCTTGCACGCAGTGTCACACTCGCTCGCCATCGTCGAGGGCGACGAGGTTCAGGCGCGGGAGCTTCGCGCCCGTCTCGTCCATGCCGGTTTCTCGGTCCGCTGCTACGCCACGACTACCGCCGCGCTGGCCGGCCTGCACAGCGGCGCATACGACCTCTGCCTGCTGGACATCGATCTGCCCGCCGTGGACGGTGTGGACCTCTGCCAGGCGCTGCGAGCGAGCGGAGTCTCCATTCCCATCATCGCGGTGACTTCCGGCCCACAGGAAGAGTCGCGCCGGGTCGAAGCGCTCAGCGCCGGCGCCGACGACGTCGTTCCGAAGACGATCAGCTCGCGCGAGCTGGTAGCGCGGGTGCGCGCCGTTCTCCGGCGAAGCGGAAGGGTGTCGGCCGCGCTCGCGTATCAGGACGAGGAGCTGCGAGTCGATCTCGACCAGATGAGGGCGGTCGTTGCCGGCCGCCCCGTGGCACTGTCGCGCGGCGAGGCGCGCGTCTTGTCGATCCTCATCCATGAAGCACCGGCTCCGGTGCCCTCGAGCCGCTTGTGCCGCGAGCTCTCACCAGAAGAGGATCAGCTGAAGCAGACCACGGTGGAGGCGCGAATCAAGAGCCTGCGCCGGAAGCTCGGGCCGCATCGGATCGAGACTCGAGCGCGTTTCGGCTACGCGTTCGTGAAGCGCGGCGCCTGACTGGAGCCGCCAGAGAAGTTCAGTCGGCGTACTTCTCCCGCGCGCGCACTCGCTCGAACCTCCACGTCCCGTCATGGATCGCCGCCGTCAGCCAGCCGCCGTAGACACAGCCCGTATCCAGGCCGATGGCCCGCGCGTCGACCCGCGGCTCGCGCAGCGGTGTATGACCGTAGACCACCGTGCGGGGGCCGTCCCAGACCTCGGCCCAGAGCACGTCGGCATCGCGCTGTTTCGACCTTCCGGCCCTCTGCCATTGGCCGTCCAGGCGGCGGATCCACCGCATTCGCGTGACATCCATCGCGGCGCGGCCGAGGTCATGCCCGTCGACCCGCATGCCGGGGTACAGGCCGCCGTGCACGATCGTCACGTTGCGCGCCGGCACGTCGATGGCGACCGGCCAGCCACGGACGAACTCCATCAGCTCGGCGCGGCGCAGCAGCTTGCGGTCCTGGGGCGGAAGCAGCAGCCGGCGTGCCCGCGATGACTCGGCGAATCGAAGGAGCTTCTCCTCGTTGTTGCCGATGACCGCGAGGTAACCGCGGTCGCGCCACAGCTCCAGGCAGCGTGCCACCTGGGGCCCTTTGCGCACGATGTCGCCCGTGGACACCACCACGTCAGCGGCCTTCGGGGCCACTCTGTCCAGGAGCTCGATGAGCTCGTCGTAACACCCATGAATGTCTCCGATGCAGATGAGCCTTCCTCGGGGCGGATCGATGCGCTGCAGGACGTTGCCGGGAAATTTCACATCGCCTCCACGCCCGGTGCTCTCATAATCGCTGCCACTTCGCACCAGGGAGGGTACAAATGGCTGTGACGCGCGATCTCACGACGATCGCACGCGATCTCGTGATGAAAACACTCGACGGCCTGGCCGAGCGGGCCGCCACCACCGAGGCGGCTCCCGAGCCGGTCCACCAGCTCGCAGAGCGCTGGCGCACGCTTTCGGAGACGGACCGTGAGGATCTGGCCAGGCGGATCGGCGTTGCCGCGGAGGCCGCCCTGGCGGTCATTCCGCTTGCGGCGGCCGCCGCCGTGACGGCCAGGCGGCGCGCGAAGAAGCGCCGTGCGGCGCCGGCGCCGAAGGCTGCCGCCGTCACCGCGGAGACGGCCGGCGACGGAAAGAAGAAGGGGAAGGACGACAAGAACAGGAGAAAGGAGAAGAAGAAAAAGGACAGGAAGAAGGACAAAAAGAACAAGAAGAAGAAATCGAAGCGCTGATCAGCGCGCCACCTCTTCGTAATCCCCCACCAGGAGCTCCTCGGGCACATGCAGGTCGGGGCGAGCCGTCTTCCAGCGCCGGACGGTATCGTGGAAGTCATCCGCAGCGAACTCCCACGCGTCGGACTCGTGGTGATACTCCCACGCTCGCAGACTCGCTTCGGAGATCCATCCGTTGCGCTCGAGATGTTCCTGTCCGGGGATCCCATCCCAGCGATACAGCGAGCGAACGCGTCGAGCCATGGCCACCTCCATGACCGGGATTATTGTGCGGCCGGGCGTGGACTCCGCGTAAAGAACACGTAAAGGGAGTGCGCCGGCACTATCTGTTTCGCGATGCCACGTATTTGCCACGCACTACACTGGAATCCGGGCGGGTGAAAGCGCCAGACGCGGCCGGCGCGGAACGTGATGCGGGGAGAACGCCTTCCTCAGTCCTCCTCAGCCAGCTTCCTCAGAATTCGCGGCGACAGCAGCCACTCGAACACGACGCCGCCGTCGGGTTTCAGCCGCACCCCGTAGCATCCCCCCTTCTTGAGCTGCAGCCGGTTGGCGCCGTCCACGCCGAGCAGATCGGTGAGGTTGTCGCTGAGGTTGGGCTCGTGCCCGACGACGATGACGCGCCGCTCCGTGATGCCGGTGATGAAGTCGAGGAACTCCCTGGGACTGGCCCCCGGAATCAGTGCATCGGAGGTGTTGACCTTGACGCGCGAGCGATAGCCTTTCGACACCCACAGCGCCGTCTGAACGGCACGGAGGAGAGGACTCGAGTAGATCACCTGCGCTTTCGGGAAGGCCCGCTCCAGACCGCGAGCGACCTGTTTCATCCGGGCATGCCCTTCGGGCGTGAGGCTACGCTCCTCGTCCGTCTTCTCGGGTGTCCGTTCTTCCGCGATCCCATGGCGGAGAAGGACGACGAAGCGGTCCCGCCTTCCTTCTTCCTCGTCCTCGTCGCGCTGACTCTCGGGGTCCGCCACCATTCATCACCTCGCTGCGAGCTCGAAGTCTACCGAGCGCCCGAACAGTCGGGACAAATATTTCGCCTTCCGCGCCGCGGCCACGTGCTCCACGTGGGCGCGATGACGCGGCCGGAGGACGAAATGGAGTCGCCGTTTGGTGGACTTCACAGCGACGTCACGGACGGCGGCGCGACGGCTTCGATCGAGCGCATCGGCGACCCGCAGGATCGACGCCAGCTTCCGGACCACCTCACGCTGGGCCCGGGAGAGTTGTGCCAGATCGCGCCCGTCTCCGTCGGGAGTCCTCTTGCGGTGGTACCGCACGGCGGCCGCAACCACGGCCACCTGATCGCCGGTCATCCCGCGCAGGCCGGCGTGGCTGATCAGGTAATAGGAGTGTTTGTGATACCGCTGATAGGAGACGTGCATCCCGGCCTCGTGCAGGAGCGCGGCATACTCGAGGAGCTCGCGTTCGGCGGGCTGCAGCATGTGCAGGCGTTGAGTCTGATCGAAGATGCGCAGAGCGAGGTGAGCGACGTGCGTGGCATGCGACATGTCCACACGGGTACGGTCGGCCAGCTCCAGGACGGCAGCCCTGCGGATGCTGCCCGCGCCGGCCTGCTCCGCCCCGGCAGCGCGCGCTGATACGGTGGCCTCGACGATCCCCTCCCTGAGCGCAGCATCGCACGCTCGAAGATGGTCGATGTCCAGCTGCTCCATGATCACGTCGAGCGCGATCGAGCCTCCCACGATCGTTGCAGCGCGTTTCGTATCGATTCCGAAGCGTTTGGCCCGCGCTTCCACGTTCAGCGGCGTCAGACCGTCGATGAGCTGACGCAGGCGCGCCCGGCTCAACCAGCGCAGACCGGAAACAACACCTTCTCCGAAGCGCGAAGCCTCGGCCGCCAGTTCCGCCAGCGTGACCGCCGTCCCCGATGTGGCGATCGTGAAGTCGAAGCCGAGCTCCGCCACCCTCGCCAGCGGCTTCCGCAGCGTCTTCCGCAGAAAGGACCGGCATCGTTTCACCGCATCCTCGTCAGCCGCGCGATCGAGGCCGAACCGCTGCGACATCCGTAAAGCTCCGGCCGGCTCGCTGTGCGTGAAGAACACCTCGCCGGACGTGCCCACGATCAGCTCGATGCTACCGCCGCCGATATCGACCGCCAGGGCAGTGCCGTCGTGAAAATCGACTGCCGAGCGGACCGCCCGATAGATGTAGTCGGCTTCCTCCTCGCCGGAGATGACGCGGACCTGGATGCCCGCCGTCCGTTTCGCCGCGGCGATGAAGCTCTGGCGGTTGGGGGCCTCGCGCAGCGCACTGGTGGCCACGGCCACGATTTCGTCGACCTGCCAGCGGCGGGCGATCTCGCCCATTGCCTTCAGCGTATCGACCCCGCGCCGGATGGCCTCTTCGGTCAGGGGCCGCCCTTCCAGACTGTCGCGGCCGAGCTGGACCATCTCCTTCTCTTTGTCGATGATCCGGTAGCCGTGCCGCTGCGCCTCGACGATGATCATGTGGATCGAGTTCGTCCCGACGTCGACCGCAGCCATCCGCCAGCCGCGCCCGTCGCTCTCCGCTTGTCGCGGCGCCATGTTCATTGCGGCCGAGTGTACCGTGAGCGACTTCGCGGGAAAGCGCCCTTCGCCGTCTCCCGGATCAGAAGCTGTATTGGTACCGGACCGTGACGGCGTCGTCGTCGATGTCCTGCCTCTCGCGCACCGGCTTTTCGTACGCGAGCATGACCTTGCTGTTCGCGTCCCAGTGGAAGATGTATGCGCCGCCGATCGTGCGCGTATACCAGGAAGCAGGACTGTCGGCGGCATCGGTGTCGGGATCGTACTGGTCAGCCCGAAGGACGAACTGGTGCCGCACGCCCACGTTCTGAATGACATACACGTTCCAGCCGGCCACATCGCTCGAGCGGGCCGTGGCCTCCGGAGCGTTCGCAGCGGGAGCCTGCCTGCCCGTCAGGTACTCCCCGCGGATGGCCAGTCCCGGCACCGGCGTGACGTACTGAAAGTCGAAGCCCTGACGCTCCTTGTCGAACTCACGGCCCGCTGAGGCCCCGTCCAGCGGCACGAGATCGGAGCCTCGGTAGATCGAAACGCCGCCATCGACCGGCCCGAACGACCCACCCAACCGTCCCACGATGTCCTTGCGCTTGTTGAAATCGAACGACTGCGTCGTCCCCGTGCCGTTGACCACGGCGATGCGGTAGTTGATGTGATCGCCGAAACCGAGACCGGAGAGCATGACTCCCCGGTCCCTCTCGCCGGGAAAGAGCGTGCGGTACATGCGCGTCCGCTCCGGCATCTCCCGGCTCGACGAGGAGTACATGATCTCGAAGCCGAACGGCCAGTTGAACTGTCCGGCGGTCACTGTGTGCTTCCACTGCGTCCACGGCTCGGTGTACTCGACGTATCCGTCCTTGAGCACCGCGCCCGACGTGGTGATGTCGGGTTGAAACACGAATCGCGAGGTAGGCCGGATCCGATACGTGATCTTCACGCGGGCGCGGCGGACCGAGAACTGATCCAGATTGCGCGTGGTGGCGGTGCCGGTGAGCTCGTTGACGGAGCGCTCGTCGTGCTGGTACTGGGGTTGGATGTAGCCGCTGAAGCGCAGCCGATTCAGGTGAGCGAGGGCCTTCTGCGCTTCCGCAAGCGCCTCGCTGATGCTGTCGATGCGGCCGCTGAGCTCGCCGATGGTTGGGGCGGCCGGCCGTTCCTCCGAGCCTGTCTCGGCGGGAGCGATCTGCCCCTCCCCCTCGACGATGCGGGCGGCAACTGCTTCGATGTCTGCCGGGGCGATGGTGGGCACCTCGTCCGCAAACAGAGGCAGTGCCAGGAAAGCCAGTGAGAGGACCAGCGATCTCTTCATCCTTGATTGCATCTCCTTCGCGCAGGGTAAGCGTAGGAGAGGTATGAAAAGAGTCGAGGTGGTTGGGGTAAAGGCCGCGTCAAGGGAGTGTCGAGAACCTACGAAGGCAACGGCAGGGTCACGATGAACGACGATCCCTTGCCCTCGTCGCTGTCGACCACGATGGCGCCGCCGTGCGCGTCGACGATGGCGCGCGCGATGTAGAGGCCGAGGCCGAGGCCTCCGTAGTAGCGGCTGGAGACGTTGCGAGCGCGATGGAAGCGCTCGAACAGCTGGGGGATCTCGTCGCGCGGAATGCCGATCCCGCGATCGATCACCGCCGTCATGAGTTTGCCCCCCTCGGTAGTGACCTGCACGTCGATGTCGGAGCCGTCCGGCGAGTACTTGATGGCGTTGGACAGCACGTTGTCGATGACCTGGCGCATGCGATCAGGATCGACCTCCACCATGACCTCGGCCGCGTGCGCCTCGAACTCGATCCGGCGGCCGGGGTTCTGGATGCGGAAGGCCGACGCGCGCCGCTCGATGAACTCGATCCAGCGCACCGGCTGCCGGTGAATCTGCAGCCGGTTGGTCTCGATCCTCGAGACGTCGAGCAACTCGGCGATCAGCCCCATCATGCGGTCGATCTCGCCCAGGACCGCGCTCAGGTACGTCTGCCGCTCCTCGGCCGGAAGGTCGTTGATCGTCTGCGACAGGAGTTGCGTGTATCCCTTGATCGTGGTGAGCGGCGTGCGCAGCTCGTGGGACGCCACCGAAAGGAACTCGTCCTTCTTGCGATCCAGCTCCTGGAGGGCGGTGATGTCGCGGATCACCAGGACCGCGCCGACGATGCCGTTGCTCTCGATCGGCGCCGCCGCGATCGACAGGTCGAGATCCTTCCCCGTGATGAGGTGCCTTCCGATGGTGAGGTAGTCGGGGATGACCGTCCCGCGCAGGGCGCGCGCCCACGGAAGGTCGTCGCGGGCGATGGCGCGCCCGTCGGGATACCGGAGGTTCAAGGACTCGAACGACCCATGCTGAATGGCCTCGGTGCGGGAGCCGAGGCCGAACATGTTGAGCGCGGCCTGATTGACGTCGACGACCGTGGCCGAGGAGTCGTATACCCACAGGCCGTCGGTCATGGACCCGAGGATCGAGTCGAGACGGGCGGAGCGCTCGGCCATGAGCTGGGCCAGGGCCTCGATCTCACGTTTGGCCCGGACCTGGTCCGTGACGTCCTGAATCAGCACGGTCAGACTCTGTGTGGTGCCGGAGAAGCGCCCGCGCGCCGCGGAGATGATCCGGTTCACGAGGACGGGCTGCGGATGCGTCTGCACCTCGAGCGCCTCGTCGATCCGCGTCTCACCCGATTCGGCGACCTGCTTGAGGATCTTCTCGAAACCGGCGATGACCTCGTTCGCGCGCAGCCCGATCACCTTGGTGTCGGATGCGATCTTTCCGGAGTGGGCCGCGAAATCCATGAAGCGGGCGTTGGCCAGCTCGAATCGCAGCTCGTCGGCCGAGATGACGGCGATGCCGATCGGCGCCGTCTCCAGCACAGCCTCCAGCCGGACACGGGCGTCGACCTCGCGGCGCGCCAGCTCCTCGGCGGCGCGATGCCCCTCCGCGGACATGCGCGTGAGATGGTGAATGTGGCTGGCCGCCCCGATACGCTCGGCGATCGACTGCACGAACTCCAGATCCTCGGCATCGAAGTTCCTGCGGGAGTCGGACTGCGACACGGTGAGCGCGCCGATGCGTTCGCCATAAGCCTCGATCGGCGCGGCGATCAGGCTCTGCTCGCGGAGCGAGGCCTTCACCAGTCTCTCTTCGAGATCGCGCGCGAAGTCGATCACGGCATCGCCGCGGATCTCGTAGAACAGCAGTGGCCTCCCGATCTGAAAGACCGTTCCGGGCAGCCCTTCGCCCGGCTTGTAGGGATGGCTGGCGAAGAACCGCGCGGCCGCTTCCGCCTCCTCGAGGACCGACGCGAAACCGGCCAGTTCGAGCTGCCCGCCACGATAGAGATAGATCTGGACGGTTCCGTCGACGGCATCTGAGACGCGCCGTGCGATATCGGAGAGGTCGTCGAAGTTGGCCTGCAGGGTCACCGCTTCGAGGCCGAGGCTGGCCAGGGCCTCGGCACGGCGGCGGCGCCAGGCCTCGCGCTCGGCGGTCTGCCGCTCGTCGGTGACGTCGCGGGCCAGCACGACCGAGCCGATGATCTTCGTCCTGTCGTCGCGGATCGGCGCAGCCTTGAAGTTGACGATCCGGTCGTCGTCCGAGCGCGCGTCGCGAATCAGGTAGTCGGCCTTGACCACCTCCCCGCGGATCGCGCGCATCGACGGCAACTCATCGGGCGGGAGAACGGCGCCGTCGGGATAGCGGTGGCGGGTGTTGCGAAGACGGCCTTCCACGTCGGCGGTCAGGAGAATGCCGGGCTCGCGCTGGGCCACGGAATTCATCCGCTCCAGGTTGCCGCTGCTGTCGTAGATCGCGGCGGCCTCCGGAATCTGGTCGAGGATGGCGGTGATCTTGGCCATCTCACGGACGGCCCGGTCGTGCAGGAGCGTGTTGTTGAGGGCCAGCGTCGCATAACGGCCGATCTCGCCGAAGAGAGAGACCTCCTCCTCGGTCCAGACGCGCGCCGATGTGCACTGGTGCATTCCGAACGCCCAGGGCTCGGCCTCGCGCGTGCGGAGGATCTGGATGACCTGCGAGCGCACGTGGAAACGCTCGGCCAGCTCGACGTCGACCAGAGGATCGCCTTCCCTGACCACGAGGGGGTGAGAGCTCTCCAGCGCGCGACGGATGAGCGGGCGCGAGTTCACCAGGGGAATCGGCCCCCCGTCCGGCATGGCCGACGGACAACCCGGTCCCGTCACCGAGAACGCCACTTTCGCGTATTCGGCATGCTCGTTCACGGGATGGAGCAGCCAGGCCCGATCGGCCTCGAACTCCTCGCACGTGATCGTGACGATGCGGCGGAGGACCTCCTTCAGGTCGAGCGTGGCCGTGAACGACTCCAGAATCGTGGAAAGGAAGCGGTAGCGCTGCTCGGCCCCGAAGTGCACCGTCTGGTGGCCGCGGTCGAGATAGCGGACCATCAGCCTGCGCACCATCGAGTCGTCGGAATTCTGGTCCGGCAGCTCGAGCACGCGCGTCATCGGCTGCTTGCTTTCCGCGGCGTCGCGCACGCGCTGCCAGGCCGTGGCGCCGCTGACCGCGATCAGCCGGAAATCCTGGCGGTCCAGAAGCTCCACGGCTTCCTCCTCGGACCGCGCAATCACCGGCGTGAGCTGCAGCGACCGGGCCACCGCGGCTGGCGCGCGAGCAGCCTTCTCCCCTGCAACGATCAGGACGTGGTTGGGCATGGGCACTCGGAAGAGACGTTGGGCCGAATGAAACATGCTAGCAGAAGAGTTGATGCCCAATCAGACGCTCAGAAAGCTGTTCGAAACGGCGCCGGCCATCGCTGACTTCGACTCGAAGATGACCTCCGTCGAATGATGGAAAAAGTATCCGAGACTCCACATGGCGAGGGTGCCGGGGATCACAAGCGCGCGAGATGCGGCGATAGAATGCCTGTCATGTCTCGCCGCCCGTTCGAGGAGCTCGTGCAGCTCATGACGACGCTTCGCGGGCCCGGCGGCTGCCCGTGGGACCGGGAGCAGACTCTTCCGGACCTCAAGCCGTTCGTCATCGAGGAGGCCTACGAAGTCGTCGACGCCATCGACCGCGACGACCGCTCGGCACTCGCGGAAGAGGTCGGTGACCTGCTGCTGGAGGCTGTCTTCATCGCCGAGATCACCCGCCAGGAAGGATCGTTCGACATCTTCGACGCCGTCGGTCTGGTCCACGACAAGCTCGTGCGGCGGCATCCGCATGTCTTCGCCGGCGTCGAGGCCGATGACGCCGGGCAGGTCCTCGTCAACTGGGAGAAGCTGAAGAACGAGGAGCGCAAGGCGGAGAACAAGAGCGTTCTGTCCGGCGTGCCGAATGCTCTGCCCGCGCTCCTCAAGTCCTCCCGGCTGACCGAGAAGGCTGCGCGCGTCGGATTCGACTGGCGCAGGACCGAAGACGTCTTCCACAAGCTGGACGAGGAGATCGCCGAACTGCGCGAGGCCGTCGCCGCCGGGACCCCAAAGGAGATTCACGACGAGATCGGCGACCTTCTCTTCACCATCGCCAACATCGCGCGGAAGGTGAACGTGAACCCGGAGGAAGCGCTGCAGTCGACGAGCCGGAAGTTCATGCGCCGTTTCGCGTCCATGGAGTCCGCCGTGCGCGAGCGTGGCCAGAACCTCGACGAGCTCACCCTCGAGGAGATGGACGCGCTCTGGGACGCGGCGAAGGCCGCGGAAGGCTAGTCCTTAGGCCTTAGGCCTTAGTCCTTTGTTTTAGGGATTGTCAATTGTGCCCGGCCTGGTCCAGGGCCCACATCTGGCGATGCGCACCACGGTCTTTGCTCCGCCGATGAGCAATCCGTTTTTCAGGATCGTCGCCCTCGCGTACACCGAACACGTCGGCTGGAAGCGGCACGTCACAACGGAGCTGAGGCGTGGCGAGATGATCCGGCGATACCCATCGATAGCGCTGACGGCGGCGCGCGCGCCGAAAGCGCGGCGCGGCTCGACCATCACGTCGTGAACAACCACGACCGCCAAAACGATCAGGACGGCAATCGCGACCCGCTTCACGTTCTCCTAACGCCTAAGGACTAACGCCTAAGGACTAACGCCTAAGGACTAAGGACTAAGGACTACTCCAACGGTTCCTCGGCACTCGGACAGAGCTCGTTGAGAAAGCACTCCCGGCACTTCGGCTTCCGCGCCACGCAGATCTCGCGGCCGTGCAGGATCATCCGATGCGAGAACGATGTCCACTCCTTCTGAGGAATGAGGCGCATCAGGTCGTCCTCGATCTTCACCGGGTCGTCATGGGAAGTGAGTCCCAGGCGAAGGGACAGGCGGCTGACATGGGTGTCGACGACGACGCCCACCGGCTTGCGGAAGGCATTCGACAACACGACGTTGGCCGTCTTCCGGCCCACTCCCGGAAGCGCGGTCAGCTCCTCCATGGTGGCGGGCACCTCGGCGCCGTGGCGCTCGACGATCGCGCGCGACGCCGCGATGACCGCTTTCGCTTTGTTGCGGAAGAAGCCGGTCTGCTTGACGTCGCGCTCCATCTGCTGCTGCGAGGCGGCGGCGAATGCCGGCGCGTCGGGATACTTCCGGAACAGGCTCTTCGTAACGATGTTCACCCGCGCATCGGTGCTCTGGGCCGACAGCATCGTGGCGATGAGCAGCTCGAACGGCGTCGTGAAGTCGAGAGAGCACTTCGCTTTCGGGTACATGCGCCTCAGGCGTACGGCGATATCGCCGGCGCGTTCCTGCTTCTTGTTCACCAGGCCCGCATTCTAGTTCTAAGATTCACGATATGACCGGCACTGTCGAGTCGACCAGAACGATCCGCGCGCCGCGCGGCACGAAGATCAGCTGTCAGGGATGGCAGCAGGAAGCCGCCCTGCGGATGCTGATGAACAACCTCGATCCGGAAGTGGCGGAGAGGCCCGATCAGCTCATCGTGTACGGCGGGATCGGCAAGGCGGCCCGGAACTGGGAGTGCTTCGACGCCATCGTGGCGACGCTCAGGCGCCTCGGCAACGAGGAGACGCTGCTGGTCCAGTCGGGCAAGCCGGTCGGAGTCTTCCGCACGCACGCAAACGCGCCGCGCGTGCTCATCGCGAACTCGAACCTGGTGCCGCACTGGGCAACGTGGGACGAGTTCCGCCGCCTCGACGCCATGGGGCTGATCATGTACGGCCAGATGACGGCGGGCTCGTGGATCTACATCGGCACGCAGGGCATTCTGCAGGGGACGTACGAATGCTTCGCGGCCGTGGCCCGGGAGCGCTTCGGCGACTCGCTGCGCGGGAAGCTGGTCGTCACGGCGGGGCTGGGCGGGATGGGAGGGGCTCAGCCGTTGGCGGCCACGATGAACGAGGGGACGTGCCTGGTCGCGGAGATCGACCCGTCGCGAATCGAGCGCCGGCTCGAAAAGCGGTACCTCGATGAGACAGCGCCTTCGCTCGACGCCGCGATCTCCCGCGCGCTCGCGGCGCGCGATGCCGGCGAGGCGGTTTCGATCGGCGTTGTCGCCAACGCGGTCGAGCTGCTGGAGGCGCTGATCGCGCGCGACATCGTCCCGGACATCCTCACGGACCAGACTTCTGCGCACGACGAGCTCCATGGCTACGTCCCGGCGGCGATGACGTTCGAAGAAGCCGTCGCGCTGCGCGCGTCCGATCCAAAGAGATACATCACGCTCAGCTTCGCCGCGATGGCACGTCACATGCGCGCCATGATCGAGCTGCAGCGCCGCGGCGCGATCACGTTCGACTACGGCAACAACCTTCGCGGCCAGGCCCTCCAGGCCGGCGTGACCAACGCCTTCGACGTCGGCGGGTTCGTGCCGCTCTTCATCCGCCCTCTCTTCTGCGAGGGAAAGGGACCGTTCCGCTGGGCCGCCCTGTCGGGCGACCCCGCCGATCTCCGCGCCACCGATGAGGCCATCCTGGATCTGTTTCCGGATGACAAGCCGCTGCACCGCTGGATCCGCATGGCGCAGAAGCGGGTCGAGTTTCAGGGGCTCCCCGCGCGCATCTGCTGGCTCGGTTACGGTGAGCGGCACCAGGCCGGCCTCCTTTTCAACCAGCTCGTCGCGGAGAAGAAGGTGTCGGCGCCGATCGTCATCGGCCGGGATCACCTCGACGCTGGATCGGTCGCCTCGCCGAACCGCGAGACGGAGGCGATGAAGGACGGCTCGGATGCGATCGCCGACTGGCCCATTCTCAACGCCATGCTCAACACGGCGGCCGGCGCGACATGGGTCTCGCTCCATCATGGCGGCGGCGTGGGGAT
The DNA here is from genome assembly GCA_035544675.1 of Thermoanaerobaculia bacterium. GTDB lineage: Bacteria > Acidobacteriota > Thermoanaerobaculia > Gp7-AA8 > Gp7-AA8 > DATKCA01. The sequence continues at coordinate 4,803 of DATKCA010000075.1, read as the reverse complement.
CGGCTACTCGCTGCACGCCGGGATGGTCGTCGTGGCAGACGGGACCGGCGATGCCGCGGCACGCCTCGAGCGCGTCCTCACCACCGATCCCGGAACCGGCGTGATGCGGCACGCCGACGCCGGGTACGACATCGCCATTCGCGTGGCCCGCGAGCGCGGCGTGGATCTCCCCATGGTTACGTTTGACTAGGCCTGAGTTGCTGCCGCAGCTCCTCGGCCTGTTCCCGCGAGGGCATCTCCCCCACCGGCGTCGAGGCCAGGTACCGCACCAGCGCCTCGTCGCCGCGCTCGACGCGGCAGCGGCAGAACGCCGCCGTCCTGCCGATCTCGTACGACGCCGCCAGCTCCGTCGGCGCAATCGACAGGATCTTCTCGAATGCCCAGAACGCCTCGTCGTACTGCTGCGTCTCCTGCGAGAGCCAGCCGAGCCAGGTGAGGGCGAGGATGCGCGTGCTCGGCCTGGACGCCTTTGCCGCCTCGCGCAGGTCGCGGCGCGCGGCGGCGTACTGCTTCTGCCGGTAGGCGATGTAGCCGTTTGCGAAATGACCGAGGGAAGGGTCGCGGCGGGAGATCTCGGAAGCCTCGGTGCGGGCCCTGGGGAAGCTGCCGCCGAGAAGCCGGGGCGTGACCATGTAAAAGCGGACCAGATCGAGGCGGGCATCGAGATGATCGGGGGCGAGGCGGACCGTTTCCCGCAGCTCTTCTTCGATCTTCCAGGCCAGGCCGATCAGGCGGACGACGTTGACGGTCGCCCTCGCTTCGGCCACGAGGCGGCGGGCCTGATCGTAGTGGGAATCAGCGGTGGCGACCGTGGCGGCGAATAGCGCGGCAGAAATCATGGTTCTCATGCGGGCTTACCACGTGCATACTACTGGTCCGCAAAGAACATTCGGAGGTCGCGTCATCAATCAAGCTGCCAAAAAAGACTGGGTCAATATTCTCTTCCTCACGTTGACCCCGGTGATCGGTGTCGCCGGCACGATCACCTGGACGCTCTACAACGGATTCAGCCTCTGGATGCCGCTGCTGACCCTGGTCATGTATCTGCTGGTCGGCATGTCCATCTGCGCGGGCTATCACCGCTTCTTCTCGCACAAGAGCTACGAGGCGTCGCCTCCCGTGCAGGGGTTCTTCGCGTTCTTCGGGGCCATGGCCGCGCAGAACTCGATTCTGTGGTGGTCATCGAGCCACCGTGTCCACCACAAGTACGTCGACCGCGACTGGGATCCGTACAACATCCAGCGCGGATTCTGGTGGGCGCACATCTTCTGGATCTTCTTCCGGAACGAGGCGAGAGACGAGACGTTCGCCAACTCCCCCGATCTCTTGAAGAACAGGATCGTCATGTGGCAGCACCGCTGGCACAAGGTCATCCTGATCGGCGGGGGCTTCGGGATTCCGACGCTGATCGGCGCGATGTTCGGCGACCCGATCGCCGGGCTGCTGTGGGGCGGCTTCCTGCGTTTGGTCGTCATCCACCACACGACGTTCTTCGTGAACTCGCTCGCGCACATGCTCGGCAAGCCTGTCTACAACGCCGAGGTGTCGGCGCGTGACAACTGGATGGTGGCGCTGCTGACCCTGGGTGAGGGGTATCACAGCTTCCATCACCGCTTCCCGGCCGATTACCGAAACGGCATCCGCTGGTACCAGTGGGATCCGGCCAAGTGGTTCATCCGCGGCCTGCGCTGGGTCGGCCTGGCCACAGAGCTGCGCGCGGTCGATCCTCCTCAGATCGAGCACGCCAGAATCCGGGCTGCCATCCGGCTCGTCGAGCCGAAGATCGCCTCGGTGCCTCCGCAGCGCGCGGAGGACATCCGCCGTCGCATCAACAAGGCGGTCGCGCACCTGGAGACGGCCATCGCGCTGTGGCGCCAGCACATGGAGGAGCGCGCGGAAGGCGTCTCGAAGTCGTGGCGCGCCACGCGAAGGCGCTCGCACAAGTACGTGCGGCAGTCGCGCCGGCAGTGGAAGAACGCGCTACGGATGCTGGCTGGCGTTCCCGACGCGGCCTGATCGCTCGATCCTGTCGATGGCGCGCTGAGCCGAGCGCGCCAGCCGCGGGAACGCGCATTTGAGCCGTACCACGTCCCCGTACGCGGCCGCCGCCGCGCGCCGGTCGCCGGATGCGGCGTGCTTCCTGGCTGCGTCAAGCCGGCGCTGGGCTTCTTCGTGCCGCCTGGCGATCTCCTCCCGGAGCATCTTCTCCACCGCCTCGCTGGGCAGCGCCCCTTTGTGATGATGCACGCGCGCGATCTCCTTCGTCCCCTCGGCGAGCATGGCCACGGGAAGATCCACGTCCGGCCCCAGCCTGGCCAGGCGCTCGGCGTCGTCCGCGCGGATCACGTGCATGGCCACGCAGCGTCCCGCGTATTCGGCGAGGGTCGAGGACATGATCAGGCTGGAGCGGCGCATCTGGTCCGCTGAGGCCGGCACCCAATACAGAGTGAGGAGAGCCGTTCCCTCCGGCTCGACACCGGGCGCGAGCACCTTCCAGGGAACGAAGACCGGACGCGAGTCGCTGGCGCCGGTAGCGATTCCGGCAGCCATGAGCACCATTCCGATCGTGAGAACGGCGTTCTTCCGCATGCTGACCCGGGGATGGCCGGGGATTATATGTTCCGCGGGGCAGAAGGGCTCTGACGAACTCAACGGGCATCAAACTTGGAGAGACTGCGGCGCGGAGGAGTTTGCCCATGGACGCTGTCGTCGCCCCAAAGGACCGCTCGGCGGGTCTGGTCGTCTTCGGCCTGCTGCAGGTCCTCCTCGGCTTCGTCTGCATCGGATTCACGCTTCTGGTCGCGGCGGCCACCGAGTTCGCGACGAACGCGCCCGCGACCGCGCCGAGCGGAGCCGATCTGGCCGGGGCGATGGTGGTTTACGCGCTCGCTGCGGTGTACTTCCTCTCCGCCGGCGTCGGCTCGATCCGGGGGCGGCGCTGGGCGCGCGCGTTATCCGTGGTGGTGAGCGCGCTCTGGATGGCGGGGGGCGCGGTGGCCACGGTGATGGTGGCGATCCTGCTGCCGAAGATGCGCGAAGCGCTGCCGGCCGCGGGCAGCCCGGCCATGATGTCGGGATGCGCGATCGGTGGGATGCTGGTGGCCGGCGTGCTGCTGCCGCTGGGCCTGTTCCTGTTCTATCGCAGCCCGCACGTGCTGGCCACGTGCGAGCGGCGCGACCCGAAGCCGCGCTGGACGGATCGAGTGCCGCTGCCGGTCCTCGCGGTGGTCATCGTCCTGGCTTTCGCTTCCGTGGCGCTGCTGGCGAGTCTGGCCAAACCGGTTCTGCCGCTCGCGGGCACGGTGCTCACCGGCGCGCCGGCGGTGCTGACGCTGTTGTCGCTCTCGTTTCTCTCGGCGTTCCTCGCCGTGCAGCTGTACCGGCTCAAGGAATCGGCGTGGTGGACGCTGGTTCTGCTGCAGGTGATCGGCTGCGTGATCGGCGTGCTCACGCTCACGAGGTTGGATGAGTCCACGGCCGGGACGGTGCCGGTCGCGGAGATCTATCGCGATCCCGTCTTCATCGCCGTGCTGATCGCGACATGGGTCGCCTACTTCGCATTCCTCTTGTACCTGCGGCGCTACTTCGGTCGCATCGTGCCGCGAACGCGCAGCGGGGATTACTCGACGTTCTCGCGGTAGATCGACACCGCGCTGCTCTGACGCAGCTCGTTGGTGAGCCGCCTCACCGAGCTCATGATGTCGGTCTGGCGCTGCGCCACCAGCCGCTCGCGGATGTCGGGCCGCACGACGTCGAGCGGCTTGAAGCCCGCGTCGCGCCGGGCTTCGACGAACAGCAGGTGATAGCCGAACTGACTCTCCACGACGTCGCTCATCGTGCCGGGCTTGATCGAGTAGGCGGCCTCTTCGAACTTCGGGTCGAGCGAGCCGCGCGGCATCCAGCCCAGGTCCCCACCGGCGGCAGCCACGCCGTCCTCCGAATACTTCCGGGCCGCATCATTGAAATGAGGGCGCAGGAGGGGGTCGTTCCGCTTCAGCTCCGCGGCGACGCGGTCGATGATCGCCCTGGCCTCTTCCTTCGGGCGGCTCCTCCAGCTGACCACGATGTGGTTGACCTTCACCGTCCCGGGCGTGGCGAATTCGGGCTGATTGTCCTGGTAGTACTTGCGGACGTCCGCTTCCGTCACGATCTCGCCGCCGACCACGTCGCGGACGTAGCGGTCGAACAGAGCGGACTCTCTGGCGGCATCGAGAGCAGCCTTCACTTCCGGCCGCTCCTCGAAGCCGGACTTCATCGCTTCCTGCAGCATCAGCCGCTTGGCGATGTAGTTGTCGAGGAAGGCGAGCCTCCCGCCGGCACGATCGTAGTTCGCGCGCATCTGGCTGTTCATGTTGGCGTACAGCATGTCCAGCTTGGCCCTGGTGATGATTTCGCCGTTGACGGTGGCGACGACGACTTTGTCGTCGTCCGCGGCCTGCTGCGCGGGGGCGGCAGCGGCGAAGACGAGGGCGAGAAGGGTGCAAGCGACGATCGAGCTCTTCTTCATGGGACCCTCGCAAACAGCAGCCGGTCGCTCGTCGATTCCCCATCGCTGGGCGCCGCCGCACTGTTGGGGCGCCGATTTTCATGCGGCTGTTCATCACGGAATGGAGCGCGGGTGTCCTCACCCGCGCCCGGGGTAGTCCTTAGTCCTTAGTCGGTAGGACTAAGGACTAAGGACTAAGGACTACTCGGAGCGGCGGTGAGGACACCGCCGCTCCATTCAAACATCTCTCGGCGATCTCAACTCTACGACTTGTAGAAAGAGTTTTCGTTGTCAAGGACTTTCGGTGCGGTCGGCGC
>DATKCA010000074.1:0-5254 GCA_035544675.1 Thermoanaerobaculia bacterium | reverse complement strand
GTCTCGTTGATGCCGCGACCATGCCGAAGAACAAAGCAAACGACCTCCTCCGCAAGCACAACATCAGCGTCCAGGAAGTGATGGAGCGGAAGCACTCCCTCCATCACCTGCGCAACATCGTTCACTCCGAGCAGCTGCCTTTCGACGTCTTCAAGGCGCTGGCCGACCTGCGGCGCTGAGGGTAGATCGTGGGTCTCTTGATCCACGATCTATTACAATCCGCGCCTCATGGCGTTTCGCGACGACGCGCAGCAACTGATCCAGCAGAAGAACTACGATGATGTCGAGGCGCTCTGGATGGCGCGGCTCGACGGCGATCCCGGCCAGATCGAGGACTTCCTCCTCATCGCCAAGTCCCTCCGAAAAGCCGAGCAACGTACGCAGTCCGACACGCTCCTCGGTCTTCTCTCCGACGCCTTGCGTGATCAGGGTCGCTGGCCGGAGCGGCTGCGTGTCCTCAAGGAGATCGGCCGGCTGTCCAAGCATCCCGCCACGATCCGCCCCCAGGTCGAGGAGGCCCTCCGGAAGTCGCTGGGCGGCCGGAAGAACTTCACGCGGGCGTTTCAGTTCGCAAAGTTCAGCGATCCTCAGAGCAACCCCGTCGAGCGCGCCGAGAAGATCGAGGCGTGGCTGGCGTACGACGAGGGCGAGTGCTTCTTCATGCCCGGTCGTGGAGCGGGCGTGATCACGGAGCTCAATCCCGAACTCGGCATCTGCCGCCTCGACTTCGAGAAAGAGAAGCGCGTCTCCGTGCCCCTCGGCGCCGCCGGCAAGTTCCTGACCCCCCTCGGCGAGCGCCACGTCCTGCGCGAGAAGTTCTCACGCTCCGAGGAGCTGAGGGCGGAGGCCAAAAAGTCGCCGGCCGACCTGTTCGCCAGGATCCTCCAGAGCTTCGGCCGGCCGATGACGATGGCGGAGGTGCGCGACGCGGTGATCGGCATCGTTCCCGAAGACAAGTGGGCGAGCTGGTGGACAGGCGCGCGCAAGAACCCGCAGATCGTGGTCAGCGGAACGGGCGCCAAGGCGACGTACTCGTGGAGCGCGTCCGCGAGCGATGCCGCGGCGACCGTGCTGCGCGATTTCGAGCGCGCCGAGCCGCGCTCCAAGCTCGAGCTCGCAAAGAAACACAGTCCGCGCAGCGCCGAGCTGGCCGACCACTTCTCGAGCGTGCTCGCGGCTGAGGCGGGCAGGCTCGTCCGGACGGACGCTGCGCTGGCCTGGCAGATCCTCACCGTGCTGCAGACCCTCCCCGGCAAATACACGCCTCCGCTCGATGCCACGTCACTTCTGAAGGGACCCATGGCGTCGCGCGTTGTCGCATCGGTCCCCGACAAGGCGCTGCGCGAGAAAGCACTGAAGATCGTTCGCCAGTCCCACCTCGACTGGCCGAAGGTATTCGGCGAGATCTTCTTCCTCGACGAGGAGCCGCGCATCCTCTCCCTCATCATCGCGACGCTGGAAGAGGCCGGGAACACCGACATTCGCGATCGCCTGATCGATGAGACCCTTCGATATCCGCGCCGCCATCCCCGGGCGTTCTACTGGTATGTCAAGAAGCTGAACGACGACGAGACCCTCTCCGACCGCGCGAACTACCAGCTCCTCTTTCAGATCATGGAAGGGGTCGCCTCGGACGAGTTTGCGCCCGTGCGCGCGCGTCTGAAGGACCTGTTCGACAAGGGAGGCCTCGCCGTTCGCATCGTGATGGCCGCCGACAACGAGGAAGGGGCGCGCAAGCTCGTCGAAACGCTCGACCGCTACGGCGCGATCGAGGAGTACCGGCGCGAGATCGTGAAGCACGCGGCGCTCATGAAGTATCCGACTCTGCGCGAGCCGCAGGCCGAGCCGGTGTACGCCACCCCCGAGATGCTGGAGAAGAAACGGGCGGAGCTCGATCACCTCGTCAAGGTCGACATCCCGGCCAACTCGAAGGCCATTCAGGTTGCCCGCGAGATGGGCGATCTGCGAGAGAACTTCGAGTACAAGGCTGCCCGCCAGCGGGCCGAATACCTCTCCGCGAGAGTCGGAGAGCTGTCCGGTGAGATCAGCCGCGTCCGGGTCGTCGATCCGGCGGAAGTGGACACCACCGCCGTCCGGGTCGGCACCAAGGTCGCTCTCTCCAACGGCGACATCCGCCGCGAAGTCACGATCCTCGGGCCGTGGGAGTCAGCACCCGAGCACGGCGTCTACTCGAACCAGTCCGAGGTGGCGAAGAAACTCATGGGCCACGCTACGGGCGACATCGTCACGTTCATGGGCAACGACTATCAGATCGAGTCGATCCGGCGGTGGAACGAGTGAGCACCAAAGGATGAAGGCGGAGGGATGAAGGTGAATGACGAATGTCACCGCCCCCTGTGGTCATCCTCATCCTTCATCCTTCATCCTTCGGTACAATGACGCGCAACTTTTCCCGGAGGTAGCTCGTTCCATGACCTATGTAATCGCCGAGCCTTGTGTCAACACGAAGGACACCGCCTGCGTGGAGGTCTGTCCGGTCGACTGCATCCACCCCCGGAAGGACGCGGCCGACTTCGAGAAGGAGACGATGCTCTACATCGATCCTGAAGTTTGCATCGATTGTGGAGCCTGTGAGCCGGCTTGCCCGGTGCAGGCCATCTTCCCCCAGGATCTGGTGCCGGAGAAGTGGGCGAACTACACGCAGATCAACGCCGACTGGTACAAGAACCGCACTTGAAATTCGTGAGATACGTCACTAAATTAGACAGGACAGCGATGTAGAGTCCGTGCTAATTCACAGCGGTCGCCGGATACGGCAACAGAAGGGGCGTAACGCCCCTTTTTTAGTTTCTTTGAACAGTCGAACGAGACCCTTCAGCTACGCGCCCACCTCGGACCCAACCACGGTAGAGCGGGCGAATGGGCGTGCCTCCGTGGACAATTGCTGAAGCTACCTCTCTCTCTGCAACGCGGGCCGGAGGGTCTCGTTCGACTGTTCACTTTGCCACCGTCGGCCATTCCCTCTTTCGTGTATCGTTCGGCCGACCGATGATTTCCCGCCGCGGCCGCTTTCTCATCCTCTTCTTTGTGCTGCTGGTCGCGTTCGAAGTGCCGCTTCTGCTGCGGCCCGTCGACGAGCACCTGGTTCAACCGTTCACTCGTGGAATCGCCGTCGTCTCCAGTGTGCTGCTGAACGGATTCGGACAGGGGACGACAGTCAGCGGCTCGACGATCCTGGGCCGTTGTTTCAGTGTCAACATCAACAACGGCTGCAACGGGCTGGAGGCGACGCTCTTTCTTCTGGCCGCCGTGCTGGCGTTTCCGGCCACCGTGCGGCAGAAGTCGATCGCCGCCCTGGCCGGCGTGGGTCTGATCCAGCTCGTGAACCTGGTCCGGGTCGTCAGTCTGTTTCTGATCGGCTGTTACCGGCGGGACTGGTTCGACGCGATGCATCTCGCGATCTGGCAGACGGTCGTGTTCGCCGTGGCGATCTTCTACTTTGCCTACTGGACGCGGAGAGCGACGCCGGATGCTGCGTGAGAGCGCTTAAGTTCGTCGTCGCTGCGGCGCTGACCACCTTTCTCTGGATCCTCGCCAGTCCGCCCTACAACTCGGTGCTCGCCGCCGCATCGCAGCCGCTGCTCTGGCTCGACGGGCGGTTGCGAGGCGTGGAAGTGCGCGGAATGGGGGACCGGATCCACGCCAGAGGCGGCCACTCGCGCCCGGAGATCCCCCGCGTGATCATTCCGGCCGTTGAGCTCACCTACAACATCGTCCTGTTCGCCGGTCTGTTCGCCACGAACCGGGATCCGTTGCGCAACCGGGGATGGCGCCGGCTGCTGATTGCGCTCGCCGTTCTCTTCGCGACGCATATCCTCGCTGTGGCCGTGTCGATCGAGTCGGCGTACGCGACGAAGCTCGGCGCCTGGAGCGTGAGGAATTACAGCGAGCGGCTGCAGGACTTCTGGGCGGCCGTGGAGTATGTGTACCGCCTGGCCGGGATGTTCGGGATCTCCTTCGCGTGCTGGTGGCTCAGCGTCCCCGCAGAAGCCCGAACAGACCGCGAACGATCGATTGTGTAGCGGTGCGCGCGACCTGGCGCACAGCCGTCTGCGTGGTCCTGCTGGTCAGGACTTCCTCGACGAGTCCCTTCCGCTCTTTCCGCCGGCGGCCGCGCGGGGCCGCTCTCTCCTCGGGCTCTCTGGCCGCGCTCTCGGCGAGCTTGCGCTCCAGGATCTCGTGGGCGCTATCGCGGTCGATGGCACGCCCGTACTTCACCGCGATCGCGGACGCGGCCAGCGCCTGCTGATACCCGCCGTCGTCGATCGTGCTCATCGAGGACGAGGGCGCGAGAATCTGCGCCGCCGCGACCGGAGTAGGGATGCCTTTGGGGTTCAGCACCGTGACGAGCGCCTCGCCCGTTCCGAGGGTGGTGAGGAGCTTGTCCACGGCAAAGAACCCGCTCGAGCTGAAGGTCGAGGCCGTGGCCTTGATGTTCTTCGCATCCCGCGGCGTGAACGCGCGCACGGCATGCTGAATCCGGTTGCCGAGCTGCGCCAGCACGTCTTCGGCGACGTCCTTCGGCGTCTGGGTGATGAAGAAGACTCCGATTCCCTTCGAGCGGATGAGGCGCGCCACCTGCTCGATGTGCTCGACGAGCGCCGATGAGGAATCGTTGAAGAGGAGATGTGCCTCGTCGAAGAAGAAGACGAGTCTGGGCTTCTCCGGATCGCCCACCTCGGGCATGCGGTAGTAGAACTGCCCGAGCAGCCACATGAGAAACGTCGAGAAGAGGCGCGGCTTGTCCTGAACATCGGCGAGCGTGAGGATGTTCACCACTCCGCGGCCGTTGCTGGTCCTCATCAGATCGGCGATCTCGAGCTCGGGCTCGCCGAAGAATCTGGCCGCACCCTGCTGCTCGAGCTCCACCATCTTGCGCACGAGGACCCCGACCGTCTGGCCGGAGAGGCCGCCGTACTCCTTGAGGTCCGCTTTTCCCTCGCCGGCCAGGTAGTTCAGAACGCTGCGCAGGTCCTCGAAGTCGAGCAGCGGGAGGCGACGGTCGTCGCAGTACTTGAACACCATCGCCAGCACGCTCTGCTGCACGGCGGTCAGGTCGAGGACTTTGCCGAGGAGGATGGGGCCGAAGGAGGAGACGGTGGCGCGGAGCTGGGTGCCGCGCACGCCGGTGAGGCTGAAGAACTCGACGGGAAAGGAGTCGGGTTGAAACTCGACACCGACTGATTCCCCGCGGGCGATGAGGCGGTCGTTCACTTCGCCGCGCTTGCTCATT
>DATKCA010000073.1:0-9265 GCA_035544675.1 Thermoanaerobaculia bacterium | reverse complement strand
TTGAGGCCGGTGCGGTGCGAGACGATGTCGCGCAGCGTCACCAGCGAGTCGGCGCACGGTTCGGAGAGGCGGAAGTAGTCGAGGTGAGCGCGGACGGGGTCGTCCCACTTCATCTTCTTCTCGTCGACGAGGATGGCCATCGCCGCGGTCGTGAACGCCTTGCTGGTCGACGCGATCTGAAACAGCGTGTCGGGAGTCACCGGTGCGCCGCCGAGCTCGCGTACGCCGTAGCCTCCGAGATGAACGACCCGGTCGTCCTTCACCACGGCAATGGCCAGGCCGGGGATGCGCCAGGCCGCCATGGCGTCGCGCGCGATCCTGTCGACCGCGTCGAGCTGCTGGGCGGGGAGGGGGAGGGCCAGGAGGAGCGCGATGGTGAAGGCCGTGACAAAACGCATGAGCGCGATTCTGCCATGGGGTCAGGTCTTCGGTTGTCCGGTTTCCCTACCTCAGGCCGAATTTCTACAATGCGTGGCGAAACCGTACAACCGAAGACCTGACCCCATGCTCGAACCGGATGCGAAGGAGATGCGGAGGCTCGTCGACGAGGCGATGCGGCGCATCGTTGCGCACATCGAGTCGCTGCCGCAGCAGCCGGCGCAGAACGTGGAGGGTGCCGCCGAGTTCGCGCGCGGGCTGATCGAGCCGCTGCCGCGGGTGGGGGTGCGGTACGAGGAGCTGCTCGACCTGCTCTTCGACGAGCTCGTCCCGCGCTCGTTCAACGCGCCCTCGCCCGGCTACCTCGCGTATATCCCGGGCGGCGGGCTCTTTCACGCCGCCGTGGCCGACCTCATCGCCAACTCCGTCAACCGCTACACCGGCGTCTTCGCCGCCGCACCCGCCCTGGTCCAGATCGAGTCGAACGTGGTCCGCTGGTTCTGCGAGATCGCCGGCTACGGCGCAGGCTCGGGCGGCATCCTCACGACCGGCGGCTCCATGGCCAACTTCACGGCCATCGTCGCCGCGCGCAAGAAACTCCTTCCGGAGAACTTCATGCGCGGAACGCTCTACTGCTCGGACCAGGTTCACCACTCCTTCCAGAAGGCCGCGAACCTGGCCGGCTTTCCCTACGACAACATCCGCGAGGTCCCCACCGACCGCAGCTTCCGCATCCGGACCGACGCCCTGCTGGAGGCGATCCATCGCGACCGCGTCGCCGGCATGACGCCGTTCCTGGTGGTCGGCAGCGCCGGCACCACCAACACCGGCGCCGTCGACGACCTCGACGCGCTGGCCACCATCGCCGCCGGCGAGAACCTCTGGTTCCACGTCGACGGCGCGTACGGCGCGTTCTTCATGCTGACCGCGCGCGGCCGCGAGGCGATGCGCGGCATCGAGCGCGCGGACTCCATCGTGCTCGATCCGCACAAGACCTTGTTCATGCCGTATGGGACGGGCGGCCTCATCGTCCGCGACGGCGATACGCTGCGCCGCGCGCACAGCCTGCACGCCGACTACCTCCCGCCGATGCAGTCCGCGGGCGACCTGGTCGACTTCTGCGAGATCTCCCCGGAGCTCTCCCGCGATTTCCGCGGCCTGCGCGTCTGGCTGCCGCTGAAGATGTTCGGCATCGAGCCCTTCCGCGAGCAGCTCGACGAGAAGCTGGACCTCATCGCCTGGGCCACCGAGGAGCTGCGCGGGATCGACGGCATCGAGATCGTGGCCGAGCCGCAGCTCACCGTGGTCGCCTTCCGCCTGAAGAGCGCCGACAACCGCGAGCTCCTGGAGCGCATCAACGCCCGCAAGCGCGTGATGCTGACGGCGACGACTCTGGGCGGCGAGCTGGTCATCCGCATCTGCGTCGTCTCGTTCCGCACGCACATGGACCGCATGCGCATGGCTCTGGACGACATCCGCGCGGAGTGCGAGGCCTTACGCGTTAGTCCTTAGTCCTTAGGCGTTAGGCGTTAGGGGAACGAACGAGATTCTCGTGGACGGGCGGCGGCCCCCTAAGGACTAAGGACTAAGGCCTAAACTACCGCGCCAGCGCGGACGGCAGCCGCGGCGTCGACAGCAGCTCCTCGAACACATCCCACCGGCGCTGGCGATCTCCCTTGGCGTGCCGCTCCACGTATTGCCGCACCAGGTCTTTGCCGAGGTTGTAGTTGATGACGTAGGAGCGGTACTGGTCGATGAAGCGGACGCGCTGCCTGGCGCGCTCGGGACCCATGAGGCCGTACTTCGTCATCCACTCCGCGGCCTCTGCCGCGGTGATCTCTCCGTTGAGATAACGGCGGGCCGCCTCGTTGCCGGCGTAGCTGGTCTTCGCGGCGAGCTGCTGCACGCGATTGAATTTCTCCGCGCCGCCCGGGTCGAGCCCCGCGATCGGATAGAGCTTCTCGATCTCGAACTTCACCCGCTCATCCGCCGGAAACGCCACCTCGATCCCGTAATTCGCGCTCCCCTCGGCGATGAACGACTGCGGACTGAACAGCGGATAGACCGTGAACTCCATCCAGCCGCGGTCCTTCACCATGTGTTTCTCGAGGAGGAGGTTGTAGACGTGATGGCCGGGGTAGCCCTCGTGGCAGGCCAGGTCGACGGCGCGGTCCATGAAGATCGGCAGATCGGTGTTCACCTGGATGAGGCTGCGGAAGTTGCCCTGGTACCAGTTGTATCCGCTCCACGATTTGTTCGTCACGTATTCGACGGTGAAGGACTCGCCGGGAGGCAGATCGATGTGCTGCATGGTCCGCTCGCGACAGCCTTCGATCGCGGCCTGAAAGACCGCATCGAGCTTGTCCTTCGGAATGACGAACCGGTTCCGGAACGCCTCCAGGCGGTCGATCAGCGGACCGTCGCCGGGGAGCTCGCGCTCGAGCTCGGCATTGAGCCGCTGAAAATACTCCTCGCCGTTGACCGGAGCCTCCGCGTCGTACAGCGCGCGCGACTCCTGGTCGAAGGTGAACCTGCGGCCACGCAGCATCTCCGCCCGCGCGATCAGCGCCTCGGTTTGCCGCCGAAGGTACTCGTGCCGCAGCGCCACGAGACGGTCGGCCGGCTGCGGGATCGCGCCGAGGCCGGTGTGCAACGCCGTCGCGCGCGCGAAGATGTCATCGAGCGAAGGCTTGCTCGCTTTCACCTCTTCACGCACCGCCGGCGGCCCGTAGTAGGCATCGACGTAGTCGGCATCGTGCTCGCCGAGGGCCAGGACGAGACGAACGTATTGGCCGGAGGCGGTGTTCAGTTGATTGGTGATCCCGGTTGTATCCATCGTGGCGCAGCTCGCGATCAGAATCGAAGCGAAAATCAGCGGAAGGATTCTCATGGAAGGTGGAGTGTAGCTTGATGACAGTGACCGCGGTACTCCTGGCGAACCTGGACGATGCGTACGAGAGGAAGGCCTGGCACGGAACGAACCTGCGCGGCTCGCTGCGCGGCCTCACCCTGGAGCAGCTGGTCTGGAGGCCGGCGAAAGGGCGCAACAACATCTGGGAGCTGGCCGGCCACGCCGCGTACTGGAAGTACACGGTGTGGCGGCGGCTGACGGGGCAGAAGCGCGGCTCGTTTCCGCTCAAGGGCAGCAACTTCTTCCCCTCGCCCGAGCGTCCTCTGGATGCCGAGTGGCGCGACGTGCTGGCGCTGCTGGACAGTGTGCATCGCAAGCTGCGCGAGGCCGTCGCGGCGCTCCCCCCTCGCGCGCTCTCGGACGCGAAGACGGTCCGGACCGTGTACGGGGTGGCGGCGCATGACCTGTATCACACCGGACAGATCCAGTTATTGAAGCGGCTGCAGGGATGAAAGGGGCCTCGGGCCTCGGGCCTCGGGAGGACCAAGGCATGGTTCCTGCCCTCCATTCTGCTCATGTTCTGTTCATCCTGCGGGACGGCCATTCCTCCGGGGGCGCAGTTCTGCCCGACGTGCGGGACTGGCGTTGGCACCGCCGCCGGCGCCCCGCCGCCGAAGGCGAAGCCGCGGCCGCGAAACAGCGTCGTCATGTGGATTCCCATCGCCATCATCGCGCTGGGACTTCTGGCGTGGGCGGTGCTGTCGGGGATGCCGTTCGGCGGCGAGCCCGACCGCGCGCCGCGCGTGCGGGAACCGGTCGATGTGGTGGAGGAAGCGCCGCCACCGGCGACCACGGCGACGAGGGTGGCGCCGTCAGCCGCGGTGATCCCGCCCCTTCGCGTCGAGACTGCTCCGCCGCTGCGAATCGAGCCCGCCTCGCCGCGCGAGCCGGAGAGCGAAGGGACGCTCACCGAGGCGCAGGCCATCGCCACGCTGCGCAACTACATCACCGGGCGCGATGACTACGGCGTCTCCTCGAGCTGTCTGGTCATCACGAGCCAGGGATACAAGAACCGCGGCTACACGCTCGAGGCGCACGACCGCTGCGGCGATGACTCCGTCGGACGCTGGCGCGTCGACACGCTGACGGGGAGGGTCTACCGGCAAAGAGCAGACGGCCGCTATCTCGATCCCTAGGGAGCCTCTGCGCAACTTTGTGAGCGGCTACGCCGCAACCAAACGTCGCTGGAATGGAGCGGCGGTGTCCTCACCGCCGCCCCCCGCTTCGGTGGAGGACAGACAATCCTGTCTGTCCTCGGCTGGACAGGCAGGATTGCCTGTCCTCCACTTCAGGTCCGGGGCGCGGGTGAGGACACCCGCGCTCCATTCCGCGAAGAACAGCCGCATCAGAATCTCTTCATCCTGAGAAGAATCTATTGGTTAATCGACGCCGATGGTGATATCGCCCGACGGATCGGTCGTCTGGAGGAACGACAGGATCCTTCCCTCGCCGCCGATGACCTCGGTGTCGAACACGAGATTGAACAGCCTCCCCAGCGAGTCCCTCTGCGGGCCGATGATCGTCCTGGTCACCTCGGGGATCATCACGAGCTCGCCCGCGGCGACCTCGTAGGTGCGCGGAATGGCGAGCTGTCCGGAGACGAGCGCGCCGGCCGGGAAGTTGAAGCGTACCGTCACGCGCACCGTGGCAGGGCGGCCGGAAGTCTCGAGGAGCAGGAGCGTGGCCGGCGAGATCCCCGGCAGCTCGTCGGCGCGGGAGAAGCGCTTGAGCGTTCCGCTGCCGGTGGCGACGGCCAGCGGCAGCGCGGGCACACCCGTTCCGAACGAGCCGAGGCGGCCGGCGGCGGTGCTCGTCACGCGGCCCGTGGCGCTGATCGCGCCGGCAGGTCCTGTGACCCGCACGTAGCGCAGCGGCGCATCGGTGATCGTGACGCGGCGCGTCTCGAGCGGCGCCAGCGTGAAGTTCTGCGTCTCGGACGTGGTCCTCTTCAGCCCATCCCCGTCCGACCGTCCCACGATGCGACGCCGCGGGTTGGCGGTCGGGCTCGGACCTGGGTCCGGGCCGCTCGTGCTGGACGTCGTCTCGATCGTGACGGGAGCGGGTGTCGCGGAGCCGTTCGTCACGTAGACGTCCGTCGTCGTGGGCGGGGCGCCCTGCAGGTTCGGCAGCGGGATGCGCAGCTCGGTGGCGCCGGCGATCAGACGCGATGGATCGAGGATCGTCCACGCATCGAGCGTTCGCTCGTCGATGACCGCGGCGTAGCCGCCCAGCCTCGTGCCGGCCGCGCCGCTCGTGTTCGTGACGCGCGCCGCGCGCGCGCCTGCCGGCGCCGCGTCGCGCAGATTCAGGAACTGGAACGCCGAGATGTTCCCGTTCGCGCTCGGCGCCACTGGCGCGCCGGCCGTATCGAAGTAGTCGATGGTGTAGGTCCCGGCCACGCCGTGCGTCTCCTGCAGGAGGATGTCGGTCCGCACCGCCGTGCTCTTCTCGATGCCCGAGAACAGGAGCCGGTCGCCCGACGCAACGCTCGTGTTCGATCGCAGCACGGGCATCGCGGTCAGATAGCGATTCTGCCCGTCCGGCCGGATGCCGGTCAGGCCCGACATCGCCAGCCGCTCGATCTGCGCGCTGCGCGCCTGCACGCTGCCGGTCTGGTTCGACACGTTGAAGAGGTTGCGAAGCGCGACCGGGAACCACGCGCTGAGTCCCGGCGCGACGGTTCCGATGTTCGCGTTGATCGTCGTGGCCGGAGCGCCGCCGGCCAGGTTGTAGAACAGGCGCAGGTCGGTGAGCTGATTCACGAGCGTGCGGTTCGACAGGAAAAGGTCGGAGAAGAACCCGCCCACGTCGTTGAAGTTCGGGATGAAGACCGCAGTCTCCCCGGCCGCGAGTGCTCCCGGCTGCTGCGGGACGAGCGTGGCTTTGGCGATGTCGAAGACCTCGACGTTCACGCGCGCGCTCGTCTGGTTGTTCTGCTGCAGCGCGCCTTTGCCCGCGATCGTGCCGGTCACGTAGGTCAGTGCCACGTTGCCGACGCTGGCGCCGAGGGGAGCGAAGCCGTCGGGGCGCATGAGGGGGTCGACGGTGAGTGATGCCGATCCGTTCGAGTTCGAGCTGATGCCGATGACGCCGCCCTGCGGCGCGATCCACGGCACGTCGGCGGCGAACACGCCCGACATCCCGGCCGATCCGAAGTTCGCGAAATTCGCCGAGGCCGAGCGCTGCTGATTGCCGACACCGCTCACCACGAGCTGCGGAGTGGCTGTGTTGATCCGGACCGACCCGTTCGGCTGCGTGCCGACGAACTGCCGCACCTTGATCGAGAGCGGAGGCTGCTGGACGCCCGCCACGGACACGCTGACCGTGCCGTCGTAGAAGCCGCCCTGCTGCACGCTGGAGCGGATGGTCACGCTGCGGCTCTCCAGCGGAGCGAGCGTGAACGAGGACGGCGAGACGGTGAAGAAGTTCCCCTGCTGGGTGACCGTCACGTTCCCGGTCTGGTCGCCGAAGTTCGTCAGCACGAAGTCGTCGCTGGCGGCGGAGCCTCCGACGAGCTGGGTCATGCCGCGGACCGAGCGGGTGAGCGCGACCTGGGGATCTGCGGAAACGGACGTGGAAAAAAGAGCGGCAGCGACGAAGAGGGCCATCGATCGGAGCATGGGGCGATGAATATACCCCGCATTTGTGGAGCGTGGCCGGCCCGGCGGCGTCTTTGGGCCGTGGAGCGCCGCCGACCCGGCGGCCATAAACCTCAGAGGGTGAGGTAGCGCATCAGCGGGGCGAGGTCGCTCTTGCCGATCACCGGGACACCAACCGAGACTTCGCTGGCAACGAGAGGGTTTGTCGTCACGATGACGGTATGCTCGAGCACTGCCGGCATCTCGGTGCGGACCCTGTCCAGGACGAAGGCGGCGTCGCCATCCTTCGAGGAGAGGTCGAAGAGCACGAGGTCGTAGCGCCGGGCCCGCAGCTCGAGGAGGGCCGCGAACGGCTCGCCGAGGATCTTGATGTCGAAACCGTGTGGGGTGATGATTCCGGCCAGAATCTGCGCGAAACTGTCGTCGGCATCGACGAGCAGACAGCGGGGACGGGAGGGGGGTGGCAAGCGCTGCATTCTCGCACGGCAGGCTCCGCGGACGGCGCAATTTCCTTTCCTTGCAGAGGGTTGACAGCTCGGCAGGCCGTTCGTATGTTGTGCCGCCGCCGGCCGGGCCCGTAGCTCAGTGGTAGAGCAGTTGGCTTTTAACCAATTGGTCGTAGGTTCGATCCCTACCGGGCTCACCATCTCACCGATGTCTCGACTGCTCGCCGCCGCCTTTCTCGCTCTGGCCGGCTGCTCCACCGGCGGCGGACTGGCCACGCGCGCGCTGGAGATCGGTCCTGACGCGCCGATCTTCGTCGAGATCACCCGCGTCCAGGGCTGGTTCTCGAACACTTCCTCTCCCGTCGAGCTGAGCGTCGACGTCGAGAACATCTCGGACTTCGATGTGACGATCCAGCGCATCACCGTCCAGTCGGACGGCCGTTCCGCGTTCGGCATCGACGCGGTCAGCAAGCCGGTCAACGAGCTGATCTCCGAGCACGAGAATTTCACTCTCGATGTGAATACGTGGGGCAGACAGACGAGATCTCTCCGGCCCAACGAGGCCAGCGAGATCGTTCTGTTCGTGCGCGTGCTGCTCACGAACGGCGACTCGTACACGGCCGGCTACTCGGTGCGGGTGGAGTCGAGCGGCCGCTTCTTCTGAGCTATGCTCGCGCGCCCATGCCTTACGAGCGACACGAGTTTCTCTCGCGGAGCGAGAGCGGCATTCACTACGTGCGCGACCGTCGCAGCGGCATCCTCAGGAGACTGACCGAGGAGGAGCTGCGCGACCTCAGCGATCCGCCGCCGTGCGTGGAGTGCGGCGAGCAGTTCGGATGTGCGCACATCAACTGCGCGCGCGAGCCGATGATGGCGGAGGGGGAGGTGGAGAGCGAGGTGCCGCCGGAGTGGCTGGCGTTCGCGCGGGAGCACGGGGTGAGCCGCAACGACGTGGATCGGTTGCGGGCCATCGTGTCGGTGGCAGGGGAATACGCCGTCGCGCCCGGCCACTCGCCGGACATGCGGACGCTGGAGATGATGCTGCTGCTCAACGAGTCGCGTTAGCTGCTGGAGGATGAAAGTCAAAAGCCGGGCTCGGGCACGGGCACGTAGTCCGGTGGAGCGCCGCCGACCCGGCGGCGTCATCAGCGCGGATGGATCCGCATCCGATGCACTTCGCTGCCCGCTAACAGCAACGCGCCTGTCCCGTAGATCTCGGTGCCATCCGCGGTCGTGTCTCCCGGCTGATCGCCGATGCGCTGCACCCAGCCGAGCATTCCATCCGGCCTGGTGGCGCGGACCAGCGCCGACCATCCTTTGCGGATGACCGGCTCGTATGCGGGACGGTCGAGCAGTCCTTCGTTCACGCCCCAGGCCAGTGCGTAGACGAAGAAGGCGGTGCCGCTGGTCTCGGGGAGAGGGCGGGTGCCGGGATCGAGGAGGCTGGAGCGCCAGTAGCCGTCGTCGCCCTGCAGGCTGGCGATCTTCGGCGCCATCTCTCTGAAGAGTGTCTCGTAGCGCGGACGATCTTCGAAATCGTCCGGCAGGTTCTGGAGGACGCGGGCCAGTCCGGCCATCACCCAGCCGTTTCCGCGGCTCCAGAAGACTTTCTTTCCGTTCGGAGCGCGCTCGGTGAAGAAGCGGCTGTCGCGGTAGTAGAGGTGCTCCTCCTTGTCGTAGAGGTAGTCGGTGGTCTTCCACCACATGCGGTTCATGAAGTCGGCATAGCGGCGGTTGCCGGTAGCGCGTGTGGCCATGGCCAGGGCGGGGGGAGACATGAAGAGCGCGTCGCACCAGGTCCATTGGCGCCAGGTTTTCTCCCACGACTCGAACTCGAGCGACTCGTCGTGAGGGAAGAGGACGACGGCGTCGAAGAGCTGGAGGGCGGGCTCGATCATGGCGCGGTCTTTGTCGATGGAGTGGAGCTCGAA
>DATKCA010000072.1:0-2282 GCA_035544675.1 Thermoanaerobaculia bacterium | reverse complement strand
CTGCGTGTGCAGCGCGGTGAGCTCGCTGCGCAGCGACTCGATGGCCTGCGCCGTCGTTTCGCTCTTCGTGCCGACCTGCGCGCGGAAGAGTCCGGGGTAGTCCCAGTTGCTGCCGACCACGCCGAAGACGGAGTAGGCCAGACCCTGCTGGGTCCGGATGCGGGGGAAGAGACGCTCGGAATTGAGCACCTCGTTGAGCACCTGCAGCGCCGCGTAATCGGGATTGTTGCGGACGATGCCTTCGTGAACCATGGCCACGCTGGACTGGTTCACATCGTCCTTGGCGACGAAGTAGACGCCCGGTCGAGCGGGCGTGCCGGCCGCCGGTGCGGCAGGGGCGGCGGGACCGCGCCTCAACGAGGCGAAGGCCTGACGGAGCTTCCGTTCCATCGCTGCCGTGTCGAAGTCGCCGACGATCCCGAAGACGATGTTGTTCGGATGGACGTAGCGCTGATGGAATTGCAGCAGATCGTCACGGGTGATCGAGGCGATCGTCTCGTACTCGGACTGCGTGGCGTACGGCGAGCCGGCTCCGTAGCCGAGCTTCGTCGACTCGCGGCCGAGGATCGAGGACGATTCGTCGTTCCGGCGCGAGATGGCCGTGTTGGCCTGCGTCTTCGCCAGATCGATCTTCTCCTGACGGAAGGCGGGGTTGCGCAGCAGATCGAGGAAGATCGGCAGGACCTTGTCGAAGTCGTTTTTGAGGACGTTCAACGAGATGCTCGTGGCGTCGCCGCCGCCGCTCGTCTCGACGATCGCGGCGCGCGACTCGAGGAACTCGTCGAGCTGATCGCCGGTTCGCGTCTGCGTGCCGCCGGTGCGCCAGGCCTGGCCGTAGATGCCGGCCTGCCCCGCTTTTTCGGGGGGAAGGTCGCGCGAGCCGCCGCGGATGCGGGCCGTGCCGCGGATGATCGGAAGCTCGCGATCCTCGATCAGCAGAAGCACCATGCCGTTCGGCAGCACCACGCGCTTCGGCTGCGGGACGGTGAAGCTGCGCAGCGGCGGCGTCACGATGTCGCGATAGTCCTTGACCTGGCCGAAAGCCTGGCCGGCCAGAGCCGCGACGGCGAGCGCTGCGGCGCCCAGATGTCTCGTCAGCGTTTTCATTTCGAGTCTCCCTTCGCCGCGGTGGCGGCCGGAGCGTGCCGCTCGATCATCCCGACGGTGCGGTTGCCGGGCACGAACACCTCGTTGGCGACGCGGCGGATGTCGGCCGGCGTCACCTTCTCGATCCGGTCGACGCCGCGGAACAGCTCGCGCCAGTCGCCGCGGATGGTTTCGGTCATGGCCAGCTGCAGCGCCAGCCCGGAGTTGCTGTCGAGCTCACGCAGCAGCGCTGCCTTCGCGCGCGTCTTGATCGACTCCAGCTCCTCTGCCGTCACGTCCTCGTTCTTGAGCCGTTCGATCTCCGCGTGCAGCGGAGCGGCCATCTCCGCGGCCGTTTTGCCCGCCGCGGGGACGAGGAAGTAGGTGAAGAGGTTCGGGTACTTCTCACCGGGGAATCCGTTGAAGCCGGCCGCCTGCACGGCGATCTTCTGGTCGCGCACGAGCGACTTGTAGAGGCGTGAGGTCCGTCCGGACGACATCAGCATCTCGATGGCGGTGTAGATCGGATCGTCAGGGTGATTCGCGGAGGGGCGGTGGTAGCCCTCGAGGTAGAGCGGCTGCGCCGTGTCGCGGAGGATCACGGTCCGCTCGCTCTTCTGCGGCGGCTCGACGGTCCGCAGCGGATCGGGCTCGGGCGCCTTCGGCAGCCGTCCGAAGTATTTCTCGATGACGGGCATCGCCGCGGACGCCTTCACGTCGCCGACGATGGCCAGCACCATGTTGGCAGGCACGTAGTACTTGCCGAAGAACTCGACCGCGTCCGTCGCGGAGATCGACCGCAGGTCGGACATGTGGCCGATCCCGCGCACTCCATACGGGTGGGCGATGAACGCCGCCCCCATGAACTGCTCGAGCAGCCGGCCGATCGGGCTGCTCTCGACCCGCATGCGCCGCTCTTCCATGACCACGTCGCGTTCCTTGTAGAACTCGCGAAGGAACGGCGCCCGCCACCGCTCCGATTCGAGATACGCCCACAGCTCGAACCGGTTCGACGGCATGGAGAAGAAGTAGGCCGTCACGTCCGTCGCCGTGAAGGCGTTGAGGCCGACCCCGCCGGCGCTCTCCACCACCTTCTGGAACTCGTCGGTGACGACGAACTTGTCCGCCTCGGCGATGGCGTCGCGCCACGCCTGCTCGAGCTCCTTCAACCGCTCGTCGTTGCGGCCCGTCTCGCG
>DATKCA010000071.1:0-9699 GCA_035544675.1 Thermoanaerobaculia bacterium | reverse complement strand
GTCGCCCCGCCCTGGTGCAGCTCGCGCAGGAGGTCCATCACCGCCTGGCCGTTCTTGGAGTCGAGATTGCCGGTCGGCTCGTCGGCGAGGAGGATGGCCGGGTCGCCGCCGAGCGCGCGTGCCACGGCCACGCGCTGCTGCTGTCCGCCGGAGAGCTGCGCCGGGAAATGCTTGGTGCGGTGCGCCATCCCCACGCGCTCGAGTGCCGCCTGCACGCGCTTCTTCCGATCGGCGGCGGAGATGTGACGGTAGGTGAGCGGCAGCTCCACGTTCTCGTACACCGTGAGATCGCCGATCAGATTGAACGCCTGGAAGATGAACCCGATCTGCTGGTTGCGGATGCGGGCGCGATCGCCGGCCGTGATGTTCTCCACCGCCATCCCGTTGAGCTCGTACTTGCCCTCGGTCGGCGTGTCCAGAAGTCCGAGAATCGAGAGGAGAGTGGACTTGCCGCAGCCGGAGGGGCCGGCGATGGAGACGTACTCACCGCGACGGATGTCCAGGTCGACACCCGCCAGCGCGTGCGTCTCGATCTCGTCCGTGTAGAAGACCTTCTTCACTCCCTCCAGGCGGATCAGGGGCTGTTCGGCCGCTGTCGTGCTCATTCGTTTCTCCTTGTTCAGGGCTGAGAGCCCTCATCTCAATCGAATCCGGTCGTTCTCGTTCCACGCGGACATGTCCGACAGGATCACGCGGTCACCCTCGGCAAGGCCGCCGGTGACCTCGATCGTGCTGACGGAGCCGCGGCCGAACTGCACTTTCACGCGGGTGGCGTCGCTGCCGTTTTCCTCCAGCTTGAAGATCGATCCGGCGCCGAGCTCCTGCGCGTGCACGGGACGGTTCACGAAGAGGATGTTGTCGAGGCGCTCCAGCTCGATCGTGCCGTCGACGGTCAGGTCGGGGCGCGCACCTCTCGGCAGGGCCTCGTCGAGCGCAACGTCCACGGTCACGGTCCCGTTCTGCACGGCCGGATCGATGCGCACGACGTGACCCTTCACCACGCCGTTGCGTGTGTCGATGACCGCCTGCTGACCCGGCTGGATGTCCTTGGCCTGCGTCTCTGCCACGCGGAGTTGCGCCTTGAGCTTCGTGACGTCGACGGCCTTGGCCAGGATCGTCCCGGCCGGTACGCGCTGGCCGACCTCCACCCCGATCTGCTGCAGCACGCCGTTGATGCCGGCGCGCACCTGCAGGGAGGCGAGCTGCGTGCGCTGCAGCTCGTACATGGAGCGAAGTTGCTCGACCTGCGAGCGGCGGGCGGCCAGACGCGCACGGCTGCCGTTGGCGCCGGCGATGATCCGCCGCTGCTCCAGCTGATACCGGTTTCGCAGCTCGTCGGCACTCTGCTGCGAGATTTTTCGTGTGATCTCCGGCAGCAGCTGCTCTTTTGCGAGCGCCTGGTCCGCATCGGCACGCAGCCGCGCCGCTTCGTACTCCGCCTTCAGACGCGCCGCCTCCGCCTCCTGGCGCAGACGCTCGCTCTCCAGCTCTGCCTCGAGATTTACGTACTCCGATTCGGCGGCGCGAAGCTGCAGCCCGGCATTCAGAGTGCGCTGCACCTGCTCCGGATCGCTGAGCTCGAGCAGCACGGTCTCCGGACCGACCGGCTCTCCCGGCTGTACCAGCACCTTCTCCACCCGCGCCTCGGTTGCCGCCGGAATCCAACGGACGATTTCCGGCACGAGCGTTCCGGTTCCGCGCACCTGGCGGAGCATGGGGCCGCGCTTGACGACGTCGACCCAGACGGTGGAGCGCTCCACGACCGGCGCGGCCGGCTTCAGCTGGGAGATGCCGAGGGTGATGCCGGCGACCGCGATGAAGGCAATCGAGCCCGCGATGATGCGCTGCTTTTTCTTCTTCTCGACGATGCCTGTCCGGACGATATCCATGGATCTGTGGACGGGCTCCAGCGCAACGGAGGTGCCACGGGGGCGCAATGAGTGAAGTCGCGCGTTTCCTGATCGTTAAGTCGATTGCGTGGCAGGGCCGGGAGGGGCGGAATGCCCGATCGTGGGACAGCGCGTCCCAGAAGCGGACAAGGGGGGTCAGGTCTTCGGTTTTCGGTTTGCCTACGTACGGTAGAGCGGACTCATCTACTAAGACGTGACCCCCCCAAATGGCACGCAACCGGCGTAAGATCAGGGCACGTCGAGGAAACTTCCTCGCCCCTTCAGTCCTTCTGAACTAAGTCAGAACCTCTGGACTCACCCTCTTAGCCTCCCCAAAGACTCCCGATGTGCGGCTTCGCGTTCTGCGACAGCACCGGGACAGGAGTTCCAATGAAACTGTATGTAGGAAATCTCGCCAAGCAGGTCACCGATGCGCAGCTGAACGAGCTGGCCACGCCGTACGGCAAGCCGATCTCGGCCAACGTCGCCACCGAGCGTTCCAGCGGCACCTCGAAGGGCTTCGGCTTCATCGAGTACAGCAACGAGACGGAAGGTCGCGCCGCCATCACCGGCCTCGACGGGCGCGATGTGCACGGACAGGCGCTCAAGGTCAACGAGGCCAAACCGAAGAAAGAAGGCGCCCCCTCGAAGTTCTGACCACACCCATCGAACCGCGGGAGGACGACCGGCTGGTCGTTCTCCCGTTTCCGCGCCCTGGAAAGGACTTCTCATGATGCCGTGGCTGTCGCTTGTAGCTGTCGTCGCTGTTGTGTTTGTTGCCTGGAGTCTCTTTCGCCACTTCGGATCGAACCGGATCGACGCGCTCAACGAGAAACGCCGGCCGACGTCCCGGCTGGTCGGCCGCGGAGTGCTCGTCGATGGCAATCGCCATGTCGAGGTCGCTCTGGCGGTGACGCATTCGACGCTGTTCTACGAGAACTCCGGCATGGAGGCGTCCATCGATCTGCAGTGGGTCCGCGAGATCGAGTACGACAGTGAGCTGGTCACCGGCAGCGTGCCCGCGGACGGCAGAGTCCTCCGTATCCGCACACAGAGTCAGACCTTCGAATTCGTCATTCCCAAAGACTTCATCGCGCGCTGGCACCTGATGCTGCCGCCGCGCCGCGTCGTGACGGCCGCCGCCGCGCCGGTGCTCGAGCCACAGGTCGCCGCCGCAACATGAGGCCCATGGTGGGGATCATGCGGATCACGATTCAGGACCGGGGAATGCATGGACCACCTGCTGCGAAGCCTTGAGCGACAGGCCGCGGCCATCGTCAAGGAGCGATGCTGACTGATGGAACGAACGTCCACCGATGACCGGAGCATTCACCGCGTAGCGCTGCTCGGGAATCACCTGCCGCGCCATTGCGGGATTGCCACATTCACGACCGATCTCGCCGCGGCCATCGCTTCGGCGGGACAGGAGCTGGACTGCCTGGTCCTGGCGATGAATGACGGCCGCCACCGCTACGCCTACCCGGAACGCGTCCGTTTCGAGCTGACCGACACCGAGGCCGGCTCCTATACGCGTGCGGCCGACTTCCTGAACGTGAACGCCGTCGACGTGATCTCCGTGCAGCACGAATACGGGATCTTCGGCGGCAAGGCGGGCAGTCACCTCCTCACGCTGCTCCGCTCGCTGCGGATGCCGGTCGTCACGACTCTGCACACCCTGCTGGGCACGCCGAACCTGCACCAGCGGCGCGTGATGGACGAGATCACGACGCTGTCGGACCGCCTGGTGGTCATGACCGAGGGCGGCGCGAAGATCCTGCGCGAGGTCCACGGCGTCGGGCCGGAGAAGATCGACGTCATCCCGCACGGGATCCCCAACGTGCCGTTCGCCGGCAGCAAGAACCGCCTCGGCGTGGAAGGCCGCCCGATGATTCTCACGTTCGGTCTGCTCTCGCCCGACAAGGGGATCGAACACGTCATCGACGCCCTTCCCGAGATCCTCTCCCGCCATCCGCAGGCGGTGTACATCGTCCTGGGGGCCACACATCCCCACATCCTGGAGCGGCACGGCGAGACCTACCGGCTGATGCTGGAGGACCGCGCCAAACGACTGGGCGTGGACGGCAGCGTCATCTTCCACGACCGCTTCGTCAGCCAGGCCGAGCTCACCGAGTTCCTGGCCGCGGCGGACATCTACATCACTCCCTACCTGAATCCCGAGCAGATCACCTCGGGAACCCTGGCCTACGCGCTGGGAGCCGGCAAGGCCGTCATCTCCACGCCGTACGCGTACGCGCGAGAGCTGCTGGCGGACGAGCGCGGGATTCTCGTGCCGTGGAGAGACGCGCCGGCCATCGCCAGAGAGATCATCGGGCTGCTCGATGATCCGGAGAAACGTCTCAACTTCCGCGAGCGTGCCGCCGCGCACGGGCGAGCGATGTTGTGGCCGGCCGTGGCGGAGTCGTACCTCCGCACGTTCGAGCGCGCCCGCAGCGAACATGCGCAGAGGCGGGACACGGCGTTTCGGGTCAGCACCCTGGCCACGCGGCCGGCAAAGCTGCCCCAGGTCAATCTCGACCATGTCTCGATCATGACCGACGATACCGGGATGATGCAGCACGCCACCTTCAACGTGCCGCGTTACGAGGAGGGCTACTGCCTCGACGACAACGCGCGCGCACTGCTGCTCATGACGCTCCTCGAGGACACGGGGGCGGACGATCCGCGGATCGTGAGCACTCTGGCCTCGCGCTACATGGCGTTCGTGAACCATGCCTTCAACCGGCCGCTGGGGCGTTTCAGGAACTTCATGTCGTACTCCCGCAACTGGGTGGAGGAACAAGGCTCCGAAGACAGCCATGGCCGTGCCCTCTGGGCCCTTGGCACGGTGGTGGGGCGCTCGGCCGATCCGGGACGTCAAAGTCTGGCCGGCTCGCTGTTCCACGCCGCGCTTCCCGCGGTGTCGAGCTTCAGCAGCCCGCGTGCATGGGCCTTTGCGCTGCTGGGAATCGAGCAGTACCTGCACGTCTTCGAGGGCGATCGGAACGTGCAGGCAGCGGGCAGAGAGATCGGTGAACGCCTCATGGGTCTCTTCAGCCGTACCACCGGGGCGGATTGGCCGTGGTGCGAGAACCGGGTCACGTACTGCAACGCGCGGCTGCCTCAGGCGCTGATCGCGACGGGGTCGTGGACCGGCAACGCCGCGATGGTGGCCACCGGCATCCGCTCGCTGGAATGGCTGACGACGATTCAACGAACGGCGGACGGATATTTCGCGCCGGTGGGGACGAACGGGTTCTTCGAGCGGGGCATGACTGCGGCGGCGTTCGATCAGCAGCCCGTCGAGGCCTGCGCCACCGTTTCGGCCTGCATGCTCGCGTTCCGGACGACGGGAGACCATCGATGGGCCGCGCACGCGCGACGCGCTTTCACCTGGTTTCTCGGCCAGAACCAGTTACAGCAGGCGCTGTACGACCCGCTGTCCGGCGGTTGTCGTGATGGTCTGCACGCCGACCGGCTCAACGAGAACGAGGGGGCCGAGTCGACGCTGTCGTTTCTGCTCGCCCTCATGGACATGCGCGCCGACGAAGTGCGATGGAACGCCATGCAGATCCCGGTCGCGGAGTCATCCGAAGCACTCGCGGCGGTGGGAGCATGACGGTCGCGCTGCCGAGTGGAGCGCCGCCGGCCCGGCGGCGCCGCGAGCAATACGAGACGCTCTTTCATCGCAGCGAGAGGAACCCCATCCTCACGGCGGCCGACTGGCCGTACCCGGTCCACACGGTTTTCAATGCCGGAGCGACGCTGCTGCCTGACGGAACGACGCTGCTTCTGTGCAGAGTGGAAGACCGTCGCGGGCACTCGCATCTGTCGGCCGCTCGATCGGCCGACGGAGTCGGCAACTGGATCATCGACCCCGAGCCGACGCTGGTGCCCGATCATGACAATCATCCGGAAGAGCTCTGGGGCATCGAAGACCCTCGCATCACGTTCGTCCCGGACCTGGGCAGGTACGCCATCGCGTACACCGCGTTCGGAAAGGGAGGGCCGGGCGTCTCGCTGGCGCTGACCGCGGACTTCATTCACTTCGAGAGGTTCGGTCTCGTCATGCAGCCCGACGACAAGGATGCCGCGCTGCTGCCGCGCCGCGTGGACGGGATGTACGCGCTCGTGCACCGGCCCATCGCCGACTCGGGAGCGCATGTCTGGATCTCGTACTCGCCAGACCTGCGCAGCTGGGGCGGTCACCGCATGATGCTGCAGGCCCGCCGCGGCGGATGGTGGGATGCGAACAAGGTGGGACTCTCGCCCCCGCTCATCGAGACCGAGCGGGGATGGCTGATGATCTACCACGGCGTGCGGCACAACGCCGCCGGCACTCTCTATCGGCTGGGCCTGGCGCTTTTCGATCTGGAACACCCTGCTCAACTGCTGCTGCGCGGCGACGAGTGGGTCTTCGGACCGGAAGCCGGCTATGAGACGCACGGCGACGTGGCCAACGTCACGTTCCCCTGCGGCTACACGATCGGCCGCGACGGCGACACGCTCAATCTCTATTACGGCGCGGCGGATACGTGCATCGGCCTGGCCACCGGCAGCATCCGTCACCTCCTGGCGTGGCTCGACGAGCATGGGAGCCGGACGTGACCAGGCTGGCCGTTCGAACGACGGCAGGGAAGCTTCTGCGCAGCGACGACCTCATCGACGGCGAGAGAGACATCGCCGTGGCGATTCTTCGCGCCAACCCCGAGCTCGGAAACCCTCATGTCGTTCGCTGCCCCTGGTGCCACGAGACCAGAACACTGTTCCGCGACGAGAACGAAGCGCCATTCAGGCTCACCGCCCACGGATGGCTCTGCGAGGCGTGTGATGTGAGAGCGGCCAGCCAGGAAGTCAGGTTCTGAGGCTGTATGCTCCGCCTTCGACGAAGGAGGTTCATATGGGCAGGACAGAGGGGCCGATCTACATCGGCATCGGTGGTCACCTGGTCGCAATCGATCGCGCCACAGGCAGTGAGCGTTGGCGGTGCAAACTGCGCTCGTCGACCTTCATCACCATCGCGGTGGAGAAGGACGCAGTCTATGCCGGAGCGACGGGCGAGCTGTATTGCATCGATCCATCCACGGGAACGATCCGGTGGCATAACCGCCTCAAGGGGCTGGGTCACTCGATCATCGCGTTCGGCGGATCTTCAGCAGCCGTTGTCGCGGCGGCAGCCATGGCGCACGCGGCCATGATCGCCGCCAGTTCTGCAGGTTAGTCTTCCCCCTTCGGGACGGAATGGGGCAGCGCTCCATCGGTCTCGGTGATCCTCCGCGCTCCATGCGATACGGGTATCCTCCCGGCCACGCAATGAGCATCTGGCCGTTTCTCGCCGCTCTGACTGTGAGTGCCGCCGCAATCATCGGCAGCACGTCGGTCCTCCTTCTCGGAACGCGTGCCGAGCGCGCAGCGGTCTGGATCCTGTCGTTCGCCATCGGCACGCTGGCCGGCACCGCGGCTCTGCATCTGCTCCCGGAAGCACTGGAGGTGCGGCCGACCGAAGAGGTGATGCTGCTCTTCCTGGGCGGCATCGTGCTCTTCATCGCCATCGAGCGGGCCATTCGGTGGAGGCACACGCACATCCGCGAGGAGGAGCTCCATCACGCCGAGTCCACGGCGGAAGTGCTCCTCTGGGGCGATGCCCTCCACAACTTCATCGACGGCGTCGTCCTCGGCGTGACGTTCAGCGTCAGTCCCCAGCTCGGCCTGATCTCGGCCGTGGCCATCTTCGCGCACGAGGTGCCGCAGGAGATCGGCGACTTCGCGGTGCTTCTCGAGAGCGGGATGCCGAGGCGGCGCGCGCTCATCCTCAACTATCTGTCGGCCATCACCGTGGTCCCGGGAGCCATCGTGGCCTCGGTCTGGTCATCGGCATTCCAATCGGCCATCGGCTGGATGCTGCCCATCGCCGCCGGCGGCTTCATCTACATCGCCCTGGCCGACCTCGTCCCCTCGCTCCATCATCGCCGCGGAAAGTGGGCGGGCGTCATCCAGATCACGCTCATCGTGGCCGGGGTGGCGACCATCTATCTGACGGGCGAGGTGTTCTCCCACGAGCATTGAGCGCTACTTCTGTTTGATGGCCACGTAGCCTGCGATCGGCGCGAGAAGGGCCCACGTGGCCAGCGCAATCAGGACGTTCGTGCTGAGCCGGATCGAGGCCATCACCTCGCGGAATCCGACCGCGATCTCCACGCCGAACAGCGAGCCGGCCAGAACCAGCGCCACCACCAGCGTCATGGCCTGACCGATGACCAGCGAGCGCCGCGCCTTGGCCTGTGCCTCCTGCCGGAGACGCATCTGCAACCGAAACAACATCGTCCCGGCACTGGGGACGGGCGCCTCCATGACGGCATCCATCCGTTCGTCGAGCAACGCACCGGCAACCAGGCCGGTCTCACTGCAGGCGGCGCACTCCTCGACATGCGCGGCCAGCTCGGGGCCGACCAGGCCGCGCCCCAGGGAGTCGAGCAGCTCGTCTTCACGGTGGCAGCGGTCGAGGTTCATCGCGTCCCTCCGGTCAGGATCGCCGCCAGCTTTTTTCTGGCGCGGAAGAGGAGAGTGCGGATGCTGATGGCGCGCAATCCCAGGATCTCGGCGATCTCCTGGTGCGACGCGCCCTGCCCGTAGGCGAGCCAGAGAATCTCGCGCTGCATCGGCTCGAGCTGCTGCATGGCCCGCTGCAGATCGGTCCGCATCGCCGCCCGGGTCTCGGGGACGGGAGCATCTCTGTCCGGAATCGCGCTCGGTGTGTCGTCCTCGTTCTCCAGCGGGACATCCTGGTAACGGCTGGCCCGGCGGGCCAGGTCGCGTGTGAGATTCGTGGCGATCTGGAACAGCGAGTTCCGCCGGTGCGTCTCGCTCTCGTGCCTCTTCCCCGCGCGATAGAAGCGGTAGTACGCCTCCTGGAGCAGATCGTCCGCCTGCTGCCGGTCGCCGGTGATGCGGGAGAGGTAGGCCCAGAGCGGCCGCGCGGTTCGCTCGTAGAACAGGCGGAACTCGTCTTCGCCCATCACGGACAGGGCGCCTTCGGCGTCGCGGCTGGCCGGGATGGTCATGTCTCGGATTGCGAGCGGGAAACTCATCGTATCGATCATCTCACGAGCCCCGAGTCATCGAGTGCCTCCGCCGTTCTCGCCTCCGCCCACATCCCGAGGCGCCGCGAGAGGATCAGCGAGACGATCGCGGAGCCGACGAAGCCGGCGCCGACACAGAATGCGATGGCTCCCATGGCAAACAATCCCTGCCCGGTCTCGCCGCCGAAGCGGAGACTGACCAGGAGCATGCCCAGCGCGCCCGCCGCGACCACCACCCCGATCTGAATCGACCACATGATCCGGGTCAATGAGCCGTTCTGGCGCGGTCTCTCCGTGTGCAGAGGAATCGGCGCCGACTCCAGGAACTTCGTGCCGGCCGGGCTCTTGATGTACTGCAGCAGCTCGTCGCTGGAGGCGAACCGGTCGAGGATCTTGTTATGGACCTCGCTCTGAGTCCGCGACAGGCGGTTCCACCTTCTCTGGTCGATCACCGTCCGGACGAACCAGATGAACGCGAACAGGGCCAGACCGAATCCGGAGATGGCCGCGAGCATCTCGATGAAGTCCTCGAGCGGGCCGCCGCTGGCACTCCGGCCGGGAGTGGGGAACCGAACCAGATAGAAGCGCGGATTTCGAAGGACCTCGGGATTTCTCTCGATGAACTGCGCGACGTTCGGGTATCCGGCCAGAAACTCCTGGTTGGAGAGGAGGCTGGGATCGAGCTTCAGAAGCATCGACAGCTCCGCGGGATGGTCCTCGATGAGTCTGGTGAA
>DATKCA010000070.1:0-3590 GCA_035544675.1 Thermoanaerobaculia bacterium | reverse complement strand
TCCTGCGAAGCGATGTGCCGCTGCAGGTCGACGGCGACGTGGTCCGGGCGGCCGGCCTGGTCCGCTCCGGGGACGTACACGACTTCATCTTCGGCCTGCGCATCGACGGCGCCGATACGCACGAGGAAGCCGAACAGGAGATCCGGCACACCATCGACTTCTGGCAGAAATGGTCCGGCCACCTCCGCTACAACGGACCTTACTCGGACATGGTCCTTCGCAGCGCCCTGGTACTGAAGTTGATGGACTACTCCCCGACCGGCGCGATCATCGCCGCGCCGACCACGTCACTGCCGGAAGGAATCGGCGGAGTCCGCAACTGGGACTACCGGTACTGCTGGCTGCGGGACGCCACGTTCACGGTGCGGGCGCTGTTCGACGCCGGCTTCCGGGCCGAGGCGACGTCGTTCGTGCAGTGGCTGATCGGTGCGACGCAGCAGACCGAGCCGCGGCTGAAAGTGCTCTACGGCATCCGCGGCGAGTCGCGCATCGACGAGACGATTCTCGAGCACTTCGAAGGCTATCGCGGCTCGCGGCCGGTACGGGTCGGCAACGCCGCCTCCGGTCAGTGGCAGCTCGACATGTACGGGGAGCTCCTCGGCGCGCTGGACCGCTTCGCCCAGGAGAACGGCACCTCCGAGATTCCGCCGGAAGCGCAGGAGCTGGTCGTCCATACCGCCAATCTCATCGCGGCACGCTGGGAGGAGCCCGACGAAGGGATCTGGGAGCTTCGCTCCGAGCCCCGCCAGCACGTCCATTCGAAGGCCATGGCCTGGCTGGCCCTCGATTCGGCCATCGATCTGAGCGAGCGGTGGGGCGTGAAGGCCGACACGCAGCGCTGGAAGATCGTGCGGCGCGACATCGCCGACGCCGTCTACGCCGCGGGCATCGATCGCCGCCGCGGCACGCTGGTGGCGACCTTCGGCGGCTCGCATCTCGACGCCTCCCTCCTCTACCTTGCCCGCGTCGGTCTGGTCAAAGCCGACGATCCGGTCATGCTGCAGACCATCGATGCAGTCCGGGACAAGCTCGGCCAGGGACCCTTTCTCTATCGCTATCTCGGCATCGATGATGGTCTGCCGGGCAAAGAGGGAGCCTTCCTGGCGGCGAGCTTCTGGATGGTGGAGTGCCTGGCCATGGGCGGCCGCCACGCCGAGGCCCACGAGGTCTTCGAGCAACTGCTCGAACATGCCAACGACGTCGGCCTTTACTCCGAGCAGATCGACCCGGCCACCGGCGAGTTCCTCGGCAACTTCCCCCAGGCCCTGACGCACATCGCCCTGCTGAACGCCGCCCTCACGCTGGCCCGCTCCGAGGAATCGAAGGAAGCGGCGCAGGAACGCCATCGCAGCCGGTCATAGACCTTGCCAGGAAGCTTCTATAGACTCCCATGCATGCTCGCCGGAGCGCTCGGATCCACCCTGCTGGCGATCACTGCAGCGACGGTTCAGCCCTGCCCCGCCGGCCGGCCGCTCGGCGGCAACGCCGAAATGCAACTCGAGACCAGCCACGACATCACAGTCAGCCGTTCGGGGCGGGCTCGCATCTGGTTTGACCTCGCTCCCATGCTTTCCTTCGCCTGGCGGGTCGATCTCGCAGCGCCGTGGACCGCTACCGAAATGACCTGGCGAACCGAGGCGGACGAGTGTGTTGATCTGCCCGATCCCGAGGGTCGGAATTGTCGCTGTCCCGGAGCCCGCGGCTCCGGTGTCGCCGACCTGGCGCACGGCGGATCCGTGACATTCCATCCCACGGACCCCTACCTCTACATCACCTTTCCGCAAGAACTGTTCGACAGTACGGTGGTGGATCATCACTGCACCCACCGCAGCGGGGATTCCAAAGGGGGCATCGGTCTCAAGTTCCTCGATCCTATCGAGATCATGCCGCGCGGCCGGTCAGCCTGGGCGATTTTCGTCGATGGAACGGAGTGCGCCGGAGAATCGCCTCCTTCCGATTGCTACCAGCACGCCGACCGTTACGCCGTGATTCCGTTCGCGGGCAGCGGTCTGTTGACGTGGGACCGAGGGCACGGTAACGAATCGAATCAGCGGGTCCAATGGGAGGTCTGCTGCGGCTGCGGGGAGCCGCCGCGCCAGGGGATGGAAGGAGAAGACGATCCATGCGGCAATGACGATCAGGAGCGCGGACTGCTCGAGGTCGCGGTGGCCATGGCCCAGGCCCATCGGAACGAGCTCCGCCCGCGATTCGAGCGGTATCAAGAGAACATCAGGCTGGCCGAAATGTACCGTTCAGATTTCGAGCTCGTCTCCAATTCGTGCGCCGGATGGGACATCGCCTTGACTCTGATGCAGGCGCTGCTCGGCGGTCCGAGCGCGCCGAAAGCAGCGCAGGCGCTGGGACAGCTTACCGGCATCATCCAGAAGGTTCTGGCCGGCGATCCCAGCGTCATTCTCTCCGGCGCCGATTCGGTTTCCATCGATCTCCTCGGCGTGAAAGGGTTCACCGTCGGGAACCTCTGGGACGCTGCCGCCGGCATCTACGGCGCCGCTCTGGCCGTCCAGAATGCAGGATCACTGGAGGCGATGAAAGAGCGGCTCGAAGAATGTGCCGCCGTTCCACTCGTCTCCGACCTCGTTTACAACGACGCCAGAAAGCACCTGCGGCATCTCGAAGCTGCTTACCAGGAGCTGCCGGCGATTCACCAGTTGACGCTGCGACTGGAACAGGCCGACATCGAGGTCTTCAACCGCTGGCACGCCTGGCACCGCTCCTGTGTGCAGGAAGCGGAGTGCCGCGGAACCGATCCGGACGAGTGCAAGCCGCCGCCGCAATGATGACCGCTCAGAAGCGCGTCGACGCCGGATCGCGGCCGTCGTCAACCCGGCATATGCTCTCTCTATGAGCCGCAAGCTACCCAAAGCACCCCGCACCTACGACGAATTCAGCAAAACGTTCCCGGCCCTCCGCGCGGCCTGGGACCAGCTCGGCGACGCCGCGAAGCAGGGACCGCTCGATGAACGGACGGCCCGCCTGATCAAGCTCGGCGTGGCCATCGGGGCCATGCGCGAAGGAGCGGTCCACTCCAGCGCCCGCAAGGCCATCGCTCTCGACGTTACGCGCGAAGAGCTCGACCAGGTGGTGGCCATCGCCGCGAGCATCATCGGACTTCCCTCGGCGGTCGCCGTCTGGACCTGGCTCCGCGACTCACAGTCGAAACCGTGAGCGCCCCGTTCGACCAACTCGACCAAATGCCACATAAGAGTTACGCACCCATCGCTCCGACCGGCCGGAGCTTCCAGGCGATGTACGGGCGCGCGATCTGCCGCAGCGCGGCGTTCTTCATCGCATACAGCGCGCTCGCGAAATTCGGGGCGACCAGATCGGCCGTCTCCTCGGGCTGCACGACGAGCGAGACCTCGATCGGCAGCACGCCCACGGGAAGGCCGGCCCGCCGGCAGCTCTCGTGGAGGTAGGCGAACACCTCCTTCATCGCCACGGGATCGGGCGGCGGATACGACTCCATGTCGCTGCCGATCGTCGGCCGGAAGATGCACACGGTCGGGAACGCTCCCGCGTCGACGATGCGGTCGATGCCGCGCTTCGTCGCCGCGATCGGCTCCACGCCG